>NZ_JAVDUS010000033.1:0-61799 GCF_031456485.1 Bacillus sp. 3255
GCGTTCCCATCTCGAACACGACCGTTAAGCCCTCCAGCGTCGATGGTACTTGAACCGCAGGGTTCTGGGAGAGTAGAACGTTGCCAAGCAGACTATAAACCTTACAAGGAGAAATCTAAGTAAGGTTTTTTTACGTTATTTGAATGACCAGTCATACACATTAATTGGCTGGTTATAATCACCCTTAGCAACAGAAAATAGATGTGCTTTAAAAATTACGCTTAAGGGTGGGCTAATCACATGTCAAATCAACACAAGCGTCAATCCAGCAAAAAAAGCAATAATCAAAACAACAGCAGCAGTAGCAGCAATAGCAAAAAGACAAGCAGCAATAATGGCATTGATGATGCAAATATTAATTCTGGCGGCTAATAGGCAAATAGAAAGCCCGGGGGTGATTCCTCGGGCTTTCTCCTATGACACGCCGTTAAATATAAAAGCCCTCCACTTTAAAGGAGGGCATATATGAGATTTAATTTCTATAGCTATAATTTGGATAAGTGTCGATTCTTTGTTGTTGATTCGCGATAACGCTATTTTGCAAATTTTGTTCAAGCGATCTGCACATTTGAGAAATTTGCTCCATTTTTTGAATTGCCGTTTGGTGTCCTTGCAGAGCCGATTGAATGATTTGAGCTGCTTGGCGTTCTTTTTGAGCAAGTTGCTCTAAAACGAAGGCATTTTGTTGCTCTTGTTGCAGCATTTGTTGATACAGCTGAGAAGCTTGCTGCGTTTGATTCATAAGTTGACTCAGCATTTGTTCGCATTGATTAATTTGGCTAGCAATGTTTTGGTTCTGATACATAGGGGATGAACCTCCTTGTTTTTGAAATACATAACTATAATCTTCAATATTCTTTAATTTATTCAGGTATTTACCAATACAATTTCCAACAGCTGTACTTGGAAGATAACAAAGGGAGGCGACGAGTTTGTTGAAAAAGTATCTTTGAAATTTGACTAGTTCAGCAATCTCCGCATAAGAAATCTATTTCGAATGGAACTTAATGTTAGTTCGATACACGGCTTCCCAAAAAGGAGCGTTACTTTTCAAGTAAGCCGACTACAACCGGATGGGACCCGATCGGATCGCAAGAGCCTACGGAGAATTGATGAATCGATTGGGGGGCCATTATCGCTGATTTGATGGGGGTACAGAAGCCACAAGGACTGATTGGCCTTCACACCAATATGCCTGGTGCCCCAGTCGTAATTGATAAGGCGCTTCAGTCAGGCAGCGGCTGTCCGTCAGGTCTCTCAGGGGATGAGAGGCACGCGTGCGAGCAGCTGAAGTTCTTCAACATGCAGCTTGCCTATTCCCAGATGATGGGTTCACGCCCTCAGACGTTGACCCGACTACCAGATTCGCCAGTCGGCTTGGCGGCCTTCATGCTTGACCATGATGCAAGAGCCTGGAACTCATGACGGAAAGCCCGGGGGTCTCTCCCGAGACGATATCCTTGATAATATTACGCTCTACTGGCTGACGAACACGTCGATCTCATCTGCGCGTCTCTATTGGGAGAATAAACATCCCTTTTTCAGTGTCAAAGGGGTCACGCTGCCGGTCGCCGTAAGCGCCTTTCCTGACGAGCTATATCAAGCGCCGAAGAGCTGGGCGGAGAAGGCGTATCCGAACCTTATTTACTACAATTAACCAGTAAAAGGCGGCCACTTCGCGGCATGGGAACAGCCCAAGCTCTTCGGGGATGAACTGCGCAGGGCTTTTCAACCTATGAGGTGATATACGTTCATTTATGAAGCGCCGCGATATTCGCGGCGTTTATTCTATACCTAGATGATTTTGCAACATTACCTATCTTTTAAACGTTTGTATATTGTAAGTACTCAATCATATAGGAGAGAAATCATATGATGAAAAGGTATAGTAAACAAGCAGTGGCATATCCAATGTTAATTGCGAGTATGCTCATGTTCACAGCGTGTACATCTACTGAACAACCAGCAGCGAGCGAAGCTGCTCCAATAGCCAGCACCACACCTAGTGCAGCAGTTGAACCTTCAACTGCACCTAGTGCAGCTCCAACTGCTTCAACGAAGCCGGCATCAACGCCGAGCGGTAACATCCATGTAAACCCGGTTAACTCAGAAACAACGTCCGTTACTAAGCAAATTAAAGAGATGTTGGAATTGGCAAAGTTAGGTAAAGTGGCTGGCATTGAGTTTGCTGCAGAAACAAGCTTCACGGATGATGTGGAGAAGGCATGGGGGAAAGTTGACCATAAAGATGTGGTAGGAAGTACGATTTATGCGACATATACCAAGAAAAATGCAGTTATTGGCTTCAATAAGGGCGAACAAATCGTTGATATTCGCTCCAGCGCACCCAAGCTGCAAACACTAACATTGAATCAAATTGAACAAGCTTTAGGAAAACCAGCGGATACGAAGGTCAACGGGGATGATATGATTTATATTTATCAAGCAACCGATGCATTTCAGCTGAAATTTATTATTCCCAAATCAAGCGGCAAAGTAGATCACATTTCTGTTTTTGATACCAAGCATTCCGTCAACAACATGGCTGGATAAATAAAAGAAAGAGCCTGAGGCCGTCTCTCTCTAGTGAGGGGAGACGGCCTTTTTGGCTTTGACAGATTGCGTTCTATATCGATATGGAAAGTTTCGCTTCTTGGAGAAGGATTTCATCCTTATAATAAGAAGAAGTGGAAGTCATTGGCTTTAGGTTGCGCATATAATCATCTGATAACGAGGTGGGATACCGAAATGACGGAACGATTACCGAAAGTCGTGAGTATCGCTATTCACAGGTTAGGCGAATCGCTGCGAACGCGAATACCGGATACCGTAGAAGCAATCTATGTGTATGGCTCTACTGCACTCAATGCTTATATCGAAGGCTCGAGCGATATCGACTTTCTCGTCTTTGTGAATCGAACGTTAACCCCGTCTGACATTGAATTGATTCGCGACGCTCACGCGGATATCGAACCGGGGAGTACGGCCTTGCGCTGCTGCCGGGACGTTGGCATGGTCTCATCCGCGAAGCGATCGCAATCAAGCGTTTAGCGGAGGCAAGAGAATATGATTCGCAATTGAAGCGGCTGCAGGATTTGGTTGAGCTGCTGCGCCTAATCCATGTGGAGAGTAACAGGTTTCTGCACAATGAAACTGACATTTAAGCTTAGCAGAGGAGATAGCCATGAAATTTCTACAAGGTAACATCTCGGCCAGGTTCAAGGTGATTTATGGTGTATTTTTCCTAGTCATCATCTCATCAACGGTGTGGCTGTCCTATTTAAGCTCGAAGGGAGGAATGGAGGATCAGCTGCGGCGCACGAATACAGCGCTGCTCCATTTGAGCCAGCAGAAGATTGAAATGATGCTGCGTGAAATCGATACGAGTACGATTAATTTCATACAAGAACCGGATGTCGAGTTTTTCTTGAATGGACGTTACGCGAGTGATGAGCTGCGCCTCAATTATTTCCGCATTCTGAATACCCGATTTAAGACGCTGATGTTTGCCAACAGCAACATTTCTTCGTTCTATTTGTATTCTCTGGCGAACAAGAGCTTGTTGACGGATGTGACGTATTCGGACGAGTCCAGCTTCTACGATATGGCATGGCATGATGCTTATGTAAGCATGAAGGGCTACGGTGAATGGCTCGACACCAGGAAGGTAACCGAGGTCAGCTCCGGGCTGCAAATTGAGAAAAATATGATTACTTTGATCCGTACATATCCGCTGATCAGTCTGCCGCAGTTCCGTAAAGGCGCCATTATTGTCAATGTTGCGGAAAGCACGCTTTCCAATTTGATTCAAGATGTGGATCAGCAAAGGGCAGGGCAAACCTTGGTCATTAATGACAAAGGGACGATTATTTCCTCACAAAACAAGGAGCACCTCTTCCATTCGTTAAGCACGATACCCGGCGCCCCGAAATTGAGTGAATTTAAAAATAGCGGTTATCTAACTACGCATGCGCAAAGTGGAAGCTATACTACTTTTTATTTGACTTCCAATTATAATGGCTGGAAATACATCAGTATCGTCCCTGACCCCGTCATGAATCGTCCGCTTCAGCTCGTCCGCAACTTACTTCTGGCCGTGACTGCGGGGATGTTCCTGCTGGCGATTGTCATTGTATTTGCGGTAAGCAATTACACGTTCCGGCCACTTGAGCTGTTCTTTCGGTCGGTAGCAGGTAAGAAATCGGTTCGTTCCGGCGATCTGACGTACATGGAGCAGTTTTTCAAACAGATGATATCTGATAATGAATCGCTGCAAAAGCAAATGACGGATAGCTTGCCTGCCCTGAAGTGGCGTCTGATTATGAGCCTGCTGATGGGGGATAGAACGAATTACGATCGGATGCGGCCTTATTTCCATACGCTCGGTATTGACTTATACCACAATCAATTCATCGTGATGGTGATTGAGTTGGATCCCGTCCAAGAGACCCACACGCCGCGAGATATCTATTTGTTTACCTATGCCATAAGCAATGTAGCGGATGAATTCATCGCCGGGGTCTGTAAGGGCACATCCGTGGAGTTAACCGACGGGCGCGTTACTGTCATTATGAGCTTTGAAACGGAGGATTCGCAAGGCAATCTCATTCAAGCTCTGCAAGTTGCTGATTTGGTGAAGAATTATGTAGCCCTTCATTTCAAACAAACCGTTACTATCGGTGTAGGCAGCTTGCATTCGCATCTGGAAGGCATCCAGTCCTCCTATGAAGAAGCGTTGAACGCACTCAGATACAAGCTGATCATGGGCGATAACACAATTGTCTCCATCGACGATATCGCAGGCAGTAATTATAATGAGAAGTTTTACCGGATTACCTCGCTAATTGATTCTGTGGTCAACCTGATTCGGGATACGGATAAAATAAAGCTTCGTTCGCAGCTGGATAAAGTTTTCGGCGAAGTCGTGACTAATAATGTTCCGCCGGAGTTGATTAAGCAGATGTGCATTCAGATGATCATGAAGTCCATCAAGGTCATTTCGGATAAGGGGCTTGAGATCAAAGAATTCCTGGATCCTAAGGAAAATATATATGACCGGATTGAGTGCTGCGTCAAAGTGGCGGAACTGAAGAGCTATATGTCCGACTTCCTGCATCAGCTCATTGTGCGCACCGAAGAGAAACGGCTCGCCAAAGGGCATCACGATACCATTCAACAGGTACTGGCGTACGTAGAAGAGCATTATATGGATAGCGACCTCTCACTCAACCTCTTGGCTGCGCAATTTGAGTTAAGCGTTCCTTATTTGAGCAAGCTCTTCAAGGAAACGACAGAAACGAATTTCATGGATTGTCTGATTCAGATCCGCATGGAGAAATCCAAGGAGCTGCTGCTGCATTCGAAACAGAAAATCAACCTCATCGCGGAGAGCGTAGGCTACAACAACGTCCAGAGTTTCATTCGCATTTTCAAGAAATATACAGGCCAAACGCCAGGCGAATTCAGGGAAAATCTTAAAAAAGGCGAAGAGGATAAAAATGGCGAATACGAAACCGGTTAAAAAAGGTGCGTTCTATAAAAAGTGAATATTTCCCTATGCAAACCGAAAGCGCTACCATGAAAGGGCAAGTTATTGACCAGAGAGGAGGTAGAAACATGAAATCACAAACCGTCGGTGCCACCAGCACACAAGCGAATGCCGGAAAGAAGGAACAAACATCCAAGCTGAAACTTGCCTGGAAATATGTAAAACGGGATAAATATTTGTACCTGCTGCTGCTGCCTATCTTTGCTTACTATTTCATCTTTAAGTACACACCGATGTTTGGAGAGATCATTGCCTTCAAGAATTACCGTTTCGCCGACGGCATATGGGGGAGTCAATGGGTTGGACTGAAGCATTTCAACAGACTGTTCACGAGTCCGGATTTCTTCAATGTATTGAAGAACACGCTTCTACTGAATGTGTACAGTATCGTGTTCGCTTTCCCAGTACCCATTGTGCTGGCCATTATTTTAAATGAAGTACGCTTGGAATGGTATAAGCGAACGATTCAGAATCTGCTCTACGTTCCGCATTTCATCTCCTGGGTGGTGCTTGGAGGGATTGTTATCGCACTTTTGTCTCCATCCACGGGAATTGTCAACATTGCTTTAATGAAGCTGTTTGGCATTGAGCCGATTTATTTCATGGCAAGCACCTTCTGGTGGCCGATTGCGTTCATCCTGTCGGGGATCTGGCAGAATGCCGGTTGGGGAACGATTCTATATCTGGCCGCCATGGCAGGAATTGATCCTCAGCTGTATGAAGCAGCTAAGATTGACGGCGCGAGCAAGCTGCGGCGCATCTGGCACGTTACGCTGCCGGGGATCCGCTCCACGATTGCTATTCTGCTGATCCTGCGCGTAGGTCAGATGATGGATGTCGGATTCGAACATATATTCGTCTTGCAAAATAAAGCGGTCTCCGAGGTTGCGAACGTAATCAGCACCTATGTCTATCATGTCGGTCTGGAAGGTTCGCAGTACAGTTATACGACAGCGCTCGGTTTGTTTCAATCCGTCATTGGCTTGATCCTGGTCGTGAGTGTGAATCGATTAATTAAAGCCTTGGGCGAGAACGGGCTATGGTGAGGAGGGGAATGCGGTGTCAAACAGTCGGAGCTCGGCAGGTAAGCTGGTTTATGGCGTAGTCTATGTGCTGCTGGCGGCACTTGCCATGATCACTTTGTTCCCTTTCATCCATGTGCTAGCTACCTCTATAAGCAGTTCTCGTGCCATTATGTCAGGTGAAGTCTTCTTATGGCCGAAGGAGATCACGTTCACCTCTTTTACGAATTTGATTGAGGACGGCCAGCTGTTTAAAGCAATGAAGAATACCCTCATCATTACGGTAGTTGGCACTTCCATCAACCTTGTAGCGACAATCATGGCGGCCTATCCGTTAAGCCGGAAGCGGCTCAAGGGCAGGAACATACTTCTGATGATCATCACTTTCACCATGTTATTCGGCGGTGGGCTCATCCCTAACTATATCCTCATCAAATCATTAGGCATCATGAACACCTACTGGGCTCTATGGCTGCCCGGTCTGCTCAGCACCTACAACTTCTTCGTTATGAAATCGTTCTTCGAAGGCCTGCCTTCGGAACTGGAGGAATCCGCGGCGATCGACGGAGCTAATGATCTGTTTATTATTTGGAAAATTATTCTCCCGCTCTCGATGCCGATTATTGCGGCGCTAACCCTATTTTATTCGGTAACCTGGTGGAACTCGTATATGAACGTTCTCATGTATATTACGAATTCGGGTAAGCTGTCTCTGATGGTCAAGCTGCTGCAGATGATCGATACCACAAGCCAGAATCTGCTTAATACGAATGCAACCAGCGGGAGCGAAGGGGCCTCCATGCAAACCATGGTAACGCCGGAGGGATTGAGGGCCGCTGCGATCATTATCTCGGTGCTGCCGATTCTATGTGTATATCCGTTCTTGCAGAAATATTTTGTGAAAGGTGTCTTAATTGGTTCGATTAAAGGCTAATCAGAAAGTCCATTCTTCTTGCTGGAGGCGAAGTTTCGATGATTAAACAAAAGCACGTAGCATTAACGCTAGTCGCTTCTTTATTCGCAATAGCAGCTTGTACCTCGCCAAGCAGTTCAGATCAACCAGGCAAGGTTTCCGGAGAGAACAAGAAGCTGGAGGTCAGTGTCTCCATCCTTGACCGCGGTCAAGTGGCTAGTGACGAAGGGACTTATGAGAGCAACCGGACTACGAAATACATTAATGAGAAATCGGGCATTCAAGTCAAGTGGGTTCCCATCCTGCGGACCGAATCCACGAAGAAGTTGAATACACTCATCGCTGCCGGCGAAGCACCGGATATGATGTGGGAATTCGGACGGGATTATATGGCGACCTTGAAGGAGCAGGGAGCTATTCAGCCGATCGATGAATACATAGAGAAATACAGCACCTCATACAAAGCTTATCTGAAAGCGCATCCAGAGTTGAAGCCGTACACGATGTTCGACGGTAAAACCTATATGGCTACAAGCGCGCGGGGCATCGATTCAATTGCGAATCACGGCATGTGGATCCGCCAAGATTGGCTGGATAAGCTGGGTTTGAAGGCACCGACGACGATGGATGAGATGGTCGATGTCATGCGGGCTTTTAGGGATAAGGATCCGGATGGCAACGGTAAGAATGATACCTTGGGAGCTGCTTTCAATTATAACTACGCAGGCATTATTCAAGCGATGTATGCCTCTAACAAAGGGAATTGGTATCTTGACAATAATAAAATCGTGTATGGCGGCTTGACGGACCGGTATACGGATGTGCTTGCTCAGCTCAAACTGTTCTTCGATGAAGGCCTGATTGACAAGGAATACATTACGGACAAAAACTTCCAGAAGGAAAGACAATTGTTCGTGACAGGAAAAGCGGGCATCTATTTCGCCAGCTGGAATATTGGTCCTGAATACCGTGAATTGAAGCAAAATGTTCCTGCCTCGAAGCTAGTCCCTCTGGAGCCGGTCTCAACCAAGTATGGCAAGTTTGGCTTGTATCAAGAACCGCCGGCGAACCGTTTGATTGTGTTCAATAAAAACATGAAGAACCCGGAGGCTGCTATCAAACTGTTGGACTGGTGGATTGACAAAAATTGGTTCGATGTCAAGTTCGGCACGGAAGGCGTTCATTACAAGCTGGTTAATGGTGTTCCACAAGCCATCGATGCCGAGAAGAATAAGAAGGAAACGATCTATGCTTCTGAGTATGCCGTGCTGGATCAATGGAGTCCAAAGCCGGAGGATTTTGCCGTGATGGCAGCGACGGATGCGATTTCTCAGGAATATGCCAAGGTGCAGGGGGAATCGCTCAAGGTGGCCATGAAGAATAAATACAGACGCGATATTCCGTTTAACCCGACATTCCCAGAGTTAAGTGAAACTTCTACGTCATTTGGCCCGTTGGCTGATGATATTGAAACCAAAGTCATAACAGGCGGTGCCCAATATTCGCCGCAATGGGGAATGGAGCAGCTTCGCAAGGAATGGAAACGTCTTGGCGGCGATAACGTCGATAAATTAGCGCAAGAATGGTACCAGAACAATGTGAAGGGCAAATAAGCTTCATAGACGGCTAGGCAGCCTCCCGATTCGAACAGGGGTCGGGGGGCTATTTCATACGAATGAAGGAGTGTCTTCGACTATGACCATTGACCCGAACAAGATGCTGCTCGAACAACTTAACAGATGGCATGCGGAATATACGCCAGAGCTGAGAATGGTTCGCAAGCCTTTCCATACCCCGGGTTACCACAGCACATTGAAACATGTAGCTTTTACGCATCCTACTTTAGCGGCTTGTGTTTATGCATTGGGGCTGTTAGACAGCCGACAGCCTCCTCATGTGGAAAGAGCGCACGGAATACTTGAGCAAGTGATCAGCTTGCAGGATCAAGACCCCGAGAGCGCGACCTTCGGGATCTGGTCTTGGTTCTATGAGGAGCCGCTCGAGAGGATGGCTCCTCCGGACTGGAACTGGGCCGATTTCTGCGGGAAGCGGCTGGTGCTGGCCGAGCAAAGGCATTCCGACCTATTGAGCGCGGAACTGCGAGAGGTCATTCGGCATGCGCTTTACTGCTCGTGTGACGCCATAATCAAGCGTAATGTCGGTCCCGGCTATACGAACATTGCCATTATGGGCGCCTTCGTCACTTTGCTCACGGGCGAGGTTTATGGGGAAGAGAAATATTTGAATTACGGACTGAACCGATTGCGACTTTTCAGTGAGTATACCAAGCAGCTTGGCACGTTTCAAGAGTACAATAGCCCGACATATACCATCGTAGCGATTCAGGAATTGTCCAGCATTTATACGGCGACCCAGCTCGTTGAAGCGAAGCAGCTCAGCACGGAGATGCTGGATGTCGCTTGGGGGCTGGTAGCCAACCACTTCCATACCCCCAGCAAGCAGTGGTCTGGACCGCACAGCCGTGCCTATTCTACGTTAATGACACCTGAAATTTTGTCTTTCATTCAGATCGCCAGCCAAGGTTCATTGCACTTTATGCCAGATGACCAGCTGAAGTACAACCTGGATTGGTATGGGAATGAAATTCGGTGCCCTCTGAAATACATACCGGCGTTCAGACACACAGAAACAGATGAGCATGTACAGATAATTAGCAAAGACGAGATGGGAAATCCAGCTAACCAAGCAACCACGTATATGGATGGCTCAGTTAGTGTGGGAACTTTCAGCAAGGATGTGATGTGGAATCAACGCCGCAATTTATTAGCTTATGTGCGTAATGGCGAGGCATCCACCTATATTCATTTGCGCCTGCTTCATGAGGGCTACGATTATTCTTCCGGCATTTTTACGAGCGTGCAAAAAGGCAAGGATGTGTTGTTCGGGATCGGATTTTGCACGAATGGCGGCAATACGCATATTGGACTCGATCCCATCGACGGGACCATCGAATCATCGGATCTCCGGGTTCGCTTCGAAATTGGCGGAAGTCTGAATGACGTAAGAGCGGAAACTTTATTGAGGGATGCCGAAGCTGTCGTTGTTCATATCGCAGACCAGACGCTGCATGTGAAGAAGCTATTCGCTGCCGTTAGCGGGGAACAGCTGGGCTGGGAGCTCGGGCAGGAGCAGGATAAGCTGTTCCTGGACTACGTCATCTACGCTGGAGATAAGAAGAGATTTGACTTTCTTAGCCTGCAGCAAGCGCTGCTTATGTTTGCGTGGCGTTTGGGCCAGACACAGCCTGGAGAGCTTGACGCTGCAGCTTCCGTCATACAAGTGAGAATGATTGCGGAAGACGAAGGCGGTGCAGATGAAATGGTAGAGGTGCAGGCGGAATTCCGTGCTCCGGGCCGCTCGGCGCTTCAATTGACCTTACCCGTGAAGCCTGCTGAGAAACAGTCGATGCTGCGTGCTCGGGGTAAGTAAGCCGATCGTTGATGTTGAAATGATAAGAAACGGAGTGATCCCATATGGCCAAAGGATCTACGATTCATAATGAGTTTCATCAGTTTGACGATGCCTATACGGGTCGTTCTATAACTCGTTTGACAGCGCCGGAGCAAGTGAATCATCATCCCTATTTCTATTATAAAATGATAACCAACGATAACCGCTACCTGATTTACACCAGTGAGCGTGAGGGACTGCGACAGCTTTACCGAATGGATCTGCACGACGGATCCGCTTTACAATTAACCGAGGGGCCGGACATTCACGATTTCAGCTGCAGTCTGACGACTGACGATGGCTACCTCATCTATTGCAGGGATCAAAGGATCATGCGCTTGGAGATGACTACGCTCAGGGAAGAGGTCTTATATACATCCCCTGCCGGGTGGAAGTCGAATGCGAACCCCGGTCTCAGCTCAGACGATAAGTTTATCGTCTTGGTGGAGACGAATGAGAAGGATGTCGTCCGGCCTACGGGGGATTGGTCCAGCTTCGACCTGCAATGGGCAGCTAAGCCCCACTGCCGAATCATCTATCTGGATATCGAACAGCGAACAAGCCATATCGCTCATGAAGAGCTGAACTGCTGGCTGGGGCATCCGCAAATTCGTCCGCACGATCCTGCAACGATTTTGTTCTGTCATGAAGGTCCAGGGCATAAGATCGACGCCAGGCTCTGGCTGGTCCAGAAGGACGGGACCCGGCTCCGCTGCGCGAAGGAGCAGACGCACGATGAGCTCATCACGCATGAATATTGGCTGGCTGATGGATCCAGATTTGCTTATGTCTACCGGCATAAGGATGATCTCTATCACGAAAGTATTCGGTTTATGGATCCCGAGACGTTGGAGGAAGAAGTTTGGATGAACTGCTCCAAATATTGTCACTTTATTTCAAATGCCAATCATACGCAAATCGTAGGGGATGGACAACTGCCGGAGCAGCATTTCATCTATTTAGTGGATGTAGCCAAGCGGCAAGAAGAACGGCTATGCTCCCATGGAACGAGCTGGAGGTCATATGGGAATACTCAGGATGCCCATCCGCATCCAGCCTTTGCTCCAGACGGTTCGTTCATTATATTTACATCCGACATGGAGGGAATTCCTTGTATTTATAAAGTGGATTTGACGTCATGAGATTTCTCTGATCATGGCTTTAGTAAGGCTAGGGGGAAGAGCCCCCTAGCCTTACTTTGTTAACATGCTCAGAAAGAGATAACCTCTCCATCATAAGGAACGAAAGCAGCATGTTCGAGGCCGCGCACCTTCAGAAAGGATTGAAGATGATGGCGTTTGAAGGTACAGTGGCTGATTGCATCCATATGTACGGCAACCAATCTCGTGGACGGAGATATGCGGGCAATACGAACCATATCTTCGGCTGTCATTGTGATGATGGTTCCTAAAAGCATCTGCGCGCGTGGCGTATTCAAAACCGCGATATCCGGTTGAACGTCTCGGAACACCGCTTCAATAGCTGACGTGTAGATGCAGTCGCCGACGATGTAAATGGTACCATCCGCCGGTGTGCTTAATAGAAATCCGGATACGGGGCCGAGCAGTTTGGCCGTAACGCCTGGCGCGTGCTGACCTTTTACCCGCTTCATCTGTATGCCGGACCATGCATAAGAATCGTGAATCGCAGATACATGAAGGAAACCGGCCTTCGCTAAAAAGGCTTCATCCTCGGGTTGACAAAAGACAGGTATTCTCTTATTCAGAACGGAGAGAGCCTTCTTATCCAAGTGGTCAAAATGCCGGTGCGTCAGTAGAATAGCGTCCATATCATCGAAAAAATGCAGCGGAACAGGCAGAGGGGTTAACGGATTTCTGCGAAGTGTACGAGTGAAAGGTACCGGCGGGAGCTCACCGGGATCACTTAACATAGGGTCAATCAGTATGTTAAGGCCGTTCATGGTCAAAACCGATGTAGCGTTACGAATGTGTTGAATGGAGATAGTCATCGGGATCCTCCTTACATTTTAATACCGACCGGTCTGTTTTTTAAATTAGCATAGTTTTGTATACGAATCAAGCCTTTATTTTCTCACGCCTCACATACCGGTTGAACGCGACAGGTGAATATGTTATTTTAAGACCAATCGGTACTTTTTGAAATGAGGGAGACACATGGGCAAAGGGCAAGACACGAAGAAACATATTATTCGCCAGTCCGCTGGTTTATTTAATACGAAGGGGTATACAGGTACGTCTCTGTCGGAGATTATCGAGCGCAGCAATGTTCGTAAGGGAGGTATCTATAATCATTTCGAAAATAAAGACGAGATTGCGCTGGCTGCATTTGATTATCTGTTCACACAATTAAAAGACCTGTTAACCAAGGCCGTGACTGAGCAGTCTGAGCCAACAGAGAAAATACTCGCGATCTGCGAAGTTTATATTCAGCTAGTTGAAGAGAATGTTTGTGAGGGCGGCTGTCCCATTATGAATACCGCAATTGAGAATGACGACGGTCACCCGATGCTTAAACAAAGGGCTCAGCTTGCTATGAGTGAACTCATGTCGGGTCTGGGGACGATCATCCAGGAAGGCATGAAGCGGGAGCAGTTCCGCAGCGACTTGGATGCGGATGAGGCGTGCGGTGTGATCATCGCTCTAATCGAAGGAGGGGTTATGTTAAGCAAATTGTATAATGACAATAAGTATATCCGATATTGCACGAACCACGTAAAGGCATATATACATGGAAGTATGGATGCGGCATATGATGGGTATTAACCTACTTGAAGAGGAGTTGCTTTTCTATGCCGATTTCATCAGGGACCCACTTGCTGTATACGGTTCGTCCGGGTGATACGTTGTATACGATTGCCGAACAACTGGGCACCAACATACAGTCGCTGATTCAGATTAATGCGTTATATCCGTCTGTAGCAGACCCTAACCGAATCTTTCCCGGTCAAGTACTAGTCGTGAGATTGCCGGGTATGGCGGAGCAAAGCTCTGCTCTATATCAGGTTCAGCAGGGAGATACCCTATTCAGGATCGCCGAACGGTTCTCTGTAAGCGTCGATATGTTAGCCGCGCTTAACCAAATCCAGCATCCGGATATTCTCCGGGTTGCACAGCTGCTATATATTGCCGCCTTCGTCTATGAAGTAGAGCAGGGGGACTCTCTGTACGAAATCTCCCGCCGTTTCGGGACGCCGATGAGCGAATTGATCCGAGCCAACCGCAATCGCCAGGGGTTATCACCGGATGTCATTTATCCCGGTTTTCGTTTGGTCATCCCGCTTCCGTCCTCGACGAATATTGTCGTGTCTGAGCCTTTGCCCGGAACAAGGATTGCTCCCGGACAGCATTTGATGGGCAGCGCCAGAGCGTTCGAAGCGACGATAAATTACCAAATTCGCGATGCGACGGGGCGCTACATAACGGCAGAACGGACGGCAACGACGGCAGAAGGCGCTCCGGCCTTTGGCGTATTCGACGTACCGCTCCAGTTTGATCAATCTCCCACTACAAATAACGGTACATTGATGGTGTACACTCGCAGCGCCCGCGATGGCAGCATTCAAGATTTGGTCGAGGTTCCCGTCACTTTTTAAAATATGTAAAGGCTGCCCTTGAAAGGCAGCCTTTTAGTTTGTCAAAGTTCACGAATCCTTATATTGCGCCATCGGCAAGCCGCATTCGGCCCCCAGCGCGCTTCGCCCATTCCGGGATCGTTATCATGGATTTCGAAGGCAATGTGCCCTTTGGGGCCTAGCAGCTCTCGAACGGCTGAAGCATCGTACAAGGGGTGATTTAACGTTGCCGTATCTATTTCAGAAACTTTCGTACCGTTGATATGGACGGTGATCCGCGGTGATGCCCCTTCAACTCGAATCTTGAATTCATTCCAATGGTTCCACTTCCAAATAGACAGGAACTGCTCGCCGGTTGCAGCATATGGAAGGAGGGCGGGCTTGTCAGGCGTCAGGGGCTCGATGGACGTCGCAGCATCCTCCAGCTTTAGTCCAATAGGTATACCTTGCTCATCATACTGGACATCTAGGGTGAAATTGATGCCATGGAAGCCGCCGATGCCATTGCCGTAAATACCGCCTATATTTCCCGAACGCCGGTGATCCAACAGGATTTGGAATCCCTGCGAACCAAGTGCAGAAGCGCGTAATAGAATACCGGTATCCGCCGGCCAGTCGGGACGGGCTTCCAAGAGCAGCTCGAAGTCGCCGTATACCTCATCGCTGAGGAGATAACCGCCGTATCCGCATCCGGGTGGATCCTGCCGCCCTATAATGGCACCGTCCTCAATCGTCCATAATCCAGATGTCCGTGCGGCTTGCCGGTAGGTTTCGGTTGTCATATCCGGGTTAGGCCCACCTGGGGTACGGGGAACGGGCAGTCGAGGGACGGAGTGCCAGCCTGCGAGCGTTTCTCCATCGAAGATTGGGGTAAACGTACCGTCACTTTTGTACATAGGAGACCTCCTAATAAGGGTAGGTTAACGTCCATCTATCACAAGGGAATATTAAGTTCAGCGGCGATCTTACGGATGTAATCGGAAGCTTGCCGATATTGTTCGTTAGTCGATAAATGCTCGATGATCAGTGTCGTATCCGGATGCAGCTTATGTAATTCCGTGAGGAAAGCACGATAATCGAGGTTACCTTGACCTGGAATAACCTCATCCAGATGAACGGTCAAATGGCTTCTAAGAAGAATATCTTTCGCATGGCAATTTCGGATAAAGGGACCCAGCTTTTTGAAAAAATCGCGAATCATGTCGCCATTCCGGTAATAAATTCGCGGACTGCTGACGATATTCACAGGGTCGAAGTGAACGCCGAAGCCTTTGCGGTCAATAGCTTTGATCAACGAAAGGTAGGAGTCCGCAGAATCCGGGAATACCCACGGCATCATTTCTAAGGCAAATACGGTGCGCTCCGGGTTCACGGCATCGATGATTTCCCGCGTCGTCTCCACAATCAATTCAAACGTTTCGTCGCTAAAGTTATCCGGATCGGGTCCATCCCATTGGGCGCCTCGCGATCCGGCGATATTGACGCAGCATTGGGCGCCAATCCGCTCGGCAAGCTCCAGTCTCTGGATACAGTAGGATACAGCTTTGCGTCTTGTCTCTTCATCACGACTGATAGGATTGCTCCAAGCACCGACTTCAGAGATCAAAATATCATACTGTTTAGCCGCAAGCAGGTAATCGTCAAGCTGGGCGATATCTTCATTTCCGCTGATGGGGCATGTGGTTGCCCGAAATCCCGCTTCTTTGAGCGCGTTCGCCCAAGTATCCGGATTTTTTTGCTCAAGAAAGACCTGACCGCCAAGGCGCATGTGAAATCCCATCCTTTGTCCCGTTGGTTATATATGGAAAGTATTCGTTTGTGCTGCAATTATATCATAAACGCGCGTTCATTCAATAAGATTATTAAAACCGATAGAAAATTATTCATTTGTTTTGGGAAATAAAGGATTGACAGTACTTTAATAGACTATGTATGATAACATCATAAACGCGCGTTTACGAAAGAGGTCAATCATCCATGAGAAACTCTAAGATCAAGAGTGAGGAGATAGCCCGAATTGCCGGGGTGTCCAGAAGTACAGTTAGCAGGGTAATCAACAATTATTCGAATGTACCGGCCGAAACACGGGACCGCGTCATGAAAGTGATCCAGGATTATAATTATGTTCCTTCCGTATCTGCCCAAGTGCTGGCGGGTAAACGTGTCCGCACGATAGGACTGTTTCTTAACGAACCCGGCAATGTTTCCGGCGATGTCCTAACGAACATGCTGCTTGTCAGCGTGATCGAGAATGCTTCGGAGAAGGGCTATTATACACTGGCACATATTATTCGTGATATCGAGAATGCAGATACGAAGAAAAGTGTCAAAGAAATTTTCATTCAAAACAGGATCGATGGAGGCATCTTCATCGGAACAGCGATCAAAGAACCGCTCATCGAGGAATTGGTCGCGGAAGGATACATTGTCGGCGTCTTTGACCAGAAGCATATGGATAACCCGCAACCCAATCGGATTGTCGCCAATTTTAACAATGATTCAGGTATGAAGCAGGCTGTCGCGTATTTGCACGGACTTGGCCATACCCAAATTGGTATTATCAATGGGGATATGAAGCGCTTATCCGGTCCAACGAAATACGAAGGCTTCCAGAAAGCGATGAGCATGTGCAATCTGCAGATTAACCCGGACTGGGTACTGTCGGGCGATTTCCATGAAAGAAGCGGCTATGAAGCCATTCATACGCTTTTGCGTAAACCGAACAGCCTGCCGACTGCCATTATCGCCGCCAATGATTCCGTCGCTTTTGGCGCAATCCGTGCGCTTAAAGAGAATGGGCTAGAGGTACCCAAGGATATATCTATTCTCGGTTTCGACGATCACGTGTTAAGCGCCAAACATCATCCCGCCCTTACAACAATTCGCGTCGATTTCGGTGATATGCTGAAGCATTTGACGGCAGACGTGATCGCCAAAATAGAACGGGAAACGTCGGATATTAAAGAAATCACCATTGAGTGCAGCCTGGTTGTCAGAGACTCGTGCAGAAGGATCTAAATTTTTTTGTCGTATCATAAACGCGCGTTCACACATGTACATGCCAAGATCGATTGTATGAATAGCGCATGAATCATTCGGTTAGGTGTCCACCGCTTCAACAAACCCTTGGTGTTAAGCAGCGATAAAAGGCTGTGTCACAATAGCATTTAAAAGATAAGGGAGGAATTGCAAGTGAAAAAGAGGATCACCAAACGAGTTCTGCCCCCCGCTTTGGCCTTGCTTATGGTTCTAGGTATTGCAGCATGCGAAAGCGCTCCCACAGCGTCCGATGCAGGTCAAACAGCCGCCGCTAGCGGAACCCCTAATAACACAGACCCTTCCGGAAAGTATGAAAAGCCGATAACGATGTCATGGGCCGTCCAAACCGCGGCCGCCTCCAAGCTTTTAGACAAGGAGACTTGGGAGGATAACCGCTGGAGCCGATTGATTAAAGACAAGCTCAACATCGATCTCAAGGTTGCCTTCTCTGCGGACAGCAGTACGGACGCATACAAAAACAAGCTGAATGCCGTCATCGCTTCCGGCGAACTGCCGGATATATTCAAAACGCAGGACGCTAACGTTTTCTTGCAGCTGGCACAGAACGGACAGCTTGCCGATCTCACCGATGTCTTCAACAAATATGCCTCTGATTCACTGAAGGAATATCAGAAGAGATTCGCCGATTCATTCAAGGGCGCCACGATTGACGGCAAGCTCTACGCCATACCGCGTATGAACGACAACTTCCACGAAGCGCCATTTCTCTGGATTCGGGAAGACTGGCTGAAGAACACGAATTCGCAGCCTCCGAAGACCATTGAAGAAATGGTCGCTCTTGCCGAGAAGTTCGCTACCGGTGACCCGGATGGGAACGGCATCAATGGGGACACTTACGGACTTGCTCTCAACAAGGATCTTATCCGACAAAATCACGGCAGCATTCTGGGGCTAGTCTCTGCATTTGGCGTTCCCGGACGTGACGAGAGTATGTTCTACCGCGACGAGAATGGCAAAATGACGTTTGCTTGGATCCAACCGAACATGAAGCAAGCGCTCTCTTTGTTGGCGGATATGTATAAGAAAGGCCTGATTAACAAGGAGTTTACCGCCAAGAATGAATCCGCGCTGGTTGAAGATATTACGAGCGGTAAGATCGGCATGGCTTACGGCAGCAACTGGGGTACCTGGTACCCTTATAATAATGTTTACAAAAAGAGCGGTGTGATCGTACATCCTTACGCGATTCCCACAAAGGCCGGTATCGACTACAAGGTTGGTATCGAAAGCAACGCTGTCGGTCAGATGACGATGGTCAGTGCGGACTACAAAAATCCGGAAGCCGCCATCAAGATTCTCAATCTGTACGATCAGACCGTCAATTACTCAACGAAGGAAGACTATCTGAACTACTGGTCGAATGAGCAGTATAGGCTATCTCCTATCTATATCGATCAACCGGGCGAAGTTTACGCAGCCGATTTATTGAAAGCGTTTGACAAAGGCTCGTCTGACGGTCTCGCACCCGCTGCAAAGCCATTATACGATTATATTAAAGGCTTCGAGGACGGCTCACTTGCCAAAGACGACAATGCCTTCGGTACTTGGGGCCAGATGTCCAAATCCGGATCTCTGCCGATTGTATTGAACAAATACATGCCTGAGAAGGCGATTGTTCAGAGTATCCTGGGTATCGAGAGACCGGAAGTCTGGCTGACGAACGTTGCCTCGCTCGATACGCTTACGATCACGTCCTTTACCGATATCATTACCGGCACGAAGCCAGTCGATTCTTTCGACACCTTCGTCCAGCAGTGGCTGAAGGCGGGCGGTCAGAAAACGCTCGACGAGCTAGACAAGATGTATCCGGCCAAATAGTTTCGTGCACATCCAAGGGCTGCGGCGGGGGATTCCCGCCGTAGTTATTTAGCCGATTCATTGACAGGAGGCGGTGTCCTTATGCTTGGCAGTCTGAAACGGAAAGATAGGTTGGTCAGAGAGCTTCCCTTGTATTTGATGCTGCTCCCCGCGGTTGCCCTGGTCGCTATCTACAGCTACGGTTCTATGGCCGGCGTTGTGATCGCATTTCAGAAATTTATTCCGGCCAGAGGTTTGTTCGGAGACCAGAGATGGGTAGGTTTTCAAAACTTCGTTACGTTGTTCTCCATGCCCAATATATGGCCGGTTATTCGTAATACGGTCGTTATTGCTTTGTGCAAAATGGTTGCAGGCATCATTGTTCCGGTCGTGTTCGCTCTATTGCTCAACGAACTTAGAGGTATTTTGACTAAGCGCATTTTCCAGACGATGGTCTATTTACCGCATTTCCTATCGTGGGTCATCTTATCCGGCATCCTTATTAATCTTCTGTCCCCGAGAGAGGGGATTGTCAACATACTCCTAACCAAATTGGGGATGGAGCCCGTCTTTTTCCTCGGCAATCCGAGCGTGTTTCCGGCCACGATGGTCGTTAGCGATATCTGGAAGACCTTCGGATTCGGATCGGTGATTTACTTGGCAGCCCTTACGAGTATAGATCCTGCGCTTTATGAAGCGGCAGTTATCGATGGAGCCAATCGTTGGCGGCAAACATGGCACATCACTCTGCCGGGCATTTCATCAATGGTTGTTCTGATGAGCGTGTTGGGGCTCGCCAATATCCTGAATGGCGGCTTCGATCAAATCTATAATTTGTATAGTCCTGTCGTCTACTCGACCGGTGATATTTTGGATACCTTTGTGTTCCGGCTTGGGATTGAACAGGCACAATATTCACTTTCCACTGCTGCAGGCTTGTTTAAATCGGGGGTATCGCTCATATTTATCGTGGTGTCATACTATTTGGCTGACAAATTAACCGGATATCGAGTGTTCTAACGGAGGACAGACAATGAAGATTAAGGTCTCATTATCTCGTAAAATTTTCCTGGTGAGCAATACGGTTTTTCTGCTTATGGTTGCATTCGTATGTATAGCGCCATTTATCAACCTGTTGGCGGTGTCTTTCTCCGACAAAACAGCCGTCGCTGCAGGAGAGGTTACCTTTTATCCTGTCGGCTTTACAACGATCTCGTATGAGTTTATTACGAACAACTCGAAGTTCTTCATGTCTCTTGTCGTTTCTCTTAAACGGACGGCGATTGGCGTGCCGATCAATCTGCTATTAATCGTATTGACGGCATATCCGCTGTCCAGAACGACAACGGATTTCAGGGCACGGAATCTATTCTCATGGTTCTTTGTAATCACCATACTTTTCAACGCCGGTTTAATACCAACCTATATGGTGGTCAAGAGCACCGGGTTGATGAATTCCATCTGGGCGTTAGTCTTGCCGGGCGCGCTTCCCGTATTCAGTATGTTAGTCGTGATGAACTATATGAGAAGTCTGCCGAAGGAATTGCTGGAGGCGTCCTATATCGACGGCGCCAGTCATATCCAGACGCTGATAAGAGTCGTGCTGCCAGTCTCAGCGCCTACGATCGCTACCGTCACCCTTTTCTCGTTCGTAGACCATTGGAACAGCTGGTTTGACGGCATGATTTATATGAACCAAATAGAAAATTACCCTTTACAGACATACTTGCAAACGGTAGTTGTGAACCCGGAGGAGTTTATCCGTAACAACACCGATCTTAGCGGCAATTTATCTAAATATTTATCTATGGTGAGTGCCCGGACCACAGGCGCTGCTCAAATGTTCTTAGCGATGATACCTATTCTGTGTATTTATCCGTACCTGCAAAAGTATTTCACAACAGGACTTGTGATGGGCAGCGTAAAAGAATGAGGCAGGGAGAGGTGGAAGCATGAAGATATTCGTAACCGGAGGTACCGGTTTTATTGGCTCCTATGTGGTTAAGGAACTGCTAACGTATGGACATGAGATTACCCTCTTAGCCAGGAATGTGAACAAAATATCGGGCTTCTTGGACCATGGTCAGATCCGCTTTGTGGCAGGAGCCATGGATGACGTCCATGCAATCGCTGCAGGACTTGCGGGGCAAGATGCGTGCATCCATATCGCGCTGGCGTGGCCGGAACAGGGCAGGATCGCCGATGAAATGTTAATCCATGAAACATTGCCTTCGGTTCGCCTGTTCCAGATGGCGGCGGAAGCGGGAATTAAGAAGATGATTTATACCTCTTCCATCGCCAGCTTCGGCTCGGCGCCTAACGATGATAGGGGTTATATAAGGCCAAGTAGTTATTATGGTGCCACCAAGGCCGCGACGGAAGCTTATCTCATGGCTATCGCCACGCAAAATAACATTCAGGCAAATGTTATACGGCCGGGTTATACGTTTGGCAACCCCTGCGTAGAGGACGGGCCCCTCTATCCAGATCGCAAAATCGTAAATATGGTCAGAAGCGCCCTCCGAAACGAGTCCATGTCCTTCATTAAGAATGACGGTACACAATTCATCTGGGCGGGTGACCTTGCCAAAGTATATGCCGCGTTGCTCCATGCCGATGAGCTGGATCGGGGCTATTATACCGCCGTAAGCACGGAATACCGTACATGGGCCCAAATCGCGCAAATGGCTGTAGACCTTCTCGGGTCCCAAAGTCAAATCCAACTTGTTGACAAGGGACGGCCTGAACCTCAGGGCATACCCATAGACGTTACGCAAATCAAGAACACGTTTGGGTTTGCTTTCAAGGCCGATGCGTACATGAAGGAGCACCTTCAGTACCTAAGCACGTTGGAATGGTAATCCATTAGCCGCCGAACAGCTGAAGGTGCTGGCCTGTCCATTTCATTGAGGGAGTGACTGTATGACGGATCCATATGAGTCAACTTTAGACCGCGTCAATACTTATTCAAGGCCGTCCGAACTTAGAATTACAGACATGCGTTTTGTAGATTTGGCAGGAGCACCGATGCATTGCACACTCGTAAAAATTTACACAAACCAAGGCATAACGGGCATAGGGGAACTGAGGGATTTTGGCAGCCGCACGTATGCGGCCATGCTGAAAGGCCGATTGCTAGGTGAGAATCCGTGCAATGTAGATAAATTGTTTCGCAGGCTCAAACAGTTCATGGGCACCGGGAGACAAGCCGGAGGCGTAGCCGGCATCGAAATCGCCTTATGGGATCTCGCCGGTAAAGCTTACGGTGTGCCCGTTTACCAGATGCTCGGCGGGAAATTCCGAGATGAAGTTCGTGTTTATTGCGATCTAGGGGTGAATACGCCAGGGCTGCCAGGTGACGGCTATTCGATGGGCAAGCGCTTGAAGAAGTTCGCTGACGAACAAGGCTTCACCATGGTCAAGGCGGTGCTCGGCGTAGAGAGTCTGCAAGATCTTTATCCGCACGAAGAGTTAATATCCGCCCCTGGCAGCGAGGTGGAGAATTATCTGAAGGCTTCACGATATAATTTCGATTTTATTAAAAACCGCAGGCATACGCCCTATGGACCGGAGTTTCAACAGCGTAACCGGGCTTATGACACGGTCAATACGCAGTCTCCGTATACCATGTTCCGAATGACGGAACGCGGTTTGGACCGGTATGAAGAGGAGGTTGCGCATATGCGTGAAATCCTTGGATATAAAATGCCATTAGCGATAGATCACCTGGGCTATTTAAATTTCGAAGACGCCGTACGGCTGTTGCGCCGGCTTGAGAAATATAATCTACTATGGGCAGAAGATATGCTGCCTTGCACCTACACGGAGGAATATAAGCGGCTTAGCCAGTTAACCTCGACGCCACTGGCTACCGGTGAGGATTTATCGACATTGGAAAGCTTCGAGGATTTGATTATGAACAGGGCCGTGCCTATTATCCATCCTGACATTTGTTCTTCGGGCATTTACGAAACGAAGAAAATAGGTGATTTGGCTCAACGATATCATGTAGCCATGGCCATGCATATGTGTGAGACGCCTGTGGCGGCACTGGCTACAGCACACATGGGTGTAGCCACGGAGAATTTTATCGCCACCGAGTTCAATGCACCTGATGTTCCATGGTGGAACGATATCATAACAGGTTATGGCGGAAATGTAATTCAGAACGGATTTATCCGTGTGTCGGATAAGCCTGGGCTTGGCTTCGACGATATTAACGATGAAGTCATCAAGGACCATTTGATGCCGGGGTTTCCCGATATGTGGGCTTCTACCGATCAGTGGAACACTGAGTATGCTAACGATCGTTTATTTAGCTGATCACCATGTTGCCTTTTAAGGAGGAGATGTAAATGAATATTGTGATTACCGGGTCGAATCGCGGTCTCGGCTGCGAGCTGACTCTTGCTGCCGTACAGAGAGGTCACAAGGTAATAGCCGGAATTCGCTCACTGGAACTCGAGGGGAAATTAGTAGAGCTGATCGACCGTTACCCCGGTCAAATCGAAGCCGTCGAGCTTGATGTAGGCCGTGAAGACACGATAGCCCGCTTAGCGGAGAAGCTGAAGGAAGAGCGGCGGCCGGTCGATGCGATCATTAATAACGCCGGCATTTTGCTCGGCAGAGGCGTTGCACTGGAACAATTACCGATGGAAGACGTCGTCCGGTCCTTCGAGATTAATTTGTTCGGTCCAATGATGGTTATCAAGCACTTGCTTCCGCTCATGCCTGATGGGGGCACACGGGTCGTCCTTAACATTTCATCGGAAGCAGGCAGTATAACCAACGCGTACGGAGGAGACTATCCTTATGCGATATCCAAAACCGCGATCAACATGTTCTCCAAGCAGTTGAAACAGTATGTGAAAGGGAGAGGAATCCGTGTTTACGCCATCCACCCGGGTTGGATCCGAACAGACATGGGGGGAGAGAAGGCGCCAGGGGACCCTGCCGAAAACGCCAATCATATCGTCGATATTCTGGAGATGAAGACAGACGTAGATCCTGAAAGCTTCTTTATTAACTATAAAGGGGAGCCGATGCCTATTTGATCCTTATTTGGCCCTATCTACAAGGAATGGCTATTCACATTTCAAGGGGGAAATCAAATGCCTGACTTTTCAGTTGGATCCTGGTCTTTCCATGCGCTGTATAATTCGGGGAGAATGAGTCTGTTCGGCTATTTGGAGAGCATGAAGTACCGTTATCGACTTCGTTCGGCGGATATTTGGAACGGTATGATGCTTTCGACGGAGGATGACTATATTCAGAAAGTCAAGGATACGTTAGATGAAGAAGGAGTAACCGTCGCCAACCTCGCCGTGGACGCTGCCGATGTCTGGCATGACGATCCTGACGTTCGCGAGCATAACCATCAGAAAGCGCTCCTGTATCTGGCTATTGCGCGTCGGTGGGGAGTCCAATCGCTGCGGATCGATATGGGGGGGATGACGGCAGACATGACGGAAGAGCAGATTGAGTGTTGCGTGAACCGATACAGGGAATACGCCCAATATGCCCATGATTATGGCTTTCGGGTGGGTCCGCAAACGCATCAGCCGGCAGCCCAGTCACCTCGAAACCTTGTGCGGATTGCGAATGAAATTGCCGCGCCAGGGTTTGGCATTGTTCTCAATGTTAACCGCTGGCTCACGGACCAGGAAATCGGTGATGAGATGGTAGCCCCTTTCACCATCCATGCCCAGTTTGATCGAGCTTTTGTGGATTTTACGGGAACCGAGCTGCTTCACAAAGTACAGCTTCTGTGTCAAGCTGGATATCGGGGATGTTGGTCGCTTGAGTTCCGTGGCGGCGCCGATGAATACTTGGAAGTTGAGCGCGATTTGCTGACCATACGACAAGCCGTAAGGCTGGCGACTCGTCAAGATTAGAGTTGCTGATGATTAGGAGGGAGAATCAAACCGTGAATACATTAAAAGAACCGCGAAAAATGGAAGGAAGACAAGTAAGCAGTATGCTCGAAACCGTAGATGTCCATAGCGGCGAACGCCGCGTTTTGGCCGAGTTTGACTATCTCATTGAAGCACCGAATTGGACCCTTGACGGCAAGCAGCTCATCTATAACAGTCTGGGCCGTCTATATACTTACGATCTTGCAACCGGGATAAGTACCGCTATCGACTCCGGTTATGCGATCCAATGCAATAATGATCATGTGCTGTCACCTGATAACTTGCAAATTGCGGTAAGCCACCATACCTACGAGGACGGTCAGTCCCGCATCTATTTGTTTCCATTCAAGGGTGGCCATCCTGTCCTTATTACGCCAATGGCCCCTAGTTATTTGCACGGCTGGTCGCCGGATGGGGACACGCTTGCTTATTGCGCAGAGCGGAACGGGGAGTATGATATCTACACCATTTCGGTGAACGGCGGCATAGAAACACGGTTAACAGATACTCCCGGACTGAATGACGGTCCCGAATATTCGCCGGATGGCAAACACATCTGGTTCAACTCGGTACGAACTGGGCTTATGCAGGTGTGGCGCATGAATGCCGACGGCAGCGAACAGACGCAGATGACGTTCAACGAAAGCAATAGCTGGTTTCCGCATGTCTCCCCGGATGGAGAGCTGGTGGCATTCATTACTTATCGCAAGGACGATGTCGCTCCTGGTGACCATCCCGCCAATAAGCATGTAGAAATTTGCGTAATGCCCAGCTCAGGTGGCGAATTCCGAACGCTTGTCAAGTTGTTCGGCGGACAGGGCACCATCAATGTCAATTCCTGGTCGCCCGACAGCAGACAACTGGCATTTGTCAGCTACAAGCAGAAAGATTAATTTCGAAGCGGGATCTCCAATGGAAATGCAAATGTCTAATTAAATCAGTCCCCAAAAGGAGCGGGAAATATGGATAACACTATCCTCGGTACAACTTTGGTTTGTCAGATTGCAATGATCGTTCGCGATGTGGAGAAAGCAACTAGCCGCTTTGCCGAGCTCTTAGGCGTTCCGGCCCCTCCCATCATTATGGCGAATGAAGATGGAAAGGATACGGTCATCTACATGGGGCAGCCTACGGAAGGAAGGGTAAGACTGTCTTTCTTTCGCATGGAGAATACGGTGATAGAATTTATTGAACCTACGGAAGACCCTACCACATGGAAGGATTTTCTTGAAACTAAGGGACCCGGCGTCCATCACATCGCATTCAAGGCGAAGAACAAAATGCTGGAAACAGCCTCCAAACTTGAGGAATTCGGCTTCCCGCTTATTCAACATGGCGATAAATATGCTTATGTGGAAAGCACGGACGATTTGGGCGTCATTCTGGAGCTTCTCGATATCGATTAAAAGATATAGGAATGATCCGCGGTTACCGCGGATTTTTTTATTTTATAGAATACACGCGTACGAGCAAATTCCTGTGCTAGAATAAGTAAAATGTACATTGATGCTGGACAGCGGGGGAACAGATAATGAACAAGACGGATCGGCAGCTCGCCATCATGCTTGAGCTTCAGCGAAGTAAAGTGTTGAGAGCGGAAGATTTGGCGTCTACATTTGAGACTAGTGTTCGGACAATTTATCGAGATATACAGTCGCTAAGCGAAATGGGAGTTCCAATTCTTGGTGCTCCCGGGCAGGGTTACTCGCTAATGGAAGGATATTTCCTGCCACCGGTCGGGTTTTCCGTTGAAGAGGCCGTAGCCATGCTTATGGGGACTGACTTCATCGAACAGCGATTGGATGGTGATTACGCAGTTGTAGCTAAGGCGGCTCGCCGCAAAATTGAAGCTATTCTGCCGGAGCCCGTTCGCGGCGAGTCGACGCGCGTTCGGGAGACGATGCGGCTTCTTCAGGCCGGCGAGCCGGTAACCAGCTTGAGGGAAAAGGACAATCTCGGACTAGCGAGGCGGGCAATTATGGAACGCCGCAAACTACGAATGACGTATCTGAAAAAAATGCCGGAAACAGACGGCAATCGGAAGAGTACGCGTGAGGTCGCTCCTTACGGATTGGCGCTTGTTCAGGGAAATTGGATGTTGATTGCACATTGCGATTTGCGGCAGGAAATTCGGCATTTCCGGTTGTCGCGGATGACGGGGGTTACCGTCATGGAGGATCGCTTTCTCATACCCAATGGATTTAACCTGAACAACTACCGTCCGCTGGACGATCGTAACGAACGGGTAGTGATTCTGGCTAATCCTCAAATTGCGGATAAAATCACTGAGACTTGCCATTTCTATATGGAATCGACGGAGGAGCGGAAGGACGGTCTCATCGTCAACTTCCTCGTCCGGCAGCCGGAGGAGCTTCTGTCTTATATTCTCGGCTGGGGCGGGGATGTTGAGGTGCTGGAACCGGAGACTCTTCGACATCGGATTCGGGAAGAGGCTGAAAAGATGTTAAAACGCTACTGACACGCTGTTGTCAGTAGCGTTTTGTTATATTGGGATTGTAGCTAAGAAATGAATCAATGAGGAGTTGTTTGATACATGAGAAATACATCAGAAGCATTACAAGCCTTTGAGGTGGTCGTAGGACGTTATTTAATCGAACTGGAAAGCTTCGATATGGAGCAGCTGTTAGCCAAACCGAGCGAGGAGGAATGGTCGATTGGTCAAATGTACATGCATTTAATTCAATCGGCGCAATTCATGCATTTGCACAATGTGGATCTATGTTTGGCTGGAGGTGAAGCAACCGTAGACGCTGCGGAGGAAAAAACAGAGAGGGGCAAGGCTGCCTACGAAGTAGGAAGTTTCCCGCCTATTCGGATTCAGGTACCTGCTTCCCCGCAATACACGCCGCGACAGCCGGAGAGCAAGGAGCAGCTGACGGAAGGCTTTCGCGCTGTCGTGGAGCGGATGAAACGGACTGAACCTGTTGTGAGCCGAGTGTCCGAGAGCAAAAAGGTTGTTCATCCCGGATTCGGCGCACTGAACGCCCAAGAGTGGTTCTTGCTTGTCGACATGCATTACAGGCACCATCTATCGCAGCTGGAGCGCTTGAAACATGTTTCGGAATTGAAAGCATAACATGCAGAGTGCTATTGACGGGCAAAGCCGCTGTTGGACTGGCGTCGTGTCTTAGCACCACACATGAAGGCTGCCGGTACAATTGGCAGTCTTTTTGTTCTGTTAGGCGGTACATTACGCATTCCAATATATGGTACAATGAATTCATTTCCTCTTTATTCTTCCGAAAGGAGCATTAGATGGATATGGATCACAAATCTGAATCGATTTTGGGCGAAATGAAACGGGAGATCGACCATTGGATAGCTTTTATTCATGATAAGAATGCGGAAAAAATCGTGAAGCGGACCTCGCTGCAGGTGGGAATTCACGGTTATGCTCTGCTCGAATATGCCGCTGGCAGGGTGGATGTGACGGATGAGGAGCCCGCTTCTACGCTGCCGGAAGGCAATGCCGGTCCAATTGGCGAGTTCTTGACTGAGGAACAAGTGCGAGAGTGGATTGTGCCTGAACTCGCTTCTTATATGCGGCATAGATTGAATGAGCTGCCGACAGCGGTCATCGATTATCAATTTACTTTTAACGGCAAGTTTCGAACGAGGGAAGGCGAAGTTAACGTTCGGATTCTCGAATATGTCGACGAGACGAAGAAGACATATTTGCTGGAACAAATCTCCACTTACATCGCGGACAAGCTAACTGCCGGGAAATATCCCTCCAAACCCTTGGAGACGTTCTTCCTTTCCAGGCACCTGTTGGACGAGAGACTGTTTCCAAATGCGGATCCCGGGTGGATCATTTCCATTTTCGATCACATTCAACAAGTGAATAGAGGGAACAAACATCTGGCAGAGCATCGGGGTAATCTGAGCGCGGCTTTGCGCAATTGGGTAGAGAAGCATTGGCTGCCCCGTTATTTCGATCCTATAGGGACAGAGTGGCAGAAGGAATATAAGAAAAAAAGCGATGCCCGACTTGAAAATACCGAGCAGGGGCCGATTGAACTCGTCCTCTATGCCGCGATATTGATTCTGAAATACGCTCTCTCCTATAGTAGGAGTGAGGGTTTGGCTTATTTGAATTACGCGACCGAGATGGGGAGCGCGCTAGCGCAGCGTGTGAAGCAGGAAGGCAGCGGAACGTTCGCTAAGGAAGACGCCAGCTATCGCGACGAACGGATAGAATGCACAGCCAACGACGTGTTGGCCGAGGTGACCATCGCCATTAATCAGGAGACGGAAGAGAGCTATGCGTGTGCACTGCGGTTCCTGACTCGCTTGTTAAGCTTGGGATTTCCGAAGAGCTATCAAATCAAGCTGAAATCTAGTATCAAGCAATGGCTGCCAATCAAAGGGTTGGCGAAGTCGAGCACGCACCGCTTTTTTGCCAATGCCTTGGAATATCCGAATTTGCATCCTTTGCTGGAGATGTACGCCCGGGCGGCGATGGAAACATTCGAATGGTATTCGGATGCGGAAGGGGAAGCATGCTGCATGCCGGGCAGTTATGCGGTCTTCGGCCTTGGATTGGCGGATGAGGCTTATTTCCCATTAGTAGAGCAATATATGGAGAAGGTTGACGAAGAACACCAGTCCGTTCAGAACCACTTCACAGTAGCTCTGGCTGAGCGGCATGGCGTTCATGCAGAGACGATTCCTACGCTTGTGAAGTGCATGTTGTCTAGCACGGATTCGATGAAGGTGAAGATTAAGGCCGATATGGAAGACGATAGGAATCTCAAGAAGCTGTTCGATTACGTTCGCGGTCTTCAGCGCGATGAGGTGGAACAAATCATCTATTTGATCTGGGGAGGGACAGAGAAGCTGAAGAAGATAGCCGCCAAAGCCGAAGGTGATCGCGGAAAATGGCTCTCCGAACTCGCTCAGACCGCCAGCCGCGGGTAATAGTCGCATGCGATGCGTCTTGTTGATTTCGCTTTCAATTGCGTGGAGGTTAGCGCGGACCAACGAAAGAGGCTCCGGATCAGCGGAAGCCTCTTTTTACTGCGCTATCAATACCAAAAAACACTTGTTAATGATTACCAAGCGGGATATGATAGTAAAATTATCGCTCTCTATCTATGAGTCTTAGCGTTTTCTTTTATCTTCAAAGGGGGAAATTTCAATGATAATCCGTATTTTAGAAGAATCTGATGCTAATTTGTATCAAGTGTTACGCTTGAGTGCATTGAAGAGTAACCCGGAAGCTTTTGGGTCGACGTATGAAAGAGAAGTGAAATTTTCTCTCGAAACCGTTGTTGAGCGGATGAAGCCCACGAAAGATAAGTTCGTACTTGGAGCCTTTGATCCTAATGGGACGTTAGTCGGAATTGTAGCCTTTGTAAGAGAAACTGGTCTGAAAACCGCTCATAAAGGCAACGTATTTGGCATGTATGTGGCACCCAACGTAAGAGGCATCCGCTTAGGAAAATCGCTATTGCTTGAATTAGTTGCCAAAGCTAAACGTTGTACGGGGCTAGAACAAATAAATTTAGCAGTCCTATCCGATAATGAAATCGCCAAAAGATTATACAAATCGTTAGGATTCGAGGTCTACGGCGTAGAACATAATGCCTTAAAATATAACGGGCAGTATTACAGTGAGGATTTGATGGTGTTAAAGTTATAGTCTTACTGACGTTTCCTAAACATAAATTTACGTGGAAGCGCTTTACTTCGTGCTTATGTGCGATAGCACACCATTCCTCCATCAAAGTGAGGTTATCCAGCTGTGAATACATCCAAAATACAAGGTTCTACCGCCAAAACGTACCGCTTGAAATATCGGTTGATTCTCTATTTGTTTATTAGCTCTCTAACCCCGTTAATCCTTATCGGAAGTATCTCTTATTTCTCAATGTATGCGATCTTGCAAAATAAAGCAGAGGGTGGCGTGAAAAGCAATTTGCACCAGGTGCGGCTATCGCTTGAAGAGACGCTCGGTCAGCTGAATCATACGTCCCAACAGCTCGCCTTTGACGGCAGGGTCGGAAAAAGCTTGGAGTCTTATCTGTCCGCTGATTTATACGAGAAAAAACAGCTTAGCGACGAGATCCGGAGCGCACTAAGTTTAATTCATTTTACGAACCCCACGCTGGGACTCATGTTCTATTATTTCGCGGAAGACAACCAGAAATTGTTCGAGAATTTCAATGTCCGGGAGGTAGACGATCTTAACAAGCTGCCGGTACTCATTCAATTCGATAAAATCACCTATATGGGTCCACACCTTTCCCTAAATCCGATCGACGGCAAACAAGTCCTGTCCATCCTACGCAAGGTAGAGCTGCCGGACCGTGATGACGTGTACGTGTACATTGAAACGAATTTTAAATTGGCGGAAAGCATCATTAAAGACGGCGATCAATTCGGCGGGCATCTCGTTCACCTGATCGCTGACCAAAATGGCCGCATTGTTTACAGCGAGAATCCCGATGATTTTCCGCTAGGGATGGTCTATCTAGATAACAAAACAAACGATGGCCTAAAGAATAAGTTTTATATGTTTGAAGAAACCAGCAATCAATCATGGAAAATTATTGCGGCCGTACCTAGATGGGTGTACAACCAAGAGGTTAACCGTTGGATGGAGCAATTCGCTTTCTTCGCAGTGTTAACGCTTACAACAAGCTGTTTTATTGCCTGGTTGATTTGGAGAACCGTTTATCGACCGTTGAATTTGCTGAATACAGATATCCGGAGTGTTAAAAACAATCATGAAAATTTCCCAACAAGGCAATCACAGATAACAGAGTTTGCCGTTATTTACAGGGAGTTTGCCGAGATGCGGAGCCGCATTGTCGAACTGATCGGAGAGGTGGAGCAGAACGAGAAGAGCAAAGCGCTGCTGGAGGTCGAGAAGCTAATGACGCAGATCAATCCGCATTTCATCCATAATACGCTCGATACAATCCGCTGGGTAGCCCGTGCAAACGGACAGAAGGAGATTGACCGCCTTATATCCTCGCTGAACAAAGTGCTCCACTATAACCTTGGGAAAGGCGGAGTGGCGCGAATTAAAGACGAAATCGATGCCTTGAAAAATTATGTCGAGCTGCAGGGCATCCGTTATAACTTTCAATTTCATGTGAACATATCGGCCGATGCCGAAGCCCTTGAACTGTCGATTCCAAGGTTTATTATGCAGCCTCTAGTCGAGAATGCGCTGTATCACGGGTTGGAGGACCAAGGCATTATTGAAGTCAGAGTGAAGGAAGACGGGAACATGCATGTCATGATCGAAGTTAAGGACAATGGAGACGGAATGTCGCAGGAGGAGATCGATCGTTTAATGAGCGGGGGGACGGAGGAGAGAAAGGTCGGCATGGGAATCGGTCTGCAGTATGTATACCGAATGGTCAAGTTCCAATTCGGTGCGGATGCGAGTTTTCATATTCATAGCAGCATCGGAGCGGGAACAACGATCTCACTGCGTCTTCCGATCCCGAACCACCCGCTGAATAAGGCAGAAGACTACCTTCATACGCCTCTTGCACTTATGAGGCAGTCCTCTCTACAAAAAACTGCTAGGAGATGATCCGGAGATGATAAAAGTACTCGTTGTGGACGATGATCATTTGGTGCGTAAAGGCTTTATCTCGATGATGCCCTGGCAGGAGAATAATCTCGAAGTCGTCGGTGAAGCGGGAAACGGTAAAAAGGCACTCGAGTTTCTAGAAAACCAGCAGGTAGACCTGCTGATCACGGATTTAGCGATGCCCCTCATGTCTGGCATCGAGCTCATGAGGTGCGTCAAAGAACAATATCCGGACATCTGCATGGTCGTGCTCACGTTTCATCAGGACTTTGAATGGATCCAGGAAGCCCTGCGCTTGGGCGCGTTGGACTACATTACAAAGGTGGAGCTCGAACACGAACAGATGAACGAGGTGCTTCAGCGCATTGTGAATAAGATGAAGGAGCTGCATGCCCGTAACGGAGAATTGAAGGTTTCGCATCCGGCCGGCCACGAATTCATTATGGAAGCTGAGAGCCCTTATTCTTCCGAAGTGAAAGCGAGTATTCTAATGGCGGTCGATATTATGCGTCAAGAACTGCAGGAAGAGCTTTACTTGCCCGAGATTGCTAAGCGGGTAAACATGAGCCGCAGTTATTTCAGCCGCTGTTTCCGCGATGTGGTGGGGAAAACGTTCAACGATTACATCCGGGAAGTGCGGGTGGATCATGCCAAAAAGCTGCTTAGCCAGACTGGGAAATCGATTAGCTGGGTTGCGACGCAGACGGGATACCCGAATGAAAAATATTTCGGCAAAGTATTTCGGGAAATCACAGGGATGCTGCCCAGTGAATTCCGTAAAACTCAGAGCGAAGTCGCAAATCGTCCACAGTAAAGTGCAATTTTATCCAAAAGGCCTTCAAAGGATTGAAACACGAGATGATATGTGCCGGAATGCAAGATGAAATCTGCCCCCAACGGAATCTAAATTCGATATGATGGAAGAGTAAAGCGGTTACATTTCGATCACAGGAAGTCTCTTTTCCAAAAGAACGTTCAGGAGGGGTAGTATGAAAAAAAAGAATGCCATCATATCGCTGGTTGCTATGTCTCTTCTCCTATCGGCATGCACAAGCAATGACGGAGGGACTGGGAAAAGCGGTGAACAAGCGACGGCAGATACGAACGTGAAGGTAGATCCATTCAAGATGCCGAATCCAATCGAGGTCACTACCTTCAAAAGTGTGAGCGCAGGAGCTAAACTGCCTGCCGGAGATACGGTAGAGAGCAATCAATACATGAAGTATGTCAAGGATAAAACGAATATCAGTTTTAAAATTTTATGGTACGCATCCGGTCAGGATTATGATCAAAAGATGAAACTGGCTCTGGCGAGCAACGATCTCCCGGACATGATGATGGTCAATGAGCAAATGTTCCTGTCCCTTGCCGAAGCCGGACAAATCGAAGACTTAAGCAAGGTATATGAGAAATATGCCTCCCCGCTGACGAAGGAATTATATGCTTCCACGAATAACAAAGCGATTGAGAAAGCGACCTTCAAAGGCAAGCTAATGGGCATTCCGAATATCAGCGTTCAGGCCGATGCGGCCAGTATGGCTTGGGTGCGTAAGGACTGGCTGGACAAATTGGGGCTGCAGCCGCCCAAGTCGATCGACGATATTGCCCTGATTGCCAAGGCTTTCGCCGAGAAGGATCCGGACGGCAACGGCAAGGCGGATACCATGGGAATCGCCGGCTACGAGAATGCGTTGATGGTGCCTAACAAGGCGCAGCGTGGTGATTTCAAGGGCATATTCCAAGCGTTAGGGGCGTACCCTTCCCAGTGGATTAAGGACAGCTCGGGCAAAACCGTTTACGCCTCTATCTTACCTGAGACGAAGCAAGCGCTCGGCAAGCTGCGCGACATGTATGCCGCAGGAGCCATCGATAAGGAATTTGCCCTCCGCAAAGATCCCAATGAGAACATCATCGCGGGTAAAGCGGGAATCTTCTTCGGGCCATGGTGGTCGGGCGGACTGGTTTCCGATGCGATCAAGAATAATCCGAAGGTTGATTTCGTTCCTTATTTGATCCCCGATGCCAAGGGAACTGTCAATACCCTGATGCTGCCAGTCAGCAACACTTTCATCGTCGTGAAAAAAGGGATGAAGAATCCTGAAGCGGCTATGATCTATGCCAACACGTTTATCGCCGCACAGCGTAAAGTCGATCCTGATGCGTTGAAGCTGGACTTCACGGTCAGTGCGGAATATTGGCCGATTGGGAATGCAACCTACGACTATGCCGATGCGGTGGAGCGGAAAGCGGATCTACTCAAGAAGGCGCTTAGTAATCAAATCAAGCCGGAAGAGCTGAATTCGGAAATGAAGGAATTGTACAATAAGGCTGTGCGGGATAAGGCCAATCCGAAGGCGGATTTGAAGGACTGGTCGGGCTACTACGGTTACACGGTTCCGGCAGACTTGTTGAAGCAAAATCAGAATAAAGTTTTCAGTGAATATTCGGCGACAACCAAGACCATGGAAAGAAAATGGGCGAATTTGCAGAAGCTTGAGAAAGAAACATTCTTCAAAATCGTCATGGGTGAGCAGCCGCTCGATACGTTCGAAAAGTTTGTTGCCGATTGGAAGGCGCAGGGCGGCGATGAAATTACAAAAGAAGTTGCCGATGAAATCGCGAAAAGCAAGAAGTAGTCGTATTTCATAAAGGCAAGAGAGCACCCCAGGCCAAGCGGTGGTGCTCTCTTCATTAACCAGGATTGTTATCTTAAATAGCAGAGGTGTGGACATCATGAACATTAAATCGTACTACAAGCATTATCACATGATGATGCTGCCGGGTATCGTGCTGCTAATTATCTTTCATCTGGTACCCATGTTTGGTATCGTTATTGCCTTTCAAGACTTTAAATTGGGCTTGGGGATTTGGGGTTCAGAATGGATTGGCTTCGAAAATTTCAAGTATATGTTTGAGATTAAAGACAGCAGTGTCATTTTTTACAACACCGTGTTCATCTCCGTATGTAAAATTATCGCGCATTTGATTGTGCCGCTGGTTTTCGCGATTCTACTCAATGAAATCCGCTTCATGGCGCTTAAAAGATGGGTGCAAACGATCGTATACTTGCCTCATTTTCTTTCTTGGGTTATCTTGGCAGGTGTGATCCGGGATATCCTATCCCTGGATGGGATTATTAATAAGTCACTGACATCGCTAGGATTCGAGCCGATTATGTTTTTGGCCAAAAGTAACCTGTTTCCCGGCATTGTTGTCAGTACCGATATTTGGAAAGAGTTCGGCTTCGCCGCCATTATTTACTTAGCTGCACTCGCAGGAATTAATCCCGCTCTGTACGAAGCGGCTGAGATGGACGGCGCGAACCGGATTCAACAATTGATGTATATTACGATACCGAGCTTAATTCCTACGGTCGTTTTGCTGGCTACCCTCAGTATCGGCAATATCCTGAACGCAGGCTTCGATCAGATCTTTAATCTCTACAATCCTCTTGTGTATGACACAGGTGATATTATTGATACGTATGTTTACCGTGTTGGACTTGTACAGGCGCAGTACGGGTTTGCTACTGCCGTCGGATTATTAAAATCCGTAATCGGCTTTGTTCTGATCATAATCTCCTATAAAGTGGCCTACAAATATGCGAATTACCGAATTTTTTAAATAAAGCAGGTGAAATCGAATGGTACGCAACAGAACCTTAGCGGCTCGTACGACTGAAATTGTTTTAGTTATTTTAATGCTCATCATTTCAGCAATCTCGCTTGCACCTGTTTTACATAATTTCTCTGTTTCCTTCAGTGACAATGCGGCGGCTCAAGGGGGGTTCGTCAAGTTTTGGCCGGTCGGCTTCAATGTAGAATCGTATCGCCGTATTATGGAAGAACCGCATTTTCTGCATTCCTTTTTTGTTTCAATTAAGCGAGTATTGCTAGGTGGAACAATCAATTTCGTTTTGACCGTACTGATGGCATATCCGCTCTCAAGAAGCAGCAAGGAATTCCCGCTCCGGAACATGTATATGTGGTTTATGCTCTTCACCATGCTATTCAGCGGCGGTATCATTCCGTTATATTTGACAGTCAAATCGCTAGGGATGTTTAACTCCATTTGGGCGTTAGTGCTGCCCGGAGCCGTGCCGGTGTTTAATGTCATTCTGCTCATGAACTTTTTCCGGAACTTGCCGAAAGAGCTAAGCGATGCCGGGTATATGGATGGCGCTGGCCCATGGTACATGATGCTCAAAGTGTTCCTGCCGCTCTCCCTGCCGGCCATGGCTACCGTAACCTTGTTCAGTGTGGTCGGACATTGGAACTCCTTTTTTGACGGCTTGATCTTTATGCGCAGTGCGGAAAATTATCCGCTGCAAACGTATATCCAGCAGCTCGTCATCAACCTCAATATTGTGGAGTTGGATTCCACACAGGCTGAGCTATTGATGAAAGTGTCCAATAAAACGTTAAACGCCGCTAAAATCGTCGTATCCATGGTGCCGATTCTGATCGTGTATCCGTTTCTGCAAAAGTATTTTATTCACGGTATCATGCTCGGTTCTGTTAAAGAATAGGTTTAATTGGCAAATATAGATCAGGCGTTCACTCTACAGGAGGGTGAGCGCTTATTTAGTTGGGAAAGTTTGATTTATGAGTGAGCTTCATTCAAGCTTGACTCGTCAAATACATAAATACCCAACTATCATTCGAAGGGGAAATGAATACCATTTGCGGTGAGACACAAACGATGGGGGATAGCATGACTAGAATCATTTTATTTAGGGGAAAAGCTGGGACTGGTAAAACGACTATATCCAACGAACTAGCCAAGAGAGTTAAGATACCTGTGTTACATAAGGATGATATCTATGATTCAGTTGCTAGTTTCATTCCAGATCACGGTTCGAGAAATAAGATCTGCTACGGAATTCTCTATCGCTTCTTACAAAATGTAATCGATTCAAATGCCGCCATTATACTCGATTACGGACTAAATAATATGGATGATGTAAAGAAATTAGAGAAGTGGATTGCAGATAGGGGTGGGGAATTAAAGACGATACATTGTATCTGCAGTGATGAATCCATCTGGTCTGAGAGACTTGCTAAGCGAAGCATCAATCCGTTACCCAACCAATTGATAACTAATTTATCTGAGCTAAAAGCACACTATAAGGATTTTGGTCCGGAATATTTAGGAGGGGAATTAATTTTGGATACTGTATTACCTATAGATATTCTTATTGAGAGAATCCAATCCTTTCTGCTTGAAACGTGCTACTGATGAGAAGGGCGATTCGTTAGTGAATTTAAGATTATTGTCTCGAATAAGGTAAATTTAAACGTGCAGGCACGTCTTCAGGAAAATTCGTAAGAGTTAAATTAAAACTGTACTCATTTATTCTAAAATGAAGCAGACCATCTTCCTTACTTTCGTAATGTATGCCTTTTGCACGAATGTTTGCTTTTACTTTCTCAATAAAATCAGAACTACTGACCCCAAAAACCACATCCATCTTCGGTGGTAAAGCAGTCATTGCAATAGGTATCCACTTTCGTTTTTTTGACGGAATAACCGCGTGTGCTGTACCGCCGATAGCAAAAGTAAAGTTATCTGTAACTTTATCTAGCTTGAAATTAAAAATGTCAACTAGCAATTCTCTGAAATCTATTACTCGATCTACAGGAAATCCAATTTCTCTGAGATAAAGTATTTTCATCTCACCGCTAGGAGGTAGTACTCCTTCTCTGACATACGTATGAGCGATGATTTCTAGTAAATTGCCGTCCCCGTCTCGGAAATAAACATTCCTGCCTGTTTCAAAATTGTCAATAATTCTGCCGTCCGACCACTTTAGAAGCGAAATACCTGACTCACAGAGCCAATTTACTACAGCTTTGAATTCTGAAAAGGGGACTTCGAAAGCAAAATGTGCCGGAGCTAATGGCTCCATAGCTTCTTTAAAGGATAGTGTAAAGTATGGATTCGGCTGGAAACATATTTCATTATCCGATTCATTAACAATGGGGAGCCGCAGCTGTTCATGATAAAATTGTTTGACACCTTGAATTGAAACCGTGTTCAACTGAAGTAGAGCGAAATGAGTAATCATGAATTTATCACTCCTTTCCAATGATTTAGAGTGACTTACCCTTTTTATTAATAAACATAGTATACATTTAAGTTTAAAAAAGTGACAAGGTCTTTTATTGAAGTACTCATTGCTGGGCGAACGTAAAAACAACTGAATTGAAGGAGCTTAAGAACATATGGAAGATCAGTGGAGGATATCCAAACACGATAGGGGATGGAAGGATCTGTTCAATGACATTGCTTTAAAATTGAGAAATTCACTAGGGAATTTGGCCATTCGTATTGATCATGTAGGTTCTACATCGATCGATGGTCTGGATGCAAAACCAATCATTGATATCCAAATATCAGTTCTGAATTACGATGACATAGCAAGCTATAAGACGAAGATTGAGAGCGTTGGATTTGTATTTCGTGATGAAAATCCAGATAAAACGAAGAGATATTTTCGAGAACTGCCGGGCACGCGAAGAACTCATATTCATGTTAGACAAGTCGGTAGTTTCTCTGAGCAAATGACTTTGCTCTTTAGAGACTATTTACGTCAGCACCCTCAGGATTGTTTAAGATATGCAGAGGAGAAACATCGATTAATGGAACTATATAAAAATGAACGCCCAAAATATGTTGAAGGAAAAGGGCCGATCGTTTGGGATATCATGCAAAAAGCACATAAATGGTCGCAAGAAGCGGGCTGGCAGCCAGGAAGATCTGACAACTAGGTTCATTGATGTAAAACCAGGGAGAATACCAAGCCAGGGCAAATTTGCACCCTTACACCTCCAGGCACGGAACGTGGTTCTTATCCTGTGTTATCAGATTGGAACTTGATTGCCTGTGAGAGCGACTCATTTTAAAAGGGGATGCTTGGGGGAAGATACATGAGTTCCATAATATGTTAATATTTAGATGATCATGGTTGAAAAGAACGCCAAGAGGAGGACAATGATGAAACGGATGCCATTTGAACGTCCAACCGAGTATTATGATGAGCGATTATTGCCTATTGATGAGCAGATATGCGAGTTACTAAAACAACGCAAAGAAATATCGAACAATAATCCAGGTTATCCGCAATTCGAGTATATTGAGAAATGGGCAATTGCTTTTGACCTCTATGAAGATTATTTGAAATCAGTATTTCATGTTCTGAGAAATGAGGAGCAATTTAAACCGACAATCGAACCTATTGGATTCAGAAAACACGTGCCCATTCTGAAATCCAAGGTAAACGAAGAGTTTATCTATACGGTGACATCTATGCGGCAATACAGTAATGCAAGCATAATAACCTTTAATATTGATTGGGATGTAAAGAGTGACCACTCGTTAAAGTTGAATAAAACTTTCGTATTGCATCTCGGAGAGAATTATCATTGTCGCATGGATAGTGGAGGCGGTAGTTCAGGTCATTTATCTTTTAACTACATCGTATCACCAGCATTACCTGACGATATTTCGGGCATAGATTTTATCTTTAGAGAGATTGGAGTTCCCCTGAAGGATAATCCGGCAGGCAATGAAGTCGTCTTTCAAAGACAGACCGACAGCAAGCCATGACGATCAGTTGGTAGTATGAAGATAAAAAGAAAGGCTGCCGATATATGAAGATCGGCAGCCAATTCTGCTAGTTGATGAAATTTAGGATAGATTACCTAGAATTCGACTTGACTATTGCCGAACCCATTTAGCCCCCTGCCAGGTATGAATGTAGTACCAAGTCACTCCATTGGGTGCCTGCCAGACAAGAGAGGCTTTCACCGTTTGTTTTGAAAACTTAAGTGCCCCATGAATAGTCTGATCATCTACATAAGGAATGTCTAAAGCCACAGAGTTTTCATCTAACTGTACCTCAACAAGCATATGCTTAACGCCCAACTTGGAGTGCTGAGAATCATTTTCTGAGATTTGCTTAGCATATTCCAAGGAAGGATTGATCCACTGACCTTTATCTCCTATAACCGTAAAAAACCAGTCACCAAGTTGTCCAGTGAAGTGAAGAATTTGGGGGGAATGTTCCGGAACAATTTCATAACTAGCAAATGGATTGCCGTAGCTGTGAAAGGGCACTGTCATTTCGAATGATTGTTCAATTCTTTGTATGTTCTCGAAGCCTAGACCATGTGAACTATCCGCATGTATCCAGCGAAGTTTGTTATCATCCGTCTGTATTTGATACCACAGACTCGGCCCTGCACGGCCAACAAGTAGATACTTTGCTGTTGGTTTTAAAATCGAGGGCTTCACCGCGGGTTCGTTAGCGAGAGGCTTCTCGAAAGGGTAAAGGTAAACTGGAGTGGTCTCCTCAACTGAGATGAAGCCTTCTACTGGCTCACCTACATACTTTTCTGCGTAATGATAAGGAAGAATCCATTTTGCTCCAAGCCAAGAGGTTTGAATTAAGTACCATCGGTCTTTGCCATAGCATCGGCTATATGGATTACATTCTTCTACAGAAGCAATGGCATGGACTTGTTGAGGGGCAAGCGCAAGCTTCGTCGACAGATTCGGCTGATCAAAGAGCTGCACTTCGCTGAGCAGGGTTAACGATTGTTCCTTCCACTCGAGCTTTCCATATTTATAACCTCCCTCATTAAGATCAATCCATGCCGTACCAAGCCATGTCACGATAGGTACCTTAGTCATACTTAAGATACCCATCAACTCACTCTCAGGCAGTGGAGCCATACGTACCGATTGCATGGAACTAAGTCTACCTATCGAATCCTCAGGACGTGTTGTATTATTGGCGTACATGGTAAATTCGTCAAGCAGCGTTATGTAAGGCATCGACTCGGGATCAGCTATTTTTTCTCCAGGGGACAATTCCTCGGCTTGCACATTCGGAGACCTCATGATGAAGCCCAATATCAAAATGGCTAAAATGTAAAATCGCAATGGATTTCCTCCTTAAAGCTTTAGTCTATATAAAAATTAGACGCATAAATGACCCAAATGTTTCCATATAGTCAGTGAATTAATGGGTATTAACATGATCCCATACCTGACGGATAGTAGGGCGGAGGTTATTTTCAATGATTGACTTGGTTGTATGGCTATTGTAAAATTTTGTTATGTTAATTTGAGGAAATGAACTTACTTGTTTGTAAGGGGATGATTATCAATGATTCATCAACGTGAATGTCCAGTTGAGACACTCCTTCATGTTTTAGGTGGCAAATGGAAGCCAATGATTTTATGGCATTTGATTGCATCCACAAAGCGATTCAACGATCTGGAAAAGCTTATACCTGATGTTTCGCAAAAGATGCTTGCACAACATCTCCGAGATTTGGAACATGAAGGCATCATCGATAGAAAGGTTCACCCTACTGTCCCTCCAAAAGTTGAATATTCTCTTAGTGAATACGGCAAAACATTGATACCTGTAGCAGAAGTTATGTGTGCTTGGGGAGAGAATCATAATAAGCGGAAATATGAAGAGTCGGCGTCATAGAGCTAGTTCACATGAACTTGTACAACAATCAATAACTCAAATTAAAAGCTGCCACGGGATTCCGGGCGGCTTTTGTTTATCTCTGTCCTCCCAACCTTCGCGTACATGGTATTCCTTGCCGTTATACTTACTTTTAAGTAAGTACCCTACTTTAAAGTGGGTTCTTAACATAATTTTGAAGCGGTGCTATGCTTGAGTCAACCAAATATTGGGACCCATTCAAGAGGAGGAAGGAACAATGAAAATTATTGTTTTTGGAGCGACGGGGAATACAGGGAGAAGAGTGTTGGCACAAGGGATACAAATGGGGCATGAGATGACCGCATTTGTGCGAAATTCTGATAAGCTATATGATCAACTAGGTGAGCATGATGCCAAGCATGTCAAGGTGGTCGTGGAAGATATGATGGACCCGGTGAGCGTCGGTGAAGCGCTTGCGCACCAAGACGCCGCTATTCTTGCAGCTGGCCATGCGGGACAGGGAGAAGAGTTTGTTCGTCTCGTCGATAACATTATAAGCCAATGTGAACTCCAACCTAGTTTCTCCGGGCGGGTATGGATTATGGGAGGAGCAGGCCTGCTGGACATTCCGTATACGGACCTTATCGGGAACAATTTACCCGGTTTCCCGCCTGAATATAGAAATCACAACCGGAACTTCGAAAGGCTGCAGCAGACTCAACTGGATTGGTCCATAATGTGTCCGGGAACAATGATGGATACGAGAGAGCATCAAGATGCGGTTTTACATGTAACAACAGAAATCTTGCCTGTTCCGATTCCGGAGACGATCAAGGAATATTCCGAGGCCGATATAGCCGGTCACTTATTCAACCGATTTCATGAGCTGAATGTTGCTTATGACGATGTCACCTTATGTATGTTGGACCATCTTGAGCTCGGTGGAGCGTTTAAAAGAAAAAGGGTCGGTCTAGCCCATCATAGCAATATTGCGGTGCGCTGAGGGAAAGGGGGATAATAAGCTTGTTTGGATTATTGCTCTTCCTGCATATATCGGCTTCGATCGCCATCATTGGTCCCTCTTTCGTGATGCCCCACATTCGAAGATTCGCCAGAACCGTCGGCCAGCTGCACTTTATTTGTGGTATAACGAACAAGCTTAACATCATACCTAAAATTGGCGGAGTCGTACTTATCGTAACCGGGGTTTGGCTGATGATTATAAATAAAATGGGGTTATCCCAAATGTGGCTGAATGTATCCATCCTTTTATCACTGCTCATGGTCGTCATGATCGACGGTTGGATCGAGCCGCGCATGAAAAAGATCATAAAGATCATATCGGCAAGTCAAGACCAGAGTAATGAAATCCCTGCCGAGTTCGGTCTCCTGATAAAAAGGATCGTACCCATCGAGACGGCAGCGCAGCTGCTGATGATTGCCATCTTGGTGCTTATGGTCGTTAAGCCATTTTAAGGCGGCCCATGGGAGCGTCCTAACCATATTTTTACTGCTATTCACAAAAATAAGGAGTAGCTCTGCTACCAGCAGCTGCTCCTTTCTTGCCGATTATGATCCTCCTAAGCTTGAAATGTTCAGAGGCGTTGGTCAAGATGCTAATAAAAAATTATTACAATCCGCTTTAGGGGAAAAGTGGAAAGGATTATTATTTGCGGATTGGGTTGATGAAGTTCCCGTTTGGCGGCCTTCCAAAGGATACATACATAACCTTACGAACTTAAGATCTTCACATGGACACTTAGTTGCTAATGGACAATATCAGGATTGGGATCGCTTAGAACAAGACTATTATCAGTTATTCAATGAATTGAAAGATCAAAATGTGATAAGATCCAGCCGGTTGACAAAGAACAATATAGAAATTCATTCATGGAAACCAGCAGCCGGCAAGTAAGTGATGCTGTTATGGTTAAGGAAAGAATAACATCCGCATAAATGGCGGATTTTTTTTCAGAACAAATTCTTAGCATCGCCCTTTGTTTCCCTGTGTCCATTCGGGTACAATAATCCTGTTATCCGAGTATAAAGAAAGTGGTAGAAAGGTGTGCAGCTTGAATGAATATGAATATTTTCATCGTCGAGGACGATGCCTCCATATTTAATTTACTGAAAGAAAGGCTGGAGAAATGGTCTCTGCATGTCACAGGACCCCATAATTTCGAGGACATACGATGTGATTTTGTAAACAGTCAGCCTCAGCTTGTCATCCTGGATATCCAACTTCCAAAGTTTGATGGCTTTCACTGGTGCCGGGAGATTCGTGCTATTTCGAAGGTCCCCATTCTCTTTTTATCGTCAAGGGATCATCCGATGGATATGGTCATGGCCATGAACATGGGAGCAGATGACTATATTCAGAAACCGTTCAATATCGATGTCCTGCTTGCGAAAATTCAGGCTTTACTTCGCCGCACTTATGCCTATGGGGAAGAGGCGGCTGATGTAATTGAATGGAACGGTGCCGTATTACTTATGAATCGCGGCGTGATTCGTAAGGATGGAACGGACGTTGAGCTCACGAAGAACGAATTTTTTATTCTCTCGACTCTTATTAAAGCGAAGAATGAAATCATATCGCGGCATGAGCTTATAAGAAAGCTATGGGAGGACGAGCACTTCGTCAATGACAATACACTCACTGCGAATATTACACGTTTACGCCAGAAGCTGGCGCTCCTTCAATTGGAAGAAGCCATTGTTACGAAAAAAGGCTTAGGCTACATGGCGGCCACTTTATAGGGGAAGGTGAAACCCATAGATGTTTTTACGTTATGTTAGCAGTATGAAAAGCTGGATTCTAATGTTTGCTATACTAATTGGATTAACGAATGTACTCCTTCTACTAGATAAAGGAATTGCCTTACAGATCGGTTCGATTGTTTATTTGGATTCGGTATTACTGATTACGTTTATCATCTTCTTCCTATGGCGCTACCTGAAAGAAATGCATTATCTTCGCATGCTTGAGGCACGCACTAGAGACATGAGCGACAATTGGCTTGAAGCCTTACCCACTCCCGTACATGCGCGGGATAAGATCGTAAGTGAAGCTTTGTATGCCGTGAACCGGTTCCATAAACAAAAACTGTCGGATATGAACACCACGCATAAGATGGAAAGCGACTATATCGCATCCTGGGTGCATGAAATCAAGGCGCCACTTACTGCTATGAAATTAATTATCGATGCAAATCAACACGTCCGGATCATGCAAAAAATAGAAGCAGAGTGGTTGCGGATTTATTTACTCGTCGATCGGCAGCTGTATATATCGCGAATGCCTACGCTGCGGTCGGATTATGTGCTAGAAAAAACATACATTCAGCGACTTGTGGCGAAAGAAGTCCGTGATTTAGCCTCTTGGTGTATGGAGAAGAACATTGCAGTCGAATTCAAAGGGGAAGAGGCTGAGGTGATAACCGATATCAAATGGTGCCGGTTTATCATTCGGCAGCTACTGATGAATGCCGTGAAATATAGTCCCGAAGGCGGAACCCTCCTTATATCGACTGAAATATTGCCCGCAGGCAATGTCATCCTGTACATGAAGGACGAGGGACCTGGGATTCCGGCGCATGATCTTCCCCGTATTTTTGACAAAGGTTTCACGGGGGGAAACGGGAGAATTTACAATGCGGCAACTGGCCTTGGCCTGTATCTGGCACGGAACGTCGCAACGATGATCGGTATTACGCTCGACGCACAATCCGGTCAAACGAATGGAACCGTTATGAGAATGATTTTCTCAACTAAGAATGACTTCGAGGCATTCCGGGAATAAAAGTTCGAGCTATGTAAACCTACTATGCAGTCGGGGATTTTCCCGCCTGCTTTTTTAAATCCAATTACAGCAATGAAATCACAGCAATATGACAATAATGTAACATACCGCCTATCAAATATCATCTAATACGTGCGACGCAACCGGATGTACGTCTTACAATAAGGATAAATCCAATATGGAGGTCTGATATGAATACAATTCAATCGCCAAAAACAATGCTGCATGCGCAGAACGTTCATAAATCCTATGGTAAAAAAGGCAGCGTTCAGGAGGTTTTAAAGGGAATCGACCTTCGTGTCACAGAGGGGGAATTCGTGGGGATCATGGGGCCGTCGGGATCAGGTAAGACGACTTTACTTAATGTGCTTGCTACGATTGACCGCCCGACAGATGGGACGATCTTCATCGAGGATGCCGATGTGTCCAAAATGAAGGACGCCGAGTTGTCTTCTTTTCGCCGCAACAAATTGGGGTTTATCTTCCAAGACTATAATCTGCTAGATACGTTGACGGTTAAGGAAAATATTCTTCTTCCCATTTCCCTCGGGAGAAGGAACCGAACGGCGGCGGAAGAAGAATTCAAGGCTATTACCCAATCCCTTGGTATCGAAGGCCTGGAGCACAAATATCCGCATGAACTATCTGGCGGCCAAAAACAGAGGACTTCGGCCAGCCGCGCTCTCATCCATCGGCCTGCCATGGTATTCGCCGATGAACCGACAGGCGCCCTTGACTCCAAATCCGCCTCTGCTTTATTAGATACCATTGCGGAACTCAATAAAGAACGGTTAGGTACAATTGTGATGGTGACGCATGATCCTGTGGCCTCCAGCTATTGCAGCCGTGTAATCTTTTTGAAAGACGGCTTGATTTACTCGGAAATCTACCGTGGCAATAAAACGAGGCCGTCCTTCTTCAAAGAAATTATGGATGTCCAAGCCGTCCTTGGGGGTGACACCGTTGACGTTATTTGAGCTAGTGATTCGTAGTATGCGAAAAAATATCAAACATTATTATCTTTATTTTTTCGCGCTTATTTTCAGCACGAGTCTCTATTTTGTGTTTGCCACATTGCAGCATGACGCATCCATTATCGCGAATATAGAGAAAAACGCTAGATTTTCAAGTTCATTTCAATCGGCCAGCTTGATGCTACTGCTTATTGTGGCTGTGTTCACGGTCTATGCGAACAGTCTCTTTTTGAGCCGGCGGAGCAAAGAAATCGGGTTGTATCAGTTGATCGGCTTGACGAAAAGAGGGGTCGCACGATTCCTCCTTATTGAAAACGCTCTTCTTGGCTTCGGGGCACTTCTATTCGGGATCGGCTGCGGAGCCCTTGTATACCGGATCTTCCTGCTGCTTCTTATTAAACTTTTGGGTTTCGAAGGAATAGTCTCAGTGAAGTTCTCCCTATCGGGTGTTACACAAACGGTCGCCGTTTTTGCCGCGCTGATCGTGATCACTTCCATACAGATGCTACGAAAGGTATATCGCAATACGTTGATTGACCTGTTTCATGCGGAGAAACAAAACGAGCATCCTGCCAAGCCTACATCCATCGCGGCCGCGATCCTCGCGCTGCTCGCCATAGCGCTCATCGCGTACGGTTATCAACATTCGGGGCATTTGTCGGACGACACATTGCTCTTGGACATGTTCCTGATTCTCGTTTCAACAATTGCAGGTACGTATCTGTTGTTCCGCGTCACGATTAGTTGGCTCTTCTATCGGTATCGAAGAGGTGTCAACGGACATCTCGAGCTGAAGTTTGCTTTGTCGCTAGCCCCCCTCATGCACAGGATGAAAGCGCAAGCTAATTCACTAACTTTGATCACCGTACTCTCGGCAATGACCCTTACGATGGTGGCGGTAGCTTATTCGATCTATGTTTCCGCTGGAAATGACACGCGCATCGCGTTTCCGTATGATTTCGTTATTCAGAATGGCGAGACGAATGCAAAGATGTTCAGTGAGGAGATGAATAGTGAAGGGATACGCTTCGTTCATAAGCAGGTAGAAGCCGTGAAGCTGGTGGGCACGATCCGTGATCATTCCGATCATGCCTTCGTTGAAGATGACGAATTGCTTTTTCTGCCAGCGGAACAGCTTCAGAATGCTGGAGCGGACATGAAGGTCCCTCAACCCGGGGAAGCCGTTATTTATAACGGAAGGGCAAAACTCGAATCATCGATAGCAGGGCAGAAATATACGAATTTTCCTAAAGAGGTTGAGCTGAATCTGTCCGGAAGCGAGAAAGGGCCTCAGGTGCTGGGGCTTATAGAGAGATATGCTATGAATTATGACGTATACGGTCTTCAACTTGTAACATCAGAGTCAACTGTACGGGAACTCAAAGAGAGGATGATAGCTTCTCCGCAGTATGAAGAGGAGAAGACGAGACGATATCCCCGATACGAAACGATAACTCTCGATACGTTCCAGGTACCGGACAAAGAACAGCGTGTCAAGGCCTCGGATGTTTATGCGAAATATGTGGCTAAAGGAGACTTTGTTTCTGATTATGAGAGGCAATACCGCAATGCACTCCAAGATTTTGGAATGTTTATCTTCATAGCCGGATTTCTGGGACTCCTCTTTCTGATTTCAACCGGCAGTATCCTGTATTTCAAACAAATGACGGAAGCGGATCAGGAGAAGAGCAGCTTTATTACGTTGAGACAGCTCGGCTTTGAGACAAAGGACATCATGAAAGGCATTGTACGTAAGCAGCTATTTGTTTTTGCCATACCTCTTGTTATTGGGATTTCACACGCTATATTTGCCGTGAAAACAGTCTCCATAGCCGTAGTCTCAAATATAGCCGTGCCGTCTGCGATAGCCATGGGTGTGTACCTATTGATATATATCGTATTTATCTTGTTAACTATCGGTTATTACAAAAAAATCGTTCAGAATGCCATGTAGTGCCTAATGCACGCATCCGGTCATTGTAAAGGAGAATTTCATTCATGAAAAATAGAAGAGTCCCCGTAATGACATTGGTCGTTGTCATGCTGGCCGTCGTATTTATAGTGTTGTACAAGGATGTGGTAGACCGATTTAACCCGTTTCTGACAAAAGCCTATGTCTATGTCCAAATCAATCAAGCCCCCGTGCCTAATCATGGGCGAGTAGAGTATAAACTTACCGGGTACAATGCGGAAGGTGACAAGGAAAATGTTAATTTTACAGCCAGTACAGAACTTCCTAAGGGGACCTATCTGAAGGTATTGGCCAAGGGAGCCTATGTACAAGAATGGGAAAAGATCAATCCGGAAGAAGTACCTTCTGCAATCAAATGGTAAAAGAAAAGAACTATTCAGAGAGCAGTTTGCCACCGCGGCAGCTGCTCTTTTTGTTATTAATCTATAGGGTAGCAAGGTTACAATATGTGGTTTTATATAAATAGTGAAAGCGGTCGTCTTATTCTACAAATAAAATATGAAAGCGTATACACATTCTCCTTTGAATTTGATAAAATTAACAATAATTATTTTGGATGTAAAGGGAGCATATGACAAAAGGAATGATTACCAAAGCACAAGTCTTTTATAGATATCTGTTCTCATATTTCGTCATTTTGCTAATCCCGCTCGGTCTATTAGGCTATTACGGATCGCTTCAGTTGAAGCAAACGGTCAACCACTACGTTGAGAAGATGAACCAAGAGATGCTGAGCCAGCTCGGTGAAGGCGTTGATACGAAAATCATCGAAATGAATAAAATCGCGGCAAGGATCGAGACGAATCCCGATCTGACCCCTTATGCGGTAACCAAAGATTTCTACGGCGCATACCAGGCGAAGACGCTGCTCGATTATCGCGTATCGAACGATTTTATTCACGAAGTGCTTTTTTACGTAAGGGGAGAACCGTTGCTATATTCCTCCGTAAGCACTTACCGTATTCCAACCTTCATTAACGATATTTATCATTACCGTTTTTGGACGGAGGCGCAGTTTCGGGAAGAAATGGACACTTTGACGAAACCGATGCTCCGTCCCGCGGAGGACGTCAACTTCATGGGTGCTTCCAACGAGCGGTTCATTAGCTATGCGCTGCCGATCCCGCTGGGGAGCCTTCACCCTTACGGAACCGTGTTGTTTTTGATTAAAGAGAGTTCGCTGCTTCTTTATTTGAAAGCCGATGAATATCCCAGAACGGGAAATACGGTTATTATGGATGAGAGAAATCGCATCGTCACCTCCTATAAGGGCGACTCACATGTCAAAGACGAGGACTTGTACCCGCTCCTCGTGTCGGCCAACGGCATGTTTTCCGTGGAAAAGCTGGACAAAGTGAACTATTTCGTCTCCCGCATGAAGTCTGAACAGACTGGGTGGACATATGTGAATATCATGCCGGTTTCCGACGTCATGAAGCCGATCGACATCGTCGTCTCCCAATGGATGCGCACGCTGTTCATCATTTTGATAATTGGCAGTGTAGCGATTTACTTCGCACTGCGCTACAATTATCATCCGATCAAAAAGCTCGCACAGCTGGCGGAAAGCCATTTGGGGAAGTCGCTTATGATCATGAACGAGCTGGAAGCGGTCCGTACGTTAATCGACAGGACGATGCGCTCCAATCGGGAGCTTGGGGAAAAGTGGGAGAACAACCGTTCAGCCATTGTCGACCATATGCTGCTCAGCCTGCTGAAAGGGGAAGTGGAGACGAGGGAGCAGCTGGACGAGCGGTGCAAAGAAGTCGGTTTCGAATTCGGGCATGCGGCTTACTGTGTCTTTGTCGTGGAAGGTGCAGGAGCAAATCCCGATACGAAGCAGCTGCTTGCGGAATCCGTCGCGGACTGCTCAAGTAGCGGGATGACCGTTTATTACAAGGAATCCATTGATAACAACCGGATAACTTTCCTTGTATCAACCGACCACACGCCTCAGCAGCTCTCCGTTTGGCTGCAAGAGTGGCACAATGCCGTGTACCGAGATCTCGGAATCAAGCTAACTTGCGGTGTGGGCCAACTGTACGAGGAATTGAAGCAGATCGGTCGATCATTTATTGAGGCTTCGACTGCGATCGATTACAAACTGATCAAAGGGATGGGCCAAATCATATCGTTCCGCGACCTGACATCCGATCATTTCTCAACGCTGTACGACGCAAATTACAATTTGGAAAATTTAAGCTATTGGCTGCGGGAGGGACAAACCCGGCAAATCGTCGATGCGCTTACGCATTTTGTCCATCAGATTAAGCAAGGCGGTACGACGCTGTTTGTCGTCAGATGTTTATGCTTTGATATTATCCATACGGTTATGAAAACATTGAATGAGATGAAAAGCGAATTTCCCGGCATCACCGAGAAGCTTCCCGATGTGTTGACGTTGATGGAATTCCATACCGTCGAAGAGCTGGTCGAGCTTGTCTCGAAGGCTTGTATCGACGTTTGCCACGCTATGGAGCAGCATCATCGAGATCCTGCGGAGCGTCACATCTACGCTATGACAGATTACATGCAGCAGCGTTACGACTATTCCGGCTTTTCCGTGCAAATGATGGCCGATCATTTTTCACTTTCAGCCTCTTATGTGAGCCGTTTGTTTAAAGAGCACACCGGTCAAACGATTACCGATTATATGAATTTAATCCGCATCAATAACGCCAAACGGCTGCTCAGGGAAAGTAATGCCTCAATCAAAGACATCGTGCAGCAGGTCGGCTATTTCGATACGTCAAGCTTTATCCGCAAGTTCAAAGCAGAGGTCGGCGTCACGCCGGGTGAATATCGCAAGATGCTGCGGAAGCAGGAAAGCGGATCGGGAACCGGTTGAGACAACCGGTTCTTTTTTCGCATATTCACACATGAATCGCATATTTACGCCGAGGGATAGCACGAAATGCCTTGATAAATCAAGGGTTTTGCCTATTTGTCATCTATTGCACATCCGAATTGAAAGCGCTTATATACCTCGACTTGGGATGTACTTACAATAAAAAGGCAAGCACGGATAAACAGTGAGGGGGGATACAGAGAGTGTCGGTGAGACTTGTTACAAATTCAAATCCAGCGAATGCAGAACCGACCATCCAGGTTGTTCGAAAGAAGAAATCAAATCTGTTCAAAGTATTGCAAAACTATGAGCTGTATCTTTTTTTGCTTCCCACCATGGTTTACTTTATCTTGTTTCATTATGTGCCGATGTATGGTGTTCAGATCGCTTTCAAAAATTTCATTGCAGTTAAGGGAGTCACGGGAAGCCCCTGGGTCGGTATTGAGCATTTTCAGCGTTTTTTTGAATCGTATCAATTTATTACCGTTTTGAGGAATACGCTGGGAATCAACTTATTTGAGCTGGCGGTCGCTTTTCCGGCCCCGATCCTGCTCGCGCTATTGCTTAATCAGGTGGCCAACGAACGATTCAAGAAAATTGTGCAAACAGTAACTTATGCGCCGCATTTTATTTCCGTCGTTGTCGTGGTCGGAATGTTGTATTTGTTCCTGTCTCCGAAGCACGGATTAGTCAATCATGCCTTAGCGGGTCTGGGCATGGAGCCTACCTTCTTTATGGCTAAGCCGGAATGGTTTAAAACGATTTATGTATTCTCCGGCATCTGGCAAAATCTCGGATGGTCGGCCATCATCTATTTGGCGGCATTGTCCGGCGTGAATCCCGATCTCCACGAGGCTGCCGTTGTAGACGGAGCGAACAAGATGCAGCGGATACGCCACATTGATTTGCCTGCCATCCTGCCTACGATTGTGATTCTACTGATCTTGAACGTCGGGCATCTGATGAGTGTCGGTTTCGAAAAAGTATATCTCATGCAAAATCAGCTGAATATTGACGCATCAGAAATCATTCAAACGTACGTGTACAGAGCGGGTTTGTTGAACGCCCAGTTCAGTTATTCGGCCGCCATTGGTTTATTCAATTCTGTCGTCAACTTTATTCTGCTGATCTCAGTCAATCAAATAGCGAGAAAAACAAAGCAGGCCAGCCTATGGTAAGGGAGGAGAGCTCCGATGGTTATCAGCCGCACGGCAGCCGACAAATGGTTTGACGCATGTATGTACGTGATTCTGTCTCTTCTTCTGCTGGCTGTGTTATACCCGCTGTATTTCGTAGTGATCGCCTCCATCAGCAACCCGGATCTTGTGAATGTGGGCGATGTTGCCTTGTTCCCCAAAGGGATAACCTTGGAAGGATACCGCAGAATATTTGGCGATGCAAGTATCTGGCTTGGTTACCGTAATTCCTTGATATATACCGTTCTCGGTACTTGTCTGAACGTCATACTTACCTTGACTGCGGGTTACGCGCTCTCCAGATCGGATCTTGCGGGCCGCGGGATCTTCATGTTAGTCATCGTGTTTACGATGTTTTTCAGCGGCGGTCTCATTCCTTCGTATTTGCTCATCAAAAGCTTGGGAATGCTCAACACAATCTGGGTCATGATTCTCCCGAATGCGGTCTCGGCCTATAACATTATCATCGCGAGAACCTTCTTCCAGAGCACGATGCCGGCGGAGCTGCTGGAAGCGGCCAAAGTGGACGGCTGTTCCAATACCAGGTTTTTTCTGCAAATTGTGATTCCCGTCTCACTGCCTATCGTCGCAGTCATGGTGCTGTTCAGCGCCGTAGGTCATTGGAACTCGTATTTCCAGGCGTTGATTTACTTGAAGGAGGACTCGCTTCAGCCCCTTCAAATCATTCTCCGCAAAATTCTGATCAGCAACGAAGCCTCTGAGAACATGGTGGACGGACTGGTCAATCAGGCGGATGTGGTCAGGATGGCTGAAACGATGAAATACGGTGTCATTATCGTATCGAGTCTGCCGGTATTGGTCCTTTATCCTTTTCTGCAAAAGTATTTCATTAAAGGCGTCATGATAGGCTCACTGAAGGGGTAAGAACTTTCAATTATTTGGAGGGATGGGTCAATATGAAGATGAATAAATGGGCACATGGAAGTGTGACGCTGGCTGTGGCGTTGGGAGTGCTGCTTAGCGGCTGCTCCAGCGAAAGCGCCAACAACAGCAGCGACAGCGGCGGCCAGACGGATACGAAACAGCCGCCTAAGGCATCGTCGAATATGAGCGCAACCGGATTACCGATCGTCAAGGACAAAGTCACTCTCAAGATTGCCGGTCTTTACGGTATTGCCGGACAGAAGCCATTTGGCGAGCTGCCGTTCTTTAAGAGCCTGGAAGAGAAAACAAACGTCCATGTAGACTGGCAAATGAATGATGCGAACGGTTTCAAAGAGAAGAAAAACCTGATGTTCGCCAGCGGCGACCTGCCCGATGCCTTCTACGGTCATTACATTCTTGATAACGATGAAGTGGTGAAATACGGTTATCAAGGCTTGTTCATTCCGTTGGAAGAGCTCATTAACAAATATGCGCCCAATTTGAAGAAAATACTGGATGCGAATCCAGGCTACAAAAAAGATATGACGGCGCCGAACGGTCATATTTATTCGTTACCAACGATTGACGGCACCTATCCTACATCCAAAGATATGCTATTCGTCAATAAGAAGTGGTTGGATCAGCTCAAGCTGCCGATTCCTACGACGCCGGATGAATTTTACAAAACGCTCAAAGCATTCAAGGACAACGATATGAACGGCAACGGCAAAAAGGATGAAGTACCGTTCTCCTACAGGGTACATGCGATTCAAGGCATCTATTCGCTGTATGGTTCATTCGGTTTGCTCGACAAACAGGATCACATCATTATGAAGGGCGACCAAGTCGTTTACACGGCGGTACAGCCCGAGTACAAGGAAGCAACGAAATTCTTCCATAAATTGTTCGCCGAAGGCTTGGTTGATCCGGAATCGCTAACGCATGACGAGAAGGTATACGGTTCCAAGCTCAGAAGCAAGGATAGCAATGTCGGTTCCTATGTAGCCTGGACGGCTTCGACGTATATGGACCCCGATCAGGCCGCTAACTTCGTTCCGGTCATGCCGTTGAAAGGTCCGGACGGCAAGCAGATTTGGAACAGCTACTCAGCGGGAATTTTGAGCAAAGGCGCATTTGCCATTACTTCCAACAACAAGAATCCGGAAATAACGATGCGCTGGATCGATTATATGTATGATCCTCGAGTAAGTTTGGAAGCGGTGAATGGAACGATTGGCACCGTGATTAAGGATAACGGAGACGGTACGCTCACAACAATCGATCCGCCAAGCGGCGTGAATGCGAACGAATTCAGACATACGGTTTCCCCAGGCTCGACCTCCGTGTTTGCCAAAACGAACGACTCGCCTAAAGTCGTCGGCAAGCCGTATGAAAAAGGCGATATGGATAAATTATTGCAGCCTTATTTGGATAAAAATATTTTCCCTAACCTGTATTTCAGCGAGGAAGAAACGGAAGCACGCAGCCGCTACTTTACCGATATCGATGCTTATGTCAAGAAAATGCAAGCCAAATGGCTCGTGCAGGGAGGCATTGACGAAGAGTGGGACAGCTATGTGAAGAAGCTAAAAGAAATGAATCTGGACAAATTGGTCAAAGTATACCAAGATGCGTATAACCGTTATAACGCGATCAAGTAACCGATTTTGCGGTCAATGATGGGAGATTGGGTCATGCAAACATCCGAACAATGGTTTCAGCATATGAATTTGGAGCAAAAAATCGGGCAAATGATATGTGTCCGGGCTTCACGGTTCGAAGATTCGGTTCGCAGTTCACTTTCATCCGGCCGGATCGGAACGGTAGGCTCAGTCCTCCTGCTTCACAAATTTGAACAGTTGAACGGCCTCGTGGATACGGTGAACGACTATTTGGGACAGTCACAAATCCCGCTGTTGTTGTTCTCCGATGCGGAGAGAGGGCTGCGGCATAACTTGAAGGTCGGCACTTCGTTTCCGAGCATGATGGCTCTTGGAGCCTCAGGTTCAAGCGAGCTTGCTTATCGGATGGGATTAGCGATCGGCAAGGAAGCGAGAGCCGTCGGCTTCGGTATGATCAGCAATCCGGTGCTTGACGTCAATTCCAATCCGGATAACCCGATTATTAGCACGCGGGCGATCAGCGACCGAACCGACGTCGTCATCGAGCTGGGCGCTGCTTATGTGCAGGGAATGCAAGAGGCGGGCGTCATTCCGAACGGCAAACATTTTCCGGGTCACGGGGATACGAAGATCGATTCGCACGTCTCTATGCCAATCGTGGAGCGTGATTTCGATCATTTGATGAACGTAGAGCTGCGTCCGTTTCGTGAATTGATTAAGCGTGGGATGATGGGTATCATGACAGCTCATATTCTATATCCCGCTTTGCTGGCAGAGGGAGAGCCGCTTGTGCCGGCGACGTTATCCAGATCCGTGATGACCGGGCTGCTTCGAGAGCAGTTCGGTTTCACGGGGCTGATCGTTTCGGATAGTCTGACGATGAAATCGATCAAGATGCAGTACGGCATTGAGAAGGCCGCCGTCATGGCGGTTCAAGCGGGGAATGATATCATTCTGCAGGATTACCAGTCAGATCCTGAGATCACCTTCCATGCGATTATGAATGCTGTCCGTTCCGGAGAGCTGAGTTTGGAGCTGATCGATACGGCAGTAAAGCGGATCTTGGATGTGAAGGAACGTTTCGGATTGCTCGAGAATAAGCCGATTCAGCTGGAAGAAGCGGAACAGCTGCTAGGATCCGATGAACATATCGAGCTGGCTAAGGAAATCGCGTCGCGTTCCATCACTGCATTAGAGAGTGCAAATCTTCCTATTCAGCCGGATGCATGTTCAAAAGTGTTGGTTATCGCCTCCCGAAGCAAGGACGAGGGGAAGGAAGTTGAAGATATGGGAACGCGAATCTCCGGTAAAGCGGCATACTTGCACCGCAGCTGCTTACGATATGGAGCTGAGACCGATCTTCTCGTGATCGATGAGCTTCCCGACGAACGGGATTTTGCAGCCGTTACCGAAGCGATCGGCTCCGCAGCATACGATCATGTGATTTATGCCGCTTTCATACGCGTCATCAGCTATAAGGAAGGAAGCGGCATGTTGCCGCCAGGTCAGCTCCAGATGATCGAACGTATCCGCGAGGGTCATCCCGATTTTGTTTTGCTTGTCTTGGGCAGCCCCTATATTTTGCGGAAAATAGAGCGGCAGCGCAACGTCATTTGTACATATGACGACTGTGATTATTCGATTGATGCGGCCGTAGATGCCTTGTTTGGAGCTAAGAAGGCGAGAGGCAAGCTGCCCGTCGATGTGAATGAAGATTATATGTTCGGTTACGGATTATAAGGGCGAATTGTAGATCAAATCAGCAAAGAATGGAGACTCACAGATGCAAATCGGCTCATCAGACCCCAAAATATGGCCCGTCGGCTTATCCATCAGCCTGATATCACCACCGGACTTACATCAGCTCAAACAATCCGGAATCGCATGCGTCGAAGTAACGTGGCAGGCGAAATTTATGGATGTGCCGCACGATCCCGCTACAAAAGCCCATTGCGACAAAGTCGTGCAGGCCATAAGGGAAAGCGGAATCGACATTTGGTCGGTTCATATTCCTTACCGCAGCCCTTGGGACATTTCCTTAATCGATTCTATCGAGCGAGAGAAGGTACTGGAACGCGTCACTTGCATACTGGCGCTTGCACAAGAGTGGGGTATTCGCCAAGCAGTTCTGCATCCGAGCTACGAGCCGATCGCACCTGAGGAGAGGGGACAGCGGCTCGATTATGCCAAGGAATCGCTGCTAAGATTGGCTCCAGCAGCTGAGGCGCATGGGGTGCGACTCGCCGTCGAATGCCTGCCGCGGACTTGCCTCGGCAATAATATTCAAGAGATTGAGGCGCTCATCTCCGTTCATCCTAGCCTTGGCATATGCTGCGATGTCAATCATTTGTTCAAAGAAACACCGGAGACCTTTATCGGGAGTCTCGGCTCCCGGATCATCACGACGCATATTTAGGATTAACGACGGATTGGATGAGAAGCATTGGATGCCCGGAGAGGGCGTGCTGAACTGGAAGGAAATCATCCATGCTTTAGCGGAAACCGGATATTCAGGACCTTTCATGTATGAAGTAAGAAACCCTGATCCGCGCTGTTTGATGGACAATTGGCGAAATCTGATGAGCATAAGCTAGGGGAAAGTAAGATGTATACGGACGAAGAAAGAAGGCAGAACAGCATCGTCGGATGGGGAGGAGAGTATAATCATGTCTAAGCCGAAATATGTCGCCGAGAATACGATCGCCGCCTTCGAATTGGCGGGGCAATCGGGGTTCTGGGGGATCGAATGTGATACGTATTGCACGATTGATGGCCATTGGATCGTCCATCACGACCGAACGGTTGACCGAATGACGGATGGGACGGGAAAAACAAAGGATCATACGTATGATCAAATCCGTAACTTGAACATCGTGGCCGGTAACGGCATTGAAGCGCATTCCGGACTGCGAATTCCGACTTTGGAAGAAGTACTCGATATATGTAAGTCTTATCAGATGCACGCCTTTGTCGAAATAGAGGAATACCACCATGATGCGGATCTGGAAGTGCTTCTTCAGCTGATTGACCGGCACGGCATGCTGGAAACCTGCAGTCTTATCTGCTTTAACGCCGATACACTTCGGAAAGTGCGGGAGATTCACAGGCGAGTACAGCTCGGATATTTAACGTCACAACCGCCGTCGGATTCCGATTTGGACCTGATCCAACAAGTAAAGCCGGCATTTCTGGACTACGACTACAGGGCGATCAAACCTGAGGACGTACGAAGATTGTTGTCCAAAGGGATAGATGTTTCGATATGGACTGTGAATTCCTGGGAAGATGCCGAGCCCTTTATCGAGTCGGGGGTTACTTACATAACAACTGATACAAACTTGATGGAGAGTTAATGTCCGATATATAGTTGTGTGGCGAAAAAGAACATTCAATAATCGCGGAGACAGCTGATTGACCGGCACGGCATGCTGGAAACCTGCAGTCCTTATCTGCTTTAACGCCGATACACTTCGGAAAGTACGGGAGATTCACCGGCGCGTAGAGCTCGGATATTTAACCTCACAACCGCCGTCGGATTCCGATTTGGACCTGATCCAACAAAGCCGGCATTTCTGGACTACGACTGATACAAACTTGATGGAGTGTTAATGTCCGATGATATAGTTGTGTGGCGAAAAGAACATTCAATAATCGCGGAACGGCTCGTAGCAATAAGAGATTTTTCCAATGAACGGAATTTCATTTATAACTACTTCACAAAACCCGTATTTTATACATATGTACATAATTGTATTTTAAGCCTTGGTATACCTAGTATTTCTTTGTCGGATGACAAGAACTTTATCCCATAAATGACAAGAACTTTATCCCATTCCCGCGGGCCGATCCGACGCTGGCCAGCATCAGGGATCCCTAAACGCCCCACATCCATAAGGAACCAGCTCACCAAGCGAGGCAACTCATTACTGCGCAAGCATTTCTACTTCACTGTGTTTCACCTGTTATCTTTCAATGAAGCTTTCCAAGCCATGCATGCGCACAATACCGAAGTGAAACGAATGACGAAAATGCAGTCCATGATGAAGCTGATTGGGAAACTAGCCCGGATGCTTGTAGCCATGGCAAGAGAAGGACAAACATTCTCCATGGATAAGGCCCAGCTACCATTAGCAGCATAAAAAGTAAACCGTAACATTTGACACGTAAATTGGCTCATTCGCAGGATCTCACAAAGAAAGCACGGAGTACCGAGATTTTTACGCTTTAGGGCATAGACCCGTTCCGTTAACGTTGATCGGACTCCACACCTTGAATAGATAGGACGAAGGAATGTAAGGGCATAGACCCGTTGAGATTTGGGAGAGTGAATCCCGAGGACCTTGTGGAGAGAGACGTGCAGCATTGCTTTTGTATGGAAGATGTTGTCAATAGATCGGCACCTTCTATTTCCGCATGCCCTCAAACGACCGAAAAGCCTACACTATTAAATCATCTAAACTCCTATTTTCACATCCATGTGAAATCCTACGAATGAGCGAGCATTCGTGAGGAAATCCTTATTCTCTGAGGGAGCTTAACACAAAAACGCTCGCACGCCTCCCTTCATAATTTCTAGCTTATAGTTAAAGCACTCACACCATTTAGTGTTCTTCTCACCAAAAATTTGCGTCATTTGTGGTAAGGTTCACCGTATCATCATAAAGGCGAAAATGAAAAGCACCTTGAGAGGTGCCCATACTACACTGTAAATTAATTCCTTTTATACAACCATTCTTTTTCTAAAATGCTCATTTCCCACAGATTCCAAAATTCGTTGTCAACTTTTCGTGCTTCTCGAAGTAGTCCTTCTTTTACAAACCCAGCCTTCTCGTAACAAGCAATCGCGGGAAGATTAAAATCAAATACTCCGAGGCTGACTCTATGTAATTTCAATTGTCCGAAAGCGATATTTAAAACCTTCTGTACCATTAGTTGCCCAATGCCATGTCCTTTCAGGTTTCTTTCCCCAACTAAGACCTTACCTAATCTCCCCGAGTTGTTTATTCGATCAATCGTTAAATTGATATGCCCAATAACCTCTTCATTTTCTTCAAGTACAACCCTATAAATTAGCGTATCGCTACGGATATAATTCTCTAATTGTTGTTCTGTTAAAGGGTAGCTAAACGTTCTTCCTCCCCATTGAAGCATAAATTTCGGCGAATCAATCCAATCGATTAGTTGCTTAAAGTCGATATGTTCGAAGCGTTCAAGTTTGATCACAACAATCCTACCTTCCTCAATGGTATTGACCAGTAACATGTTCATTCGTATCTTGCAGCATCTTGGCAAGAACCACGATCTGCCCCGCATGATATCCATAGTGTGCCGACACCTGTATAAGCAGACGGCCGATTACTCTTGTATCATAGGTTTCGTCGGCAGTGGCATCCACTCGGTGCATTCGGTTCCAATCATCGCGGTCATAGCGAATGATGACCTCCCGAAACAAATCATCGTTCGATAAGGCAGATAACACTTCTTCCGATTCGGAACGGGTTTTCCGTATTAGACTAATCAGCTCTTCTTTTGATGTTCCCCCGTCCGTCGTAAATTCGCGAGTACGCTCCCGGATGAACGGCTTGATTCCGATAGCACTCACAAAATTCTGATATTCGTTGCCTGCCAAATGCAAGATGAGATTCCCGATGCTGTTCATGGAATCCTTCATTCTTGTCCAAATGAGTTCATCGCTTAGCTGATTTAAGCTCTTCTCGATTCGGTCAAGCTGCTTGTTCATATCTTCTATGATGTATTTGATCAGTTCAATCAAAGGAATCCCTCCAACTTTCAGGTAGTCGCAGATTACCTTCCATCGTTACATGCGCGAATCCTCCAATTTGGATGGCGATATCCGACTCCGTCGGTACGATGGTTACATAGAGCGTGCCTGGACGACCGACTCGCCAATTCGGATCACCAGGAAAGTCGTACCGAAAAACAAACAAATCAGCAAATAATTCTCGTTGATCATCGTTTTTCCCCCATATGCTGTATTATAATCGCAAGCGAATAGAACAGTTGGCCCGAGACAGAACAGATGGACGGGATATCCGATAAACTATTCGTTCAACGTGATTAATTTTCAACTAAACTCCCTCTATAGAGAAACGCTTTGCTCTCAAATACTCTCGTTTTCTCAGCTTTTGACCTTTAAATACTTTTTAGCAGACAACATTCAA
>NZ_JAVDUS010000034.1:0-60036 GCF_031456485.1 Bacillus sp. 3255
TCCCATCTCGAACACGACCGTTAAGCCCTCCAGCGTCGATGGTACTTGAACCGCAGGGTTCTGGGAGAGTAGAACGTTGCCAAGCACGAGAGAAAACCTTTCTGAGAGAAATCTCAGGGAGGTTTTTTTGTTTTTGCACGGGCGCCCCAAAAAAAGGAACACCCCCTGACGTTAAGCAGGGGTTTTTCTGTAAATACTGAAAGTAGACTGTGAAATGGTCAGATTTATTAGGGCTCGGCAATGTTTGGAGTCAGTACTTGTCAAAAAGAAAGGAAATGATTATAATCTAGTTAAGGTCAAAGAAAGTCAAAGTCAATCAAAGTCAATCAATTTACTTCTAGCAGTCTGGGAGGATGAATTGATGCGTAACGTATCAGAAATAATTGAGCAATATTTAAAGCACGTCCTGCAGCAAAGCTCGGAGGGAGCCATCGAGATCCAGCGCAACGATCTTGCCGACCAATTCCAATGCGTGCCTTCGCAGATCAATTATGTGATCAGTACAAGGTTCACGCTGGAGAAGGGCTATCTGGTGGAGAGTAAGCGCGGCGGCGGCGGGTACATTCGTATCCAGAAGATTGAGCTTAAGAGCCATGGATCGATTCTCGATCATATTTTCCGCACGATCCATACCCATATCGATCAAGTGGCTTCGGAAGGGCTCATTTACCAGCTGCAGGAGGGCCAATATATTTCAACCCGAGAAGCCAACCTGATTCGGGCAGCGATATCGAGAGATGTGTTGACCTTCAAGCTCCCGCTGCGCGATGAAATTCGGGCCAAGATTCTCAAAGCGATGCTGATATCCTTGCTTAGCAGATGAGGAGGCATAGAAAATGATTTGTCAGGAATGCGGGAAGCGCCCGGCGACTCTTCATTTTACGAAGATTGTGAATGGCGATAAGAACGAGTTCCACATTTGTGAGAACTGTGCCCGTGAGAAGGGCGAGATGATCCCGGGGACCTCCGGCGGATTCTCAATTCATAATCTGTTGTCGGGGTTGCTTGATTTCGAACCGTCGTCCATGTCCGCCGCGAAAACGCAAGCGGTCCGTTGTGAGAATTGTGGACTTACGTACTCGCAGTTTAGCAAGCTAGGCCGGTTCGGCTGCGGGTCCTGCTATCAAAGCTTTTCCGAGAAGTTAGATCCTCTCTTCAAGAGAGTGCATGGCAACACCGTCCATGTGGGCAAAATCCCCAAACGAAGCGGCGGCATCATTCAGAGCAAGCGAGAAATCGAGACGCTGAAGAAGGATATGATGGCCTGCATTGAAGCGGAGGAATTCGAGCAAGCGGCGAAGATCAGGGATCAAATTCGCGACATTGAGAAGAAAATCGCGGGCATGTGATTATGTAAGGAAGGTGTGAATCCAGTGACACTACAGCGGTTTACAGGAGATGCATTAAGCGAGTGGATGAAGGGCGACGGACCGGAATCGGATATCGTGATCAGCAGCCGGATCCGTATCGCACGCAACCTTAGAGACTACCCTTATCCCATGCTGGCTACCAATCAACAATCACAAGAGGTGCTAGATCAGCTATCCGGCGTGCTTGAGAACGACGAATTGGAGACGATCAGCAACTTTTCGCTAATTCCGCTGTCGGACCTGAATGAGCTTGAGCGAATGGTGCTTGTTGAGAAGCATTTAATCAGTCCTAATTTAGCTAACGAATCCCGTAACGGTGCCGTTATTTTAAGCGAAAATGAATCCATCTCCATCATGATCAACGAGGAAGATCATCTTCGCATACAATGCTTATGCCCAGGCTTTCAGATCAAGGAAGTTTGGGACTTGGCGAACCAGATTGACGATATTTTTGAAACTCAATTGGATTACGGCTATGATGAGAAGAAGGGCTACTTAACCAGCTGCCCAACGAACGTCGGAACCGGTATCCGGGCTTCGGTTATGATGCATTTGCCGGCTTTGGTGCTGACCCAACAAATCAATCGAATTTTATCCGCTGTTACACAAGTTGGATTAACGGTTAGAGGATTATATGGGGAAGGCAGCGAAGCATTAGGTAATCTGTTCCAAATATCGAATCAGATTACTTTGGGCCAATCCGAAGACGAGATTATTGAGAATTTGCACAGTGTCGCAAGACAAATTATTGAGCATGAGCGTGCCGCCAGGCATAAGCTGATGCAAGAGTCTCGAATGCGTATCATTGACCGGGTGAACCGCTCGCTTGGCATTCTGTCCTATGCGGGAATCATGGATTCGAAGGAAGCCGCGCAGCGCCTGTCCGATGTGCGACTCGGCATTGATCTTGGTATTATCAACAATGTCTCACCGAATGTGTTGAATGAACTGCTGGTGATGACGCAGCCGGGCTTCCTGCAGCAATATGCAGGGGAGAAGCTGAACGCAGACGAACGCGATATGCGCAGAGCCGAGCTGATTCGAGAGAAGTTCGGCAGGATCTAAACGAAGGAAGATTCATCCTTTAGGTTTACCATAGATATACTACTTTTGGAGGTGTTCTCTATGATGTTTGGCAGATTTACGGAACGTGCGCAGAAGGTGCTTTCTTTGGCTCAAGAGGAAGCGGTCCGCTTAGGACATAACAATATTGGGACTGAGCATATTTTGCTGGGACTGATTCGTGAAGGGGAAGGTATTGCTGCTAAAGCACTCGTTGCCTTAGGATTAGGTCTTGAGAAAATTCAAGACGAAGTCGAATCTCTAATCGGCAGAGGACAAGAACAGCCTACCAACATTGCGTATACGCCTAGAGCCAAAAAGGTTATCGAGCTTTCCATGGATGAAGCAAGGAAATTAGGCCACACTTATGTGGGGACTGAACATATTCTGCTAGGGCTCATTCGCGAAGGCGAAGGCGTAGCGGCTAGGGTATTGAACAACCTGGGCGTTTCGCTGAACAAAGCCCGTCAGCAAGTGCTTCAATTGCTGGGCAGCAGCGAGACCGTGTCCCCAAGTCACGGGACCAGCCAGAATGTGAACACGCCTACACTTGACGGTTTGGCGAGAGATCTGACCGCCTATGCCAAGGAAGGCCATCTGGACCCGGTAATCGGGCGCAGTAAAGAAATCGAGCGCGTGATCCAGGTGCTCAGCCGCAGAACGAAGAACAATCCGGTGCTCATCGGTGAGCCTGGGGTCGGTAAAACGGCGATTGCCGAAGGCCTTGCCCAGAAGATTATCAACAATGAAATTCCAGAAACGTTGAAGGACAAAAGGGTCATGACCCTCGACATGGGATCCGTTGTCGCAGGCACCAAATACCGCGGTGAATTCGAAGACCGCCTCAAAAAAATTATGGACGAAATTCGTCAAGCCGGGAACATCGTGCTCTTCATTGACGAGCTGCACACGCTGATCGGCGCAGGCGGGGCGGAAGGCGCGATCGATGCCTCCAACATCCTGAAGCCGGCTTTGGCCAGAGGCGAGCTGCAGTGCATCGGGGCGACAACGCTTGACGAGTACCGCAAATATATCGAGAAGGATGCCGCATTGGAGCGCCGCTTCCAGCCGATTACGGTGGATCAGCCGTCTCCGGAGGAAGCGATCCAAATTCTCTATGGACTTCGCGATCGTTACGAAGCGCATCACCGCGTGAAAATTACAGACTTGGCCATTCAAGAGGCCGTTAAACTGTCCGACCGTTATATTACGGATCGTTTCCTGCCGGATAAAGCGATCGACTTGATCGATGAGGCCAGCTCCAAAGTAAGACTTCGTTCTTACACCATACCGCCTTCATTGAAGCAGCTGGAGAATAAGCTGGAGGATATCCGCAAGGAGAAGGATGCCGCGGTACAAAGCCAGGAATTCGAGAAAGCGGCTGGACTTCGCGATACTGAGCAGAAGCTTCGTGAAGAGCTGGATACAACGAAGAACGATTGGAAAGAGAAACAAGGACGTCTGGATACGGAAGTAACGCCGGACGATATCGCTCAGATCGTAGCGAGCTGGACCGGTATCCCGGTTAGCAAGCTGGCTGAAGAAGAGACGGAGCGTCTGCTCAAGATGGAGGATATTCTTCATGAGCGCGTGATCGGACAAGAGGAAGCGGTGAAAGCCGTCAGCCGTGCGATCCGCCGCGCCAGAGCAGGCCTCAAAGATCCGAAGCGTCCGATGGGCTCCTTCATTTTCTTAGGACCTACAGGTGTCGGTAAAACGGAGCTGGCGCGCGCCTTGGCTGAATCCCTATTCGGCGATGACAATGCGGTAGTCCGGATCGACATGTCGGAGTACATGGAGAAGCACTCGACGTCCCGACTTGTCGGAGCGCCTCCAGGATATGTGGGCTACGAGGAAGGCGGTCAACTGACAGAGAAAGTTCGCCGCAAACCTTACTCCGTTGTACTGCTCGATGAGATCGAGAAAGCACATCCGGAAGTATTCAATATCCTGCTGCAAGTGCTGGAAGATGGACGTCTGACGGATTCCAAAGGACGTACGGTCGATTTCCGCAACACGCTGATCATCATGACCTCCAACGTCGGTGCGGAAACGATTAAGAAGAACTCTTCCCTTGGCTTTACAGCTGCCATTGACGCCGGCAAAGACTACTCCAACATGAGAGACAAAGTGATGGGCGAGCTGAAGAAAAGCTTCCGTCCTGAGTTCCTCAACCGGATCGACGAAATTATCGTCTTCCACTCCTTGGATGAGAAACACATCGGCGAAATCGTTAGCTTGATGGCGGATGATCTTCGCAAACGTCTGAAAGAGCAAGATGTTGATTTCTTGCTGACGGATAAAGCAAAATCGTTCTTGGCCAAAGAAGGATATGATCCAACTTATGGCGCACGTCCGCTTCGCAGAGCGATTCAGAAGCATATCGAGGACCGCTTGTCCGAGGAGCTGCTCAAAGGCAATATTGCCAAAGGCGATTCCTTAACCATTGACGAGCAAGACGGTGAACTGGTCGTCCAACGGGGCGAAGGGGTAGCCGCGAAATAAAGCAAGCAAAGAAGCATTTTGCTGCATCCACGATGGGTGCGGCAAAATGCTTTTTATTTGCAGATGACCTTTCATGGACATCATAAAAATGGTAAACTTTATTGGTAAGGATAGCCAAATATTGAATTGTAAGATGTTAAGGAGTCATTTACGCCATGAGTAAACAGAAAACCAAATTTTGCTGTCAAGAATGTGGCTATGAATCGCCGAAATGGATGGGCAAATGCCCCGGCTGTCAATCTTGGAACACGATGGTGGAAGAAATCGAAACGGTTGTGCGCACGAAGGGCATGAATTCTTCTGCCCCGCGAACGAAAGAAAAACCGACCCCCATCATACATATAGAAAGTAGTCCGGAGCCCAGGGTTGTAACCCGCAATAAGGAATTAAACCGCGTCTTGGGCGGAGGCATCGTGCCCGGATCTTTGATCCTCGTGGGCGGAGATCCGGGAATCGGGAAGTCGACCTTGCTGCTTCAAACCTCACATGAACTTACGCAAGCAGAGCAGAAAGTGCTTTATATATCGGGGGAAGAATCTGTCAAACAGACGAAGCTGCGTGCGGATCGTTTGAACGCCGCTTCGCCGCTGCTGTACGTGCTCTGCGAAACGAATCTGGAGCTGATCGAAGAAGCCATTCAAGAGATTGAACCGGATTTTCTGGTGATCGACTCGATCCAGACGGTCTATCACCCTGCGATCACTTCAGCGCCGGGGACCGTTTCGCAAGTTCGGGAATGCACGGGTCATTTTATGAGAATAGCTAAGGGGAAAGGTATTGCAACGGTCCTTGTCGGCCATGTGACCAAGGAAGGTGCCATTGCGGGACCGCGAATGTTGGAGCACATGGTGGATTGCGTGCTTTATTTCGAGGGGGAGCGCCACCATTCGTACCGGGTGCTTCGCGCCGTCAAGAATCGATTCGGTTCGACGAACGAAATCGGGATTTTCGAAATGCAGGAATCGGGCCTCGTGGAAGTTAGCAATCCCTCTGAATTATTCCTATCTGAGAGACCTCTCGGCGTTGCCGGTTCAACCGTCGTAGCTAGTATGGAGGGCACGCGTCCGGTTCTGGTAGAAATCCAGGCCCTCGTCTCTTCGACGAACTTTCCTTCGCCCAGAAGGATGGCGACCGGTGTCGATCATAACCGCCTTTCCCTGATTATTGCCGTTCTTGAGAAGCGTATGGGCATGTTTTTGCAAAATCAAGATGCCTATCTGAACGTGGCCGGCGGTGTCAAGCTTGACGAACCGGCTGTCGATTTGGCCATCGCGATCAGTATCGCTTCCAGCTTCCGGGATCAAGCGACCCAGCCGTTCGATGTGGTGTTCGGTGAAATCGGCTTGACCGGCGAAGTCCGCGGCGTGTCCCGGATCGACCAACGTGTGAAAGAAGCGGAGAAGCTGGGGTTCCGCAGAGTCATTATGCCGGAGAAAAGTTTGAAGGGGTGGACCCATCCGCCCGGTATGGAGATTATCGGAGTGAATACAGTGTCCGAAGCATTGAAAGCGGCATTGGGCTAGCTCGTGAATCATTCAACCTGCAAGCCTTCAGGAGGAAACTATGAGTAAAGATGAGATCAAGCGTGACGTGATGAGCCAATTGCTCCAGATGGTGGCACCTGGTACATCGTTCCGTGACGGATTGGAGAATGTCCTGCGCGCCAAAACGGGCGGACTGATCGTCGTAGGTTACAGTGCGGAAGTGAGGGAGATCGTCGATGGCGGGTTTTCGATCGATTGCGAATTTTCCCCCAACTATTTATATGAGCTTGCCAAAATGGACGGAGCGATTATTCTCAGCGAGGATATCAAGCGAATTCTATATGCGAACACGCAATTAATCCCGGACTCCTCCATCTCCTCCTCAGAGACCGGTATCCGTCATCGGACCGCTGAGCGGGTGGCGAAGCAGACGAATAAGCTCGTTGTATCCATTTCGCAGAGGCGCAACGTAATTACTCTGTACCAAGGCAATTTGCGCTATGCGCTCAAAGATATCGGCGTCATCTTGACCAAAGCGAATCAAGCCATCCAAACGCTGGAGCGTTACAAGGTGGTGTTGGATCAGTCGCTGACGAATTTGAGCGCATCGGAGTTCGAAGAGTTAGTCACGCTGCACGATGTGACCAACGTAATTGCCCGTTTCGAGATGGTGCTGCGCATTAAGGCCGAAATCAACCGATATATTAATGAGCTTGGGAATGAAGGCCGGTTGATCAGCATGCAATTAGAAGAACTTGTCGGGAATGCGGAACTTGAAGCGCGTTTGCTCGTAAAAGATTATGTAAGAGAATTATCCGAGGATCGCGTCAAAGACATGCAAGCAGGCTTGAAGCGTCTTTCTTCGGATGAGCTGCTTGAACCGCACCAAATTATTCGATTGCTCGGCTACCCGCATTCCAATTCGATCGTAGAAGAGCCGGTTTCCCCTCGCGGGTTCCGGATTCTTGGGAAGATACCGCGGCTTCCCTCGATCATTATTGCGAATCTGGTGGAGAAATTCGGCTACCTGCCTCACATGATGATGGCGACGATTGAGGAATTGGATGAAGTTGACGGCATCGGAGAGGTAAGGGCCCGCGCCATTAAGGAAGGCCTCAAAAGAATTCAAGAACAAGTGTTCATTGACAGACATATTTAAAGTAGATACAATCATAAAGTATCATTGTTGAGGTTTTATAAAGTCAAGTTTAGGGCATAGTAAATCCAGAGGTGGACAAAAAAATATGTTAACGAAATCAATTCCCAGTCTTTTTACAGTAGGGAACTTATTCCTCGGTGTTCTGTCGATTATTCTCGCTTTCAGCGGTGAGCACGGCGTTGCAGCAGTGCTGGTCATTGTCGCTATGTTGCTCGATGGACTTGACGGTCGTGTAGCCCGCGCGTTGAATGCACAGAGTGAATTTGGTAAAGAGCTAGACTCGCTGTCCGATGTTATTTCTTTCGGTGTGGCGCCTGCCTTTATCATGTATGTTGTAGCGTTCAACGATCCGCATGTGATCAGTCCGGCATTCGCTTGGATCGTCACCGCAATCTTCCCAATCTGTGGAGCGCTTCGGTTGGCTCGCTTTAATGTCGTTGCCGGTACGCCTGGCTATTTCATCGGATTGCCGATTCCGGCTGCAGGCGGTGTGCTGTGTACATTGGCATTGTTTGTGAATGAAATTAACGTGTATGTTCTGTTGGTAAGTACAATTCTATTGTCTTATTTGATGGTAAGTACAGTGAAATATCCGAACTTCAAGAAAGCCGGCATTCCGAAAGCAGCGATCTGGATCACGCCTGTGATTGTGGCCGTTGCCGTACTCATCGCGATCAAGTGGCCGGAGTCAATCTCCAAAATGATCTTCGTACCGCTTCTGCTGTACGCGCTGTACGGCCTAAAAAAAAACGTTGATGGCTTCTTCATCCGAATCCGCAGAAAGAACAAAAGACGCGGCGTAGAGGATCCGAACTCCGTTAAATCCGACGTTTAATCTCCATACCGCAAAAATAAAAAGCATTTATTTTCTCTCTGGATGAGCAGAAGAAAATAAATGCTTTTTTGCTGTTCATGTGCATTGTCTTGATCATGACATGTTGAAAAGGCCCAAGGTTGAGCATTTCTTGGATTCGTTCTCTACGACTTGCTCCAAATTGACGCCGAGAATGTTGCTCAGTGCAGACATATAGAACAGATTCCTGCCCAATTCACTGCTCACGACCTCGATGCATTGCTCACATAAGTGACCGGTTACATGAGTGCCGAGTACGTTCTTCGCTTCGTTCAGAGTCATCTCTGGATGATACTCTTGCTTAGCTGCGTTAACCTGAATACATCCGCATTCTGTAATGGACTTCACCACGGAACGGTTGGCAGCTGCGCCTGACTGTTGGAACTTGGATAAGACGTCAAGCAGACTTCGGTGACGGAGCAACAATTCGGAAACCTGATCTTGAAACTGCTTTAAAGTCAAGGAGCTCATTCCATCCACCTCGGGTGTGTTGGTAACTTCCAATTTCATTATAATGGAAGGCCCTTAATATTTCAATTTTCCGAGAGCAGAAGTGATTAATAAGGGATAAATTGGAACATAATTGTAAGGAGGCTGTTATTAATAAGTTGATGTAGGAGGTGAATCTATGATGAGAAAATGGGTGCAATTCATTTTAGCCGTCATGGGTGGTAGTTTAGGATATGGATGGAGCGAGTCAATCGTACGAACGACAGGTTTCATGAGCGATTCAGGCAAGATCATAGTTTTGAATAGTATGTGCGCTGGGGTCATGTTCTTTCTTTCATTGTGGGTTGCCGGTAAGGGAATGAAGCTCCTGATCCAAGGAGAAAAGAATGTGGCGGACATTCCTGCGTCCGATTTGCTCTCAGGCACGTTAGGGCTCGTCATCGGACTTCTCGTATCCGTTATGGTGTTCCCTGTGCTGCAGCAGGCGACGTGGGCGGGTCCCTTTTTACCTTTCGTCGTATCGGCGGTTCTAGCCGTCATGGGATTCCGTATCGGTTACAGCAAGAGGGAGGAGCTAGTCCAGATTATGGCCAAGAGCCGGTCGGCTGCTCCGGAGAAAGGGACGCACAGGCCTTACGAGGAACATAAGATTCTCGATACCAGCGTCATTATTGACGGTCGTATTGCGGATATTTGCAAAACGGGATTTATCGAAGGAACGCTCGTGATACCGGAGTTCGTGTTGGAAGAGCTGCAGCATATTGCGGATTCGTCGGACTTGCTGAAGCGCAACCGGGGCCGGCGAGGGCTCGATATTTTGAATAAAATCCAGAAGGAACTTGAAGTGAAAGTGCTGATCTACGAAGGCGATTTCGAAGAAATATCGGAAGTCGACAGCAAGCTGGTACGATTGGCTAAGGTGCTTCAGGGCAAAGTCATCACAAATGATTTCAACTTGAATAAAGTATGCGAGCTGCAGGGTGTTTCGGTGCTCAACATTAATGACCTTGCGAATGCCGTGAAGCCTGTGGTCCTGCCTGGTGAAGAAATTATCGTTCAAGTCATTAAAGACGGCAAGGAGCATGGACAAGGCGTAGCCTACCTGGATGACGGGACGATGATCGTCGTGGAAGGCGGCCGTGAATTCATCGGGATGACGCTTGAAGTGATGGTGACCAGCGTTCTACAGACATCGGCGGGGCGGATGATTTTCGCGAAACCGAAACTATTGGAAAAAGCGCAGTAAAACCAGTATGATGGGAGATGTAACATAGCTCTTACCAGTTGCTTGGAAAGTATAAGTTTTATACTTTTGCTTTGCATCAACCATGACAAACCCTTTCGTCCTATATGGACGACGGAGTCGTTCATCCATGGGTCTATGCTTACGTAGAAAGCTTTCGAACGAAAGCGCTTAGTCGGAGGGCTTATGGGGAAGCTGGGAGTCATCATCGTAGCTGCGGGCAAAGGCTCGCGCATGGGAACGGCGGAAAGCAAACAATATTTACAGCTGGGACAGAAGCCGATTCTGGTACATACGTTGCAATTATTTCAAAACATACATGAAGTGAATGAAATCATTTTGGTTGTGGGTGGAAATGACGTAGAGCGCTGTGCAGGTTATGTACAAGCCTACGGTCTTTCCAAGGTCACTCATGTGCTGGCAGGCGGCGCGGAGCGTCAAGACTCTGTTCGGCAAGGCCTAGCGGCTTTGGCCAAGGACACGGATTGGGTGCTCGTGCATGACGGAGTGCGGCCTTTCGTTAAGAGGGAACATGTGTTCGAATGTCTGGCGAAGGCGCAGGAACAGGATGCAGCTGTGCTGGCTGTCCCTGTGAAGGATACGATCAAAGTCGTAGATACCGACAAAAGAATTCAATCAACACCGGATAGACGAAGCTTGTGGGCCATCCAAACCCCGCAGGCTTTTCGGCTTTCCCTTCTGCGGGAGGCGCATGAACGGGCGCTTCAGGAGGGCTTCATGGGTACCGATGATGCGATGCTGGTGGAGCGGATAGGAACAACGGTGTATGTCGTCGAAGGAGACTATTACAATATCAAGATCACAACACCGGAAGATTTGCCATGGGCGGAATGGATTTTACAACACGTTAGGGGAGAGAGACAATCATGATTCGCGTAGGTCAAGGATTTGATGTGCATCAATTGGTGGAAGGACGCAAGTGTATTATCGGAGGCGTAACGATTCCTTATGAGAAAGGGCTGCTCGGGCATTCCGATGCCGATGTGCTCCTGCATGCGATCAGCGACGCGATCCTGGGCGCACTGGGCTTGGGAGATATCGGCAAGCATTTCCCGGACACGGCCGCCGAGTTCAAGGATGCGGACAGCCTGGTACTGCTCAAGCATGTATGGCAGCTGGCGAAGGACCGAGGCTACCGTCTGGGCAATGCGGATTCCACGATCATTGCCCAGAAGCCTAAGATGGCGCCGTATATTCCGCAAATGGCCGAGATTATCGCGGAGGCGCTCGATGCGCAGGTGGATCAAATCAATGTGAAAGCGACAACGACGGAGCAATTGGGCTTCACAGGCCGCGGCGAAGGTATTGCTGCTCAATCGGTTGTTTGTTTAATTCGAGATGTGCTAGAATAGCAGGTATTATTGGGAGAAGGGGTACAGTCATGAACCAACCATTACGTGTGCGTTATGCACCTAGTCCTACGGGACATTTGCATATTGGCGGTGCTCGTACGGCACTGTTCGATTACTTGCTGGCCCGCCGCCATGGCGGAGCTTTCGTTGTGCGTTTCGAGGATACCGATCAGACTCGTCATAAGGAATCGGGGATCGAGGACCAGTTGAATGGTCTGAGATGGCTTGGCTTGGAGTGGGATGAGAGTGTAGACATCGGGGGCCCATACGCACCATACCGTCAGATGGAGAGATTGGATATTTACAAGACCTATCTGGATCAATTGCTGCAGAGCGGGCATGCTTACCCGTGCTATTGTTCGGAAGCCGACCTGGAGCAGGAGCGGGCCGAACAGGAGGCGCGCGGCGAGATGGGCGGATATTCCGGGAAATGCCGCCATTTGACAGCGGAGCAGCGTGCTGCTTTTGAATCGGAAGGCCGCAAGCCTTCGACGCGCTTCCTTGTGCCGGCAGACCGTGTAATTGCTTTTGAAGACAAGGTGCGCGAGCATGTGGAATTCGATTCCAATGGCATAGGCGATTTCATTATCGCTCGTCCGGACGGGATTCCGACGTATAACTTCGCTGTTATCGTGGACGATCATACCATGAAGATCAACCTGGTGATCCGCGGGGAGGAGCATCTGTCCAACACGCCTAGACAAATCCTTATGTATGAGGCTCTGGGCATGCCGGTTCCGGAATTTGCTCACTTGGCGTTGATTCTGAATCAAGACCGGAAGAAAATGAGCAAACGGGATGAGTCCATCATCCAGTTCATCGAACAGTACCGGGAGTTAGGTTACCTGCCGGAGGCCGTCGTCAATTTCATTGCGCTGCTCGGTTGGTCGCCGGGCGGTGAAGAAGAGATGTTCACCAAGGAAGAGTTAATCGCTCAGTTTGACCTCGATCGCGTGTCGAAGAGTCCGGCTGTGTTCGATATGGACAAATTGAATTGGATGAACAATGCCTACTTGAAAAAGGCTCCGCTCTCCCGCGTAGTCGACCTGTGTGTGCCGCATTTGCAGAAAGCCGGCTATATTCCGAACCAGCTGGATGAAGCGGGCCAAGAGTGGGTAACGGCGCTGGTCGGCCTGAATCAGGAAAGAATGCGTTTCGCCGCAGAAATTGTCGAATTGTCGAGCATCTTCTTCAAAGAAGAGCTGGTGATCGACGAGGAGGCTGCCGCCGTTCTGAAGGAAGAGCATGTGCCGGTAGTGTTGTCCAGCTTCTTGACGCAAGTGGAGGGGGCCGAGGCTTTCACGGTGGAAGCGATCCCTGCCTTGCTGAAGCAAGTGCAGAAGGATACGGGCTTCAAAGGGAAGCAGCTGTTCATGTCCATTCGTTCTGCACTCACAGGACAGGTGCACGGACCGGATTTGAATGTATCTTTGTACCTGCTGGGCAAAGAAAAAGTCGCTTCGCGTCTAAGGAACTTATTGTAATAGACAGTGCTTTTCGTTATACTTAATCCAATAACGATTGCAATGATCAGGAGAGTACGCTTATTTAGGGTTTTTCAGAGAGGATAATCGGAGCCGCGAGGCTTGCGGCTGTGAGTTATCCATTCCCTATAAACGGAAATGCACCTGGGAGCTGCTACGCCGAATACTCGGAAGACGAGTAAAGTAGGCGCAGCCGGATTACCCACGTTACGGGGACTTGAGTTGGGAGACTTCCGAGTCACCAAGCAGAGTGGAACCGCGATGAATAACGCCTCTGCAGCCATTGGGCTGCGGGGGCTTTTTTTATACACAGAATCTGATTTAAGGCGAAGAAGGTGAGAGCATGTGGCAAACGATCAAATCTGATATTTCTGCCGTATTCGATAACGACCCGGCTGCACGCAGCTGGTTTGAGGTTGTGTTTACGTACTCCGGTCTTCACGCCATCTGGGCGCATCGGATCGGGCATTGGTTCTATAAGCGGAAGATGTTTACCCTCGCCCGTATCGTCTCCCAATGGAGCCGTTTCATGACGGGCATTGAGATTCATCCCGGAGCCACAATCGGCAAGCGGTTGTTTATTGACCATGGGATGGGCGTAGTGATCGGGGAAACGTGCGAAATCGGCGATGACGTCATTTTGTATCAAGGGGTTACTCTCGGGGGAACAGGCAAGGAGAAAGGTAAGAGACATCCGACTATTGGCAATAATGTTGTTATCGGTTCAGGCGCCAAGATCTTAGGCTCCTTCCTTGTCGGCGAGAATTCGCGTATCGGTTCCAATGCCGTGGTCATTCACGAGGTTCCGTCCAACAGTACGGTCGTAACGATGCCTGCCAAGCTTGTGAAGCGGGACGGGGTGCGCGTCAATCGTTTGGATCACGGCAACTTGCCGGATCCCATTATTGATATATTCCAAGAAATGCAGCAGCAAATTAACGAGCTCAAAAAGCAGCTTGAACAAGAACGGGTCAGAAATGGAGGAGCGAGAGAACATGACGCTCAGAGTGTATAACACACTAACACGCAAGAAGGAAGAATTCGTCCCGATTGAAGCGGGCAAAGTGAAAATGTATGTATGCGGCCCGACTGTATATAACTATATTCATATCGGAAACGGGAGGCCTGTGATCTTCTTCGATGTCGTGCGGCGCTTCCTGGAATCGCAGAAGTATGAGGTTACTTATATTACGAACTTCACGGACGTTGACGATAAAATGATCCGCAAAGCCGAGGAGCTGGGCGTTACGGTGCCGGAGCTGGCGGAAACGTTCATCGCCGCTTTCTTGGAGGATATTAAGGCGCTGGGTGTGCATGAGGCTACTTTGAATCCGCGTGTTACGGAAAATATGCCGGAAATTATCGAGTTCATCGCCGCTCTTGTGGAGAAAGGCTACGCTTATGAGGCGCGCGGCGACGTGTATTACCGCACGACCAAGTTCGCCGAATACGGCAAGCTGTCGCATCAGAATCTGGAGGAGCTTCAATACGGCATTCGGATTGAGGTGGACGACCGGAAGGAGAACCCGCAGGACTTCGTACTGTGGAAAGCGGCGAAGCCCGGGGAAATTTATTGGGATAGCCCCTGGGGCCAGGGCCGTCCGGGCTGGCATATCGAGTGCTCCGCGATGGTGCGCAAATATTTGGGCGAAACGATCGATATTCATGGCGGCGGCCAAGATTTGACATTCCCGCACCATGAGTGCGAGATCGCTCAGACGGAAGCGGTAACGGGTCATCCGATGGCCAATTATTGGCTGCACAATGCGTTCTTGAACATTGACAATGAGAAGATGTCCAAGTCGCTGGGCAACGGCATATTAATTCGCGACCTCGTGCAGCAGTTGAAGCCGGAGGTATTCCGCTTCTTCATGCTGTCCGCTCATTACCGCAACCCGCTTAACTTCAGCGATGAAAGCTTGAAGCAGGCGGCGAACGCGCTGGAGCGCATCCAGAATGCGAATGACAACTTGAAGCATCGGCTGGCTACAGCCTCCGCATCCGGCGAAGCGGATGCAGCGCTGGTTGCGCGCGTTGCGGCCATTGCGAATCAATTCGTCGAGAAGATGAACGACGACTTCAACACGCCGGATGCGATTACGGCCGTATTTGATTTGGTGTCGGAAGCGAATCTATATCTCCAACAGGAGCGGGTTCATACCGCGGCGCTTCAGCTGCTGCTGGATCAGCTGCAGGCGTTCGACCAAACGTTGGGGATTTTGTCGAAACAAACCGACGAATTGCTGGATGAAGAGATCGAGCAATTGATCGTGGAGCGCACGGAAGCGAGGAAGTCGAAGAACTGGGCGCGCGCGGACGAAATTCGTGATCTGCTCACGGAGAAAGGGATATTCCTTGAGGACACGCCGCAAGGAATTCGTTGGCGCCGCAAATGAGCGAAACCTTGAACGATGCAGCGAATTTGTTCGTTTACCCGCCTGCCGTAAGCCCGCATCTGCTGAATCCGATTGTGCTGGCCTATATCGGGGATGCGGTTTACGAGGTATACATTCGGCAGTATGTGATCTCCAGCGGGAATCATAAGCCGAACCATCTTCATAGGGCATCGACCGGTTATGTTTCGGCCAAGGCGCAAGCCAAGCTGCTTGATGCGTTGATGCCGATGCTGACGGAAGAAGAGACGGATATGGTGAAGCGCGGGCGCAACGCCAAATCAGGAACGACGGCGAAGAACGCGGATGTGCTGGAATACCGGCACAGCACCGCGTTTGAGTGCTTAATCGGATATTTGTACTATAAGCAATCTTATAGCCGCTTGAAGGAAATATTGGATTTTGCGCTTGCCTATAAGGCTGGTGCCAAGTCCGAAGCGTAGATGTAAGTTTTGTCAGCAGCGGAATTTTTAGGAGGAAAAAGGATGGAAGAAGAATATATTGGCGGGAAGCACTCCGTCATGGAGGCCATTCGCGCCGGCCGGACGATCAACAAAATCTGGATAGCTGAGAATGCGCAGAAGCAGTTTGCCGGCCCAATCGTGGCGGAAGCCAAAAATTTGGGTATTTTGGTGCAATTTACGGACAAGCGCAAGCTTGACCAAATGGTGGAAGGGCTTCAGCACCAAGGGGTTATCGCCCAAGTAGCGGCCTATGCTTATGTGGAAGTCGAAGAAATTATTGCCAAGGCGAAATCGCTGGGACAGGATCCGTTTATCCTGATTCTGGACGAGATCGAAGACCCTCATAATTTGGGTTCGATTCTACGGACGGCGGATTGTACGGGAGTTCATGGGGTCATCATTCCGAAGAGGCGTTCGGTCGGTCTGACGGCAACGGTTTCCAAAACCTCCGCAGGCGCCGTGGAATACGTTCCTGTTGCCCGTGTAACGAATATCGCGCAAACGATCGAACAGCTGAAAGAGCAAGGGGTATGGGTTGCAGGAACGGATGTTACCGCAGCTCAAGATGTGTATAAAGCTAATTTCAACATGCCGATTGCGCTTGTAATCGGTAATGAGGGCAAAGGCGTGGGCAGGCTGATCAAAGAGAAGTGCGACTTCCTGGTGAAGCTGCCTATGGCGGGACACGTGAATTCCTTGAACGCTTCCGTCGCCGCGGGGGTTCTCATGTATGAAGTGGTTCGGCAACGTCATCAGAGCTAAGGCCGATGGAAGAATTCCTGATCGTAGACGGCTATAATATCATTGGCGCATGGCCGGAGCTGAATAAGCTGAAGGATACGGATTTGGAAGGTGCTCGAGACAAGCTCATTCATATGCTGGCCGAATATCAGTCTTACTCCGGGATGAAGGTCTATCTCGTATTTGATGCTTATATGGTTCCTGGACTCGGGAAAAAATATGTTCAAAGCAAGCTGAACGTGCTTTACACCAAGGAGAAGGAAACCGCAGACGAACGGATCGAGCGGCTGGTAACGAATCTGATGGGAAGGCGCAGACAAATCTATGTCGCTACTTCCGATATGATCGAACAGCATGTCATCTTCGGCAAGGGGGCTCTCCGGCTGCCGGCCGGTGAATTGCTCGTTAAGATCAAGCAAAATCGCAAAGAGGTTAGAGAACGCATTAAACCCGAGGTTTCTACGAAGCGCAATCCGTTCGAGGGGAAGCTTAGCGGAGAGCTCAAGGCGCAGTTCGAACGATGGCGAAGAGGGGAGTAAGTCCATCCAAATGCTAGAAATGGTGGGCTTCCCCGTTGACGGTGTGAGATTTCATCATGTATACTTAACCTAAACTTTTAATGTGAATCTGGGTAGTCCTGCAGGCCGGAGGGATTGTTGGTGAGTGTCGACCTCAAAGAACTGAGAATGTACGATTATGACCTCAAGCCAGATGAAGACATTGTCGAGGCAGTCCGAGAAGGCAGTAGCGAAGCTTTGGAATACCTTATCAATAAATATAAGAATTTTGTGCGTGCCAAAGCACGTTCTTATTTTTTGATAGGTGCAGACCGAGAAGATATTGTGCAGGAAGGCATGATAGGTTTATATAAATCTATCCGCGACTTCCGAGGAGACAAGCTTGCTTCATTCAAAGCCTTTGCTGAGCTGTGCATTACTCGACAGATCATCACGGCGATTAAGACGGCAACGCGTCAGAAGCACATACCTCTTAATTCCTACGTATCATTGGACAAGCCTATCTATGATGAAGATTCTGATCGAACGCTGCTTGACGTCATTAGCGGTTCCAGGGTCACTGATCCTGAGGAGCTTGTGATCAATCAAGAGGAATTTACAGGTCTTGAAGATAAAATGGGAGAAATATTGAGCGACTTGGAACGTAGGGTTCTTATGCTCTATTTGGACGGCAGATCCTACCAAGAGATTGCGGTGGATTTGGATCGCCATGTTAAGTCGATTGATAATGCTCTTCAACGTGTCAAACGCAAGCTGGAACGCTATTTGGAAGTTAGAGATTTGTAGAATGTCCCGCGGTTTCTGGGTTCCTACCAGGCGCCGCGGGTGTTTTGTTTGTAAGAGGTTTAACAACGCAGCGAGCCGTCAATACTGGTGATACTCTCGCAATTGTGAGACAGCGCCTTGACACTCCGTTGCGGGTTGTGATAAAGTATTTCAGGTAGCCCTAAAAGTCGCTTTCTTTTTGACGCGCTTCGAAGGGCTTTAATTAGAACGTGTCTGTAGGAGGTGTACATCATGCGGGTCATCATCACATTAGCGTGCACAAATTGCAAACAAAGAAACTATGCATCCACTAAAAATAAGCGCAACAATCCCGACCGTATTGAGTTGAAGAAATATTGCAAATTTTGCAATGAACATACTGCTCATCGCGAGACTAGGTAGTTCTTTGGAGGTGTAGTTTGTGGGGTTCTTGGCTAGAATGAGACAAAGCTTCGGATCCACTTTTTCCTTCTTCACCGACAGCTGGTCAGAACTCAAAAAGGTCAAGTGGCCAAGCCGCAAAGAGATGATCACCTATACGCTTGTCGTATTGGGAACGGTAGCTTTTGTCGCTGTTTATTTTTTTGTGTTGGATCTTGGAATTTCTGAGTTGCTGCGCCTTGTTTTTAAATAAAAACAGGACTATAGGTGAATTTATTCATGGAAAAAAGATGGTACGTCGTACATACCTATTCAGGGTATGAAAACAAAGTGAAAGCCAACCTGGAGAAACGTGTTGAATCCATGGAGATGACGGATAAGATCTTCCGCGTGCTCGTGCCGATGGAAGAGGAACTGGTGAACAAGGATGGCAAGAAGAAAGTTGTCATGCGCAAAGTTTACCCGGGCTACGTTCTCGTCGAAATGATTCAAACGGATGACTCTTGGTATGTCGTTCGAAACACGCCAGGAGTTACCGGATTCGTAGGATCTACGGGATCCGGCTCTAAACCGACTGCATTGTTACCTGAGGAAGTTGAATCTATTTTGAAGCATATGGGGATGGAAGAGCCGAAGGCGAAGATCGACTTCGAACTCAAAGAAACCGTACGCGTCAAGGTGGGACCTTTCGCAAACTTTGTCGGCTCTGTTGAAGAAATTGTGGCGGACAAGGGTAAACTTAAGGTGCATGTCAACATGTTTGGTAGGGAAACCCCGCTTGAGCTCGATTTCGACCAAGTGGAAAAGCTATAGAACTAAGACAACCAAGGGTTTCTACCAGGTCTATTCCTCGGGATAGACCTTCGTTAGTGGGATCTATATTATACACAGGAGGTGTCTATCATGGCAAAAAAGGTAATTAAAGTGGTTAAGCTTCAAGTTCAAGCTGCGAAAGCAAATCCAGCACCACCGATCGGTCCAGCTCTGGGTCAAGCAGGTGTGAACATTATGGCTTTCTGTAAAGAGTTCAATGCTCGTACTGCTGATCAAGTAGGCCTGATTATTCCGGTTGAAATCACAGTTTTCGAGGATCGCTCCTTTACATTCATCACCAAAACGCCTCCGGCTGCAGTTCTTCTTCGCGTCGTTGCTGGTATCGAAAAAGGATCCGGCGAACCTAACAAAAAGAAAGTTGCAACTGTGAAACGTGCAAAAGTTCGTGAAATCGCTGAGCAAAAAATGCCTGACCTGAATGCTGCATCCGTTGAGGCTGCAATGCGTATGGTTGAAGGTACTGCTCGCAGCATGGGAATCGTCATCGAAGATTAATTCCGCAAGGAATGCGACTGTTTAAGCCACGGGCTTATGAAGAGGTTTTCCGCGAAAACTTCAAGGTCGCTCGGTGGGAGGATTATCCGCTAATACCACTAAGGAGGATTATAGATTATGCCTAAACACGGTAAAAAATACCGCGAGGTAGCTCAGCTTGTTAACGCTGAAACCTTGTACGATCCGTCAGAAGCAATCGAGCTTGTTAAGAAGACAGCTCCTGCTAAATTCGATGAAACTGTAGATGTTGCAGTTCGTCTGGGTGTAGACCCAAGAAAACAAGACCAGGCTGTTCGTGGTGTCGTTGTACTTCCACACGGTACTGGTAAAACAAAACGCGTGCTTGTATTTGCCAAAGGCGAGAAAGCGAAAGAAGCTGAAGCGGCTGGTGCAGATTTTGTTGGTGATGCAGACATGATCAACAAAATTCAACAAGGTTGGTTCGAATTCGACGTTTGCGTAGCTACTCCAGACATGATGAGCGAAGTTGGTAAACTGGGTCGTATCCTCGGGGGTAAAGGTTTGATGCCAAACCCTAAAGCAGGAACAGTTACTTTCGACGTTACCAAAGCTGTTCAGGAGATCAAAGCTGGTAAAATCGAGTACCGTCTTGATAAAGCAGGTCAAATCCATGCTCCACTTGGTAAAGTATCTTTCGATGCTGACAAGTTGAACGAGAACTTCAAAGCATTGGTTGATGCGCTTGTTAGAGCGAAACCGGCAGCTGCTAAAGGTGTATACCTGAAAAACATTGCTGTATCCTCGACAATGGGACCAAGTGTTCGCGTGAACGTAAACTCCTTCAGATAAGTAATAGCTTCCAGTTGACTTCGGTTACTGGTCGTGATACTCTATCAAAGGTCCTAAAAATGAATATGCAAACCGTAGACAGTAGGTGCCACGAGCTTAATTTCCTACCGAGGTGTTATGATATATATAGCGATTTCTTTGAAACGTCAGGGAAAAAGTGAACAAATCATGCCTTCGTAGCGTCTACGAAGGCATTTCTTATTGTATATAAGGAATGCTGATGCTCCTACTGTTTGCGAACTTGAAACATAAATGCATAAGAAGTGAGGTGTACTATGGCAAACGCGAAAATCCTTGCAGAGAAACAACAAGCGGTAGCTGAAGTAACTGAGAAGTTTAAAGCTAGCACTTGTACAATCGTAGCAGATTACCGTGGTTTGAACGTAGCTCAAGTAACTCAGCTGCGTAAGAGCTTACGTGAAGCTGGCATCGAATTTACAGTTCTTAAGAACTCCTTGGCAAGACGCGCTACTGCTCAAGCTGAGCTGACTGAATTGGATGAGTACTTAACTGGTCCTACAGCTATTGCTTTCAGCAAAGACGACTTGATCTCTCCTGCGAAAATCTTGACTGAATTTGCTAAAAAGAATGATCAGTTGAGCGTGAAAGCTGGCGTGGTCGAAGGCCGCGTAGTTGGATACGATCAAATCAAGGCACTTGCTGAGCTTCCATCCAGAGATGGTCTTCTCTCCATGTTGCTTAGCGTTCTTCAAGCTCCTGTTCGTAACTTTGCACTTGCTGTTAAAGCAGTTGCTGAGAAAAAAGAAGCTGAAGGTCAAGCTTAATTTTGTTTTACAAAAACAACTAAATTTATTAATGATAACGGAGGTTTAACCATGAGCACAAATGCAACGATCCTAGAAGCAATCAAAGGCATGACAATCTTGGAATTGAACGACCTGGTTAAAGCAATTGAAGAAGAGTTTGGCGTAACAGCAGCTGCTCCAGTAGCAGTTGGCGGTGGCGCAGCAGCAGCAGTTGAAGAAGCTCAAACTGAGTTTGATGTTATCTTGACTAACGCTGGTGCTTCCAAAATCAACGTAATCAAAGTAGTTCGCGAAATCACAGGTCTTGGCCTGAAAGAAGCGAAAGACTTGGTTGACGGCGCTCCAAAACCAATCAAAGAAAAAGTTAGCTCCGAAGAAGCAGAAGCTGTTAAAGCTAAGCTTACTGAAGCTGGCGCAACTGTTGAAGTTAAGTAATTTCTTCTGTAGGAAACCTCTTGAAGCTTGCCTTCAAGAGGTTTTTTTAACCTAAGTTTTTGCCCTTAGGAAAGCCTTAGGAACGCTCTTGAGTTATAGATTTTCCTATAGGTAAAAAAAGAGGAGGGAATCTTAGCGTGTCAGAGCATTATTATACGCAGCGTCCAACGGCGAAGCGCGATATTCAGGCAGCCCAAGAAGTACTGCGTGGCAAGACGTATACATTCCTGACGGATGCCGGCGTTTTCTCCAAAAAAGGCGTGGATTATGGCAGCAAGCTTCTGATCGAAACGATGCAGCTGAAGGAAGATGCCCGGGTGCTGGATGTCGGGTGCGGGTACGGGCCGATTGGTTTAAGTGCTGCGGCGATATGTCCGAAGGGGCATGTGACAATGGTCGACATTAATGAACGGGCTGTTGAGCTCAGCGCGGAAAACGCGCGGCGCAACGGCATCTCCAATGTGTCGATTCTGCAGAGCGATCTCCTGGAGCAGGTGAAGGACCAGCGCTTCGACGCTGTGTTGACGAATCCGCCGATCCGTGCCGGTAAGGAAGTCGTACATCGTATATTCACGGATGCTTACGATTGTCTAGTGGAAGGCGGCTCGATCTGGGTCGTCATTCAGAAGAAGCAGGGAGCGCCTTCGGCGATGAAGAAGCTGGAGTCGATCTATAGCGAGGTCCTCGAAGTTTCCAAGGATAAAGGTTACAAGATTCTTAAAGCTACGAAGTGAAGTTTTGTCTCCTGAAGGCGAGCCATGTAACGGACAGTCGTGGAAATTTATTTGACTTGACTTTTCACATGTGGTATTATTAAAAAATGTCAGTATTAAGATGGGACACATGTCTTTAGTTAACAAAAATGTCAAGTCTTTTTTTCCTCCAGAATGAATAAAATTTGAACTTGTAACGTATAATGTTTGAATTTTAGGAAATTCTAACAGGATGGGAAGAAATATTTGGAAGTATTACTGATTACAGGGAAAAATCTTCATCCATATAGTCACTCGATTCGGACGGGCTCCAATACGGAGGCGTCCTGAGTGTACGTCGGTCGAGGTTTTTCTTCTTCTTTTTATTTATTGAGTAGAGTTGAGGGGTGAATGAAAGTTGGCGGGACATCTTGTTCAATTTGGACGACGTAAACGCAGGACTTATGCACGAATTAATGAGGTGCTGGGCATTCCAAACCTGATTGAAATCCAGCAAAAATCGTATGAGTGGTTTTTGGAAGAGGGATTACGCGAGATGTTTCAAGATATCTCCCCGATTCAGGATTTTACAGGTAACCTGGTACTGGAGTTTATTGACTATAGCTTAGGCGATCCTAAGTATTCGGTTGATGAATCCAAGGAACGCGACGTAACTTACGCGGCTCCGTTAAGAGTCAAAGTCCGTTTGATTAATAAGGAAACCGGTGAGGTCAAGGAACAAGAAGTGTTCATGGGGGATTTCCCTATCATGACCGACACGGGGACGTTCATTATTAACGGTGCGGAGCGTGTAATCGTCTCCCAGCTCGTTCGTTCCCCTAGCGTTTATTATAGCACGAAAGTGGATAAAAACGGCAAAAAAACTTACACCGCAACGGTCATTCCGAACCGCGGTGCGTGGTTGGAGCTTGAGACGGACGCGAAGGATATTATTTACGTTCGTATCGATCGCACACGTAAAATCCCGGTAACGGTATTGCTGCGTTCCCTAGGCTTTGGGACGGATGCAGAGATTCTGGATTTGCTCGGCGATAACGAATATATTCGCAATACGCTCGACAAAGATAACACGGACTCTACGGAGAAAGCGTTGATCGAGATTTACGAACGTCTTCGTCCGGGTGAGCCGCCTACGCTGGATAATGCGCGAAGCTTGATCGTCGCTCGTTTCTTTGATCCGAAGCGTTATGATTTGGCTAACGTAGGCCGTTACAAAATCAACAAGAAATTACACATCAAAAATAGATTGTTCAATCAGCGTTTGGCTGAAACTTTGGTCGATACCGAGACGGGCGAGATCATCGCGGAAGCTGGACAGCTGCTTGATCGCCGTGTGCTGGATGAGATTCTACCTTTCATCGAGAAAGGCGCAGGCTACAAAGAGTTCTCTATTCCAAAAGGTGTAACTGGCGCGGATACGATCCCTGTTCAGTGCATTAACGTGTATTCGCCGACGGAAGAGGGCAAGGTCGTGAAAGTCATCTCCAACGGCACGATTGACAAGAGCGTTAAGAACATCACGCCGGCCGATATCATTTCGTCCATCAACTATTTCATTAACTTGCTGCACGGCATCGGGAATACGGATGATATCGACCACTTGGGTAACCGTAGACTTCGTTCTGTAGGCGAGCTGCTGCAAAACCAATTCCGTATAGGTTTGTCCCGTATGGAACGCGTCGTACGTGAGCGTATGTCCATTCAAGATGCGAACGTTATTACGCCGCAAGCTTTGATCAACATTCGTCCGGTTATCGCATCTATCAAAGAGTTCTTCGGAAGCTCCCAGCTTTCTCAGTTCATGGACCAAACGAATCCGCTTGCCGAGCTGACGCATAAGAGACGTCTCTCCGCACTTGGACCGGGCGGTTTGACGAGAGAGCGCGCGGGGATGGAAGTTCGTGACGTGCATCACTCTCACTATGGCCGTATGTGTCCTATTGAGACTCCGGAGGGTCCGAACATTGGTTTGATTAACTCCTTGTCTACGTTTGCCCGTATCAATGAGTATGGCTTCATCGAGGCTCCATACCGTTGGGTAGACCCTAAGACAGGTGTCGTTACAGACCAAATCGCGTACCTGACAGCGGACGAAGAGGATAACTACGTTATCGCGCAAGCGAACGCGCAGTTGACCGAGGACAACAAGTTCGTCGATTCAGCGATTATCGTTCGTTACAAGGACGATAACTTAACGCTGCCGGTTGAGCGTGTCGACTACATGGACGTTTCCCCGAAACAGGTTGTTTCCGTTGCGACGGCATTGATTCCGTTCCTTGAGAACGATGACTCCAACCGCGCGTTGATGGGATCGAACATGCAGCGTCAAGCGGTTCCGCTTCTTATCCCTAAAGCCCCTCTCGTTGGTACAGGGATGGAGCATAAGGTCGCTAAAGACTCGGGAGTATGTATTGTCTCCAAATTCGATGGAATTATTGAGAAAGCTGCTGCTAACGAAATTTGGCTGCGCCGCCAGGAAATGGTGGACGGTAAGCTGGTCAGCGGCAATATCGTCAAATATAAGCTTCACAAGTTTATGCGTTCCAACCAAGGTACTTGCATCAACCAACGTCCGATCGTGAAGAAGGGGCAGCTTATTAAAGCCGGCGACATTCTGGCGGACGGACCATCGACCGAACAAGGCGAATTGGCGCTTGGGCGCAACGTTGTCGTAGCCTTCATGACTTGGGAAGGGTACAACTACGAGGATGCGATCCTGCTCAGCCAAAAGCTGGTCAAAGAAGATGTGTACACATCGATTCACATTGAGGAATACGAGTCCGAAGCGCGTGATACGAAGCTTGGACCTGAAGAAATTACGCGCGACATCCCGAACGTCGGGGAAGATGCGCTGAAAAATCTTGACGAGCGCGGCATTATCCGTGTCGGTGCCGAAATCGGCGCAGGCGACATTCTCGTAGGTAAAGTAACGCCAAAAGGTGTGACTGAGCTTACGGCGGAAGAAAGATTGCTGCACGCGATCTTCGGTGAGAAGGCTCGTGAAGTGCGCGATACATCGCTTCGCGTGCCGCATGGTACGGACGGTATCGTCGTAGATGTGAAAGTATTTACGCGTGAGAACGGCGATGAGCTGCCTCCTGGCGTGAATCAACTGGTTCGTGTTTATATCGCACAGAAACGGAAAATTTCCGAAGGCGATAAAATGGCGGGACGTCACGGAAACAAAGGGGTTGTCGCGCGTATTCTTCCTGAAGAAGATATGCCTTTCCTTCCGGACGGTACGCCGGTTGAAGTCGTGTTGAACCCTCTAGGGGTTCCATCGCGGATGAACATCGGGCAGGTGCTTGAGGTTCACTTGGGTATGGCATCCAAATACTTGGGTATTCATGCAGCTACGCCGGTATTCGACGGAGCGCGCGAGTATGACGTATTCGATGCGATGGAAGAAGCCGGCATGCAGCGTAACGGCAAAACGATTCTGTACGATGGCCGTACAGGCGAACCGTTTGAGCGTGAAGTAACGGTCGGCGTGATGTACATGATCAAATTGGCGCACATGGTTGACGACAAAATCCATGCCCGTTCCACAGGTCCTTACTCACTTGTTACTCAGCAGCCGCTGGGTGGTAAGGCGCAGTTCGGCGGACAGCGTTTCGGGGAGATGGAGGTATGGGCGCTTGAAGCATACGGTGCTGCCTATACGCTGCAAGAGATCCTCACTGTCAAATCCGATGATGTCGTGGGCCGTGTGAAAACGTATGAGTCCATCGTCAAAGGCGAGAATGTTCCAGAACCGGGCGTTCCGGAATCGTTCAAAGTTTTGATCAAAGAGCTTCAAAGTTTGGGTATGGATGTCAAAATCCTGTCCGGCGACGAAGAGGAGATCGAAATGAAAGAGGCTGACGATGACGACGAAGTCACCAGCGACAAACTTAACCTTAATCTCGAGGGCTCTGAGCTTGGAGTCAACGAATAATAGATCGCCACAATAGATCGAGAACGATTCACTGCACTGTGGTATAAATTCTAAAAGGAGGGTTGCTCCTGATGGACGTTAACAACTTCGAGTTTATGAAAATCGGTCTGGCGTCACCCGATAAAATTCGCTCTTGGTCCCGTGGGGAAGTAAAAAAGCCGGAAACCATTAACTACAGAACTTTAAAGCCTGAGAAAGAAGGTCTTTTCTGTGAAAAGATCTTCGGACCTACCAAAGATTGGGAATGTCATTGCGGTAAATACAAACGCGTCCGTTACAAGGGCGTCGTTTGTGACCGCTGTGGCGTGGAAGTAACCCGCCAGAAAGTACGCCGTGAGCGTATGGGGCACATTGAGCTTGCTGCTCCTGTATCGCACATCTGGTACTTCAAAGGGATTCCAAGCCGCATGGGGCTTGCGTTGGATATGTCTCCAAGATCCTTGGAAGAGATCATCTACTTCGCTTCCTATGTTGTAACGGATCCAGGGGATACGCCTCTTGAGAAGAAACAACTGCTTTCGGAGAAAGAATACCGCAGCTACCGCGAGAAGTACGGCTATGCGTTCCAAGCCGGTATGGGTGCGGAAGCTGTTAAGAAGCTTCTCATCGATATCGATATCGAGCGTGAAGTCGATACGCTGAAGGAAGAACTCAAAACGGCGCAAGGTCAGCGCCGTAACCGTGCGATCAAGCGTTTGGAAGTTATGGAAGCATTCCGTAACTCCAAGAACTTGCCGGGTTGGATGATTCTCGACGTGCTTCCGGTTATCCCGCCGGAGCTTCGTCCGATGGTACAGCTTGACGGGGGCCGCTTCGCGACTTCCGACTTGAACGATTTGTACCGCCGCGTGATCAACCGTAACAACCGTCTCAAAAGATTGCTCGACCTCGGTGCGCCGGACATCATCGTTCAGAACGAGAAGCGTATGCTGCAGGAAGCCGTCGACGCATTGATCGATAACGGCCGCCGCGGCCGTCCGGTAACGGGTCCTGGTAACCGTCCGCTGAAATCCCTCAGCCATATGCTGAAAGGGAAGCAGGGACGTTTCCGTCAAAACTTGCTCGGTAAACGTGTTGACTACTCCGGTCGTTCCGTTATCGTAGTAGGACCGAACCTGAAGATGTACCAATGTGGTCTTCCGAAGGAAATGGCACTTGAACTGTTCAAGCCTTTCGTTATGAAAGAGCTTGTGAATAAAGGATTGGCTCATAACATCAAGAGCGCGAAGCGTAAAGTTGAACGCGTAAGTCCGGATGTATGGGATGTACTGGAAGAAGTCATTAAGGAGCATCCGGTTCTGCTGAACCGTGCCCCCACATTGCACAGACTCGGGATTCAGGCGTTCGAGCCGATTCTCGTGGAAGGCCGCGCCATCAAGCTGCATCCGCTCGTATGTACAGCGTACAACGCTGACTTCGACGGTGACCAAATGGCCGTGCACGTACCGTTGTCTTCCGAAGCTCAAGCTGAAGCTCGTTTGCTGATGCTGGCGGCAGGCAACATTCTGAATCCGAAGGACGGCAAGCCGGTTGTTACACCTTCACAGGATATGGTTCTGGGAAGCTTCTATTTGACAACCGACAACAAATACGCCAAAGGTGCAGGCGCAATTCTAAGAACTGTCAATGAGGCTGTTTCCTCCTATCAATCGGGCAAATTGGCGCTGCATGCGCGTGTTGCGATTCCGGCCAGAGCTCTGAACAAAACGAGCTTCACGGAGAAACAACAAAATGCAATGCTGATTACGACAGTTGGTAAAATCATTATGAATGAGATCTATCCAGCGGATTTCCCATTCATCAATGAGCCTACCAAAACGAACTTGCTGAACGGTATTCCGGACTCACACTTTGTATTCGACAAAGGTGCGGACCTGAGATCCATTATGGCAGAACGTCCTGAGAACAAAGCGGTAGGTAAGGAGTACCTGGGTTCGATTATCGCCGAGTGCTTCCGCAAATACCACACGACGCAGACGTCGATGATCCTTGATAAAATCAAAGAGCTCGGCTTCACGTATTCCACTAGAGCGGGTATTACCGTTGCTGTCTCCGACGTTGTGGTTCCTAGTGAAAAAGAAGGAATCCTCAAAGAGTGCGAAGAGAAAGTTCGCGTAGTCACGAATCAATACCGCCGCGGTTTGATTACGGATGAAGAGCGTTATGACCGCGTCATTGCGATCTGGAGTAAAGCGAAGGATGAAATCACGGATATCCTGATGAAATCCCTCGATAAATACAACTCCATCTCCATGATGGTGGAATCCAAAGCACGGGGTAACAAATCGCAGATTACTCAGCTTGGCGGTATGCGTGGTTTGATGGCGAATCCATCCGGTAAAATTATGGAGTTGCCGATTAAATCCAACTTCCGTGAAGGCTTAACAATCTTGGAGTACTTTATTTCTACACACGGTGCGCGTAAAGGTCTTGCCGATACGGCGCTTCGTACAGCCGACTCCGGTTACTTGACTCGTCGTCTCGTTGACGTTGCCCAAGACGTTATCGTTCGTGAGGACGATTGCGGTACGGACAAAGGCTTCATGGTCAGCAAAATTCAAGACGGTAAAGAGGTTATTGAAGACCTGTATGACCGTATTGAAGGACGTTATGCGTTCGAAACGGTACGTCATCCGCAAACCGGCGAAGTTATCGTTCAGCGCAACGAATTGATCGAATCCGATATCGCGGACGCGATTATTGATTCCGGCATCGAAAGATTGCAAATTCGTTCCGTTCTTAGCTGCCGTACGAACCACGGCGTATGTAAGAAATGTTACGGTCGTAACTTGGCGACTGGCCAATTCGTTGAGATCGGTGAGGCTGTAGGTATTATTGCCGCCCAATCCATCGGTGAGCCGGGAACTCAGTTGACGATGCGTACGTTCCATACCGGTGGTGTTGCCGGAGACGATATTACGCAAGGTTTGCCGCGTATTCAAGAGCTTTTCGAAGCGCGTAATCCGAAAGGTCAAGCGATCATTTCCGAAATTGACGGTATCGTCAAAGAAATCCGTGAAGCGAAGGACCGTCGTGAAATCGAAGTCCAAGGTGAAGCGGAGTCCAAGGTCTATGCGGTTCCATTCGGATCCCGTGTACGTGTATCCTTGAACCAGCAGGTAGAGGCCGGAGATGAGCTGACGGACGGATCCATCGATCCGAAAGAAATGCTGCGCATCAAAGGTATCCGCGGCGTGCAGAACTACATTCTGCAAGAGGTTCAACGCGTTTACCGTAACCAAGGGGTAGAAATTAACGATAAGCATATCGAAGTTATGGTTCGTCAAATGTTGCGGAAAATCCGCATCGTAGACGCCGGAGATACAACGCTGTTGCCAGGCTCTTTCGTAGATATTCACGAATACGAAGCAGCCAACAAAGTTGCGTTGTTCGCAGGTAATGAGCCGGCCGTAGCAAGACCGATCTTGCTTGGTATTACGAAGGCGTCTCTGGAGACGGATTCCTTCTTGTCCGCGGCGTCTTTCCAAGAGACAACGCGTGTCTTGACGGATGCAGCGATCAAAGGCAAGGTTGACCAGCTGTTAGGTCTGAAGGAGAACGTTATTATCGGTAAACTCATTCCTGCAGGTACGGGAATGCCGCGTTACCGGAACATCCGCATTACGGATCCGAACGAAGTGCTCGTGCAAGATGAGGATTTGGAGAAAGAAACCGTTGCGGTTGAATAATAGCTGTATAATCCGGGAGGGACGGCCATATGGCTGTCTCTTTCGGTTTAACATGCAGCATTACAATTTTTTAATAAAGTGATTCGAAGATCGTCCTTGACACGGCAATACCAAAATGCTAATATATCGTAGTGTGCCTAAGTTGATATTCTTTCCTTTCAATAGAGGGGGTGCCTTATGTCTTATGATAAAGTCAAACAGGCGAAGAATATAAGTGTAGGGACGAAGAAAGTAACTAAGATAGTCGAGCAAGATAAGGCTGTTGAAGTGTTTGTTTCCAAAGATGCAGATCCGCGATTGACGATAAAGCTGGTTGCTCTCTGCGAGCAGAAGAGTATACCTGTAACCTACGTAGATTCTATGAAGATGCTGGGTAAAGCGTGTGGTATTGAAGTTGGAGCTGCGGTAGCAGCTGTTGTAAATGAATAAACGCTTAAGATGTTTTTGTTAGTGGGATGGTGTACATAAAGTTGTTGAAACTTTTGCAGCGCCCTAGGCAAAGACTTTCTCTTTGCTCATTTATGACTCGCCTGGATCTGTGGGCTTGCAAGAAGCACAATATGTTATGACTGTAGGGAGGAGGTAACGAAATGCCAACTATTAACCAACTAGTACGTAAAGGTCGCCAAGCTAAGGTGGATAAATCCAAATCACCTGCTTTGCAAAAAGGGTTCAACGCTTTGAAAAGAGAGGCAACGGATTTGAGCGCTCCTCAAAAACGTGGTGTTTGCACGCGTGTAGGCACAATGACTCCTAAGAAGCCGAACTCTGCACTTCGTAAATATGCTCGTGTTCGCTTGACGAACCGTATTGAGGTGACTGCCTATATTCCAGGTATCGGTCACAACCTGCAAGAGCATAGCGTTGTTATGATCCGTGGCGGACGGGTAAAAGACCTTCCAGGGGTACGTTATCACATCGTTCGCGGCGCGCTTGATACTTCCGGTGTTAACAACCGTAAGCAAGCTCGTTCCAAATACGGTACTAAACGTCCGAAAGTTAAAAAGTAAGCAACAACAATCAGGGATGATTCTTAGAAGAAAGGGGGATAACTATGCCTCGTAAAGGTCCAGTTACTCGCAGAGACGTATTGCCAGATCCGATTTATAATAGCAAACTTGTTACTCGTCTTATCAATCGTATTATGATCGATGGAAAAAGAGGGGTGGCACAGTCCATTCTATATAACGCTTTTAACCTAGTGCAAGATCGCACAGGTAAAGAGCCGATGGAAGTGTTCGAGCAAGCTATCAAAAACATCATGCCAGTTCTTGAGGTTAAAGCTCGCCGTGTTGGTGGTGCTAACTATCAAGTGCCGATCGAAGTTAAACCAGAGCGTCGTACTACTCTTGGTTTGCGTTGGTTGGTCAACTACTCCCGTCTTCGCGGTGAGAAGACGATGGAAGAAAGATTGGCAAACGAAATTATCGATGCTAGCAATAGCACAGGTGCTTCCGTTAAGAAACGTGAAGATACACACAAGATGGCTGAAGCAAACAAAGCGTTCGCTCACTATCGTTGGTAGAATTTTGATTCACATACTGAAAGGAGAAAAAACGACCTATGGCTAGAGAGTTCTCCTTAGCAAACACGCGTAATATCGGGATCATGGCTCATATCGATGCTGGTAAAACGACAACTACAGAGCGTATCTTGTACTACACTGGTAAAGTTCACAAAATCGGAGAAGTGCACGAAGGTGCGGCTACGATGGACTGGATGGAGCAGGAGCAAGAGCGCGGAATCACGATTACTTCCGCCGCTACAACTGCGCAATGGAACGGTCACCGCATCAATATTATCGATACCCCGGGGCACGTTGACTTTACCGTTGAGGTAGAGCGTTCCCTACGCGTGTTGGACGGAGCAGTAGGTGTATTTAGCGCGAAAGAGGGCGTTGAACCTCAATCCGAAACAGTTTGGAGACAAGCTGATAAATACCACGTCCCACGTATCGCTTATGTTAACAAAATGGATATCATCGGTGCAGACTTCCTGCAAGTTGTTCAATCCATGCGTGATAAGCTTGGTGCAAATGCAGTCGCTATTCAACTTCCAATTGGTGCTGAGAGTGATTTCAAAGGTATCATTGACCTAGTTGAAGAAGTTGCATACATGTACAAAGACGATCTTGGCAAGGACATCGAGAAAGTCGAAATTCCTGCTGAGTTCAAAGATAAAGTAGCAGAACTTCGTTTGGAGCTTGTCGAGAAAGTTGCTGAGCTTGATGAAGAGCTTACAATGAAATATCTCGAAGGCGAAGAACTGACAGTGGCAGAAATCAAAGCAGCGCTTCGTAAGGGTGTTGTAGAGGTTAAAATCTTCCCTGTTATCGCAGGTTCCTCCTACCGTAACAAAGGTGTTCAATTGATGTTGGATGCGGTTATCGACTACCTGCCGGCTCCAATTGACGTTCCTGATATCAAAGGTGTACTTGAAGATGGTACCGAAGTGACTCGTAAGTCCGCTGACGATCAACCGTTCTCGGCGCTTGCGTTCAAAATCATGACGGATCCTTTCGTTGGTCGCCTAACATTCTTCCGCGTATACTCTGGTGTTCTGAACTCCGGTTCCTATGTCGTTAATGCGACAAAAGGTAAGCGTGAGCGCGTTGGTCGTATTCTGCAAATGCATGCGAACAGCCGTCAAGAAATCAGCATCGTATACTCCGGTGATATCGCGGCTGCCGTTGGTCTGAAAGATACAACGACAGGAGATACACTTTGTGACGAGAAGAACCCAGTAATCCTTGAGTCCATGAACTTCCCTGAACCGGTTATCCAGCTTGCTGTTGAGCCGAAGACGAAAGCGGACCAAGACAAAATGGGTATCGCGTTGCAAAAACTATCTGAAGAAGATCCTACTTTCCGTGCTTCTACGGATGAAGAAACTGGACAAACGATCATCGCAGGTATGGGTGAGCTTCACCTTGAGATCCTCGTTGACCGTATGCTACGTGAATTCAAAGTAGAAACCAACGTAGGTAAACCGCAAGTTGCTTACCGTGAAACATTCCGTGCTGCTGCTAAAGTTGAAGGTAAATTCGTTCGCCAATCCGGTGGCCGTGGTCAATACGGACATTGTTGGGTTGAGTTCGAGCCTCAAGAAGCAGGCGCTGGATTTGTATTCGAAAGCAAAATCGTGGGTGGTTCGATTCCTCGTGAATACATCGCTCCGATCCAAGCGGGTATTGAAGAGTCTATGAAGAACGGGGTTCTTGCCGGATTCCCTCTAGTAGACATCAAAGCTACAGTTGTCGATGGTTCCTACCACGATGTTGACTCCAACGAAATGGCGTTCAAAATCGCAGGTTCCATGGCGCTTAAAGCTGCCAAAGACAAATGTAAGCCGGTTCTTCTTGAGCCAATCATGAAGGTTGAAGTTACTGTACCAGAAGAGTACATGGGCGATGTTATGGGTGACCTTAACTCCCGTCGTGGACGTATCGAAGGTATGGATAACCGTCATGGTGCGCAAATCATCCGTGCTAAGGTGCCTTTGTCCGAAATGTTTGGATACTCCACAACACTTCGTTCGAGAACTCAAGGCCGTGGTGTGTACTCCATGGAACTTTCCCATTATGAAGAAGTACCTAAGTCCATTGCAGAAGAAATTATTGCAAAAGGCAAAGGCGCTTAATATAAAACTAATAGTCACTCTAAGGAGGAATCGTTTAAAATGGCAAAGGCTAAATTTGAACGTAATAAACCGCATGTTAACATCGGTACTATCGGTCACGTTGACCATGGTAAAACAACTCTAACAGCTGCTATCACAACTGTATTGTCCAAAAGATACGGTGGAGCTGCAGTAGCATTCGACCAAATCGATAAAGCACCAGAAGAGCGCGAGCGCGGTATCACAATCTCCACAGCTCACGTTGAGTACGAAACACCTAACCGTCACTACGCACACGTTGACTGCCCAGGTCACGCCGACTATGTTAAAAACATGATCACTGGTGCTGCTCAAATGGACGGAGCGATCCTGGTTGTTTCCGCAGCTGACGGTCCTATGCCACAAACTCGTGAGCACATCCTTCTGTCCCGCCAAGTAGGCGTACCTTACATCGTTGTATTCTTGAACAAATGCGACATGGTTGAAGACGAAGAGTTGCTTGAACTGGTTGAGATGGAAGTTCGCGACCTTCTTAACGAGTATGAGTTCCCAGGCGATGACACTCCAATCATCCGCGGCGCAGCTCGTGAAGCTCTTCAAAACCCAGACGGTCCTTGGGCTGACAAAATCGTTGAGTTGTTCGAGCAAGTTGACACTTACATCCCAACTCCTGAGCGTCAAACTGACAAGCCTTTCCTTATGCCTGTCGAGGACGTATTCTCCATCACAGGTCGTGGTACAGTTGCTACAGGCCGTGTAGAGCGTGGTACTGTTAAAGTACAAGACGAGGTTGAAATCGTTGGTATCGCGGAAGAAACTCGTAAATGCGTTGTAACAGGCGTAGAGATGTTCCGTAAATTGCTTGACTCCGCTCAAGCTGGAGACAACATCGGTGCCCTTCTTCGTGGTGTAGACCGCAAAGACATCGAGCGTGGACAAGTTCTTGCAAAAGTAGGTTCCGTGAAACCTCACACTGAGTTTTCCGCACAAATCTACGTTTTGACAAAAGAAGAGGGTGGCCGTCACAAGCCTTTCTTCACTGGCTACCGTCCACAATTCTATTTCCGTACAACTGACGTAACAGGTATCATCAACCTGCCAGAAGGTACTGAAATGGTTATGCCAGGCGACAACATCACAGTTTCCGTTCAACTGATCTCCCCAATCGCGATCGAAGAAGGAACACGCTTCGCGATTCGTGAAGGCGGACGTACTGTTGGTGCGGGCGCGGTTGCTACAATCTCCAAGTAATTCCTTTATAATAGAAGAAACACTCATCGCCAACGCGGTGAGTGTTTTTTTATGCAAATGCCTAAAATTTCGCTTGCATTTCATTTTTATTTTTTATATAATATTAAACGTTGGTCTGTGACGTTGCGATGATGTGAAAGGTTGCCGACACACCCGGACCCTTTGCCATGGGGAAGGCGTTGGAGAATTTTCGCGGAGTATGTCCGATACTAAATTGGGCGATAGAAGGAGGGACTTATATGGCAAAGCAAAAAATTCGTATCCGTTTGAAAGCTTATGATCACAGAATCATTGATCAATCAGCTGAGAAAATCGTGGAAACTGCCAAGCGTTCCGGTGCAGGTGTATCCGGTCCGATTCCGCTTCCGACAGAGAAGCAAATCATCACGATTCTTCGTGCGGTACACAAGTACAAGGATTCGCGTGAGCAATTCGAAATGCGTACGCATAAGCGTCTTATCGATATTGTGAATCCAACACCACAAACAGTTGATGCTTTGATGCGTCTAGACTTGCCGTCTGGCGTTGACATCGAGATCAAACTGTAAAACAATTATAGAATCGAACGTTTAGGAAGGAAAAGAGGTGTCAACGATGAAAGGTATCTTAGGGAAAAAACTAGGAATGACACAGTTGTTTACTCCGGATGGTAACGTAGTTCCGGTAACTGTCATTCAAGCGGGACCATGTGTGGTTCTTCAGAAGAAAGATGTGGATAACGACGGATATGAGTCGATCCAAATCGGTTTTGATGATGTGAAAGCAAGCAGAATCATTAAACCAGAGCTTGGCCATGCCAAAAAAGCAGGGGCAACGCCTAAGCGCTACGTTAAAGAAATTCGCGGTGTTCAGTTGGGTGACTACGAAGTTGGCCAAGAGCTGAAAGCAGATCTGTTCGCAGAGGGCGAATTCGTTGATGTAACGGGTACTTCCAAAGGTAAAGGGTTCCAAGGTAACATCAAAAGACATAACCAATCCCGCGGACCAATGGCTCACGGCTCCCGTTATCACAGAGGACCAGGTTCCATGGGTTCCATTCAAGCAAACCGTGTTCCTAAAGGTAAAAACCTGCCAGGACAAATGGGTAATGAAACAGTAACTTTGCAAAACCTGCAAATCATTAAAGTAGATGCTGAGCGTAACGTATTGCTAGTAAAAGGTTCCATTCCTGGTCCTACAAACAGCTATGTTAGCGTTAAGTCTGCTGTTAAAAAGTAAGAAAGGAGGAAGACAGAATGCCAAAAGTAGCTTTATATAATGTAACAGGTGCTCAGGTAGGAGAAGTTGAACTGTCTGACGTTGTTTTCGGAATTGAGCCTCACGTTCACGCGATTCACGAAGCTGTTCTATTGCAACAAGCAGCTGTGCGTCAAGGAACTCACAAGACCAAAGGTCGTTCGGAAGTTCGCGGCGGTGGTCGTAAACCTTGGAAACAAAAAGGAACTGGCCGCGCTCGTCAAGGTAGTATCCGCGCTCCACAATGGAAAGGCGGCGGTACGGTTTTCGGACCAACTCCTCGCAGCTATGGTTTCAAATTACCTAGAAAAGTTCGTCGCTTAGCGATCAAATCCGCTTTGTCTTCGAAAGTTCTGGATAACAACTTGATCGTTTTGGATCAGCTTCAATTGAACGCTCCAAAAACGAAAGAATTCGTAGCCATCTTGAACAACCTGAAAGTTGATCGCAAGGTATTGGTTGTAGGCGTAGAGAACGACTCCAACGTTGCTTTGTCCGCTCGTAACATCCCAGGTGTGAAATTTGTTGCTGCTAATGGCGTGAATGTTCGTGATGTCATGCTGTATGACAAACTGATCATTACGCAAGATGCTGTACAGAAAGTTGAGGAGGTGCTTGCACAATGAAAAATCCACGCGACATTATCAAGCGCCCGATCATCACTGAGCGTACAAGCGACCTAATGGCTAACAAAAAGTATGTTTTCGAAGTGGATCTTCGCGCTAACAAAACAGAAATCAAACAAGCCATCGAAGCTATTTTCAAAGTGAAAGTTACAAATGTAAACACACTTAGAATGCCAGCTAAGCCAAAACGTTACGGCCGTCACCAAGGCTACACTTCCATCTGGAAGAAAGCTATCGTGTCCCTGAGCGCAGACAGCAAAGAATTGGAATTCTTTGAAACGGTATAAATCATTCTTGAAGTAAGGAGGGAATCCGAGTGCCAATTAAAAAATATAAACCAACCTCTCCAGCAAGACGTGCGATGTCGGTTTCTACATTCGAAGAAATCACAACATCGACGCCGGAGAAATCTTTGCTTGCACCTTTGAGCAAAACAGCTGGACGTAACAACCAAGGTAAAATTACGGTTCGTCACCACGGCGGTGGCCACAAGCGTAAGTACCGGATTATCGATTTCAAACGTACTAAAGATGGAATACCAGGACGCGTTGCTACAATCGAGTACGATCCTAACCGTTCCGCTAACATTGCGTTGATTCACTATGCTGACGGTGAGAAAAGATACATCATCGCTCCAAAAGGTCTTAAAGTGGACGATCGTATCGTTTCCGGTCCGGATGCAGACATCAAAATTGGTAATGCTCTTCCACTAGAGAACATTCCAGTTGGTACAGTTATCCACAACATCGAGTTGAAACCAGGTAAAGGTGCGCAGCTAGTGCGTGCTGCCGGTACGGAAGCTCAACTTCTTGGTAAAGAAGAAACTTATGTAACAATTCGCCTTTCCTCTGGTGAAGTTCGTAAAGTTCTTAAAGTTTGCCGCGCAACAGTAGGTTCTGTTGGTAACGAAGATCACGAACTCGTGAAAATCGGTAAAGCAGGACGTAATCGTTGGAAAGGCAATCGTCCTCAAGTTCGTGGGGTTGTTATGAACCCGAATGATCACCCACACGGTGGTGGTGAAGGACGCGCACCAATCGGACGTAAATCACCTATGTCTCCATGGGGTAAACCGACGCTTGGTTTCAAAACTCGTAAAAAAGGTAAAGCTTCCGATAAATACATTGTACGCCGTCGTACGAAGTAATCACGGATATATGAATTCTCTTGAGGTTCAAGGAAGGGAGGAACACCCATGGGTCGCAGCTTAAAGAAAGGTCCATTTATCGATGGATACTTACTGAAAAAAGTAGAAGACTTGAACGCATCCAGCAAAAAGCTGGTGATCAAAACTTGGTCCCGTCGTTCTACGATTTACCCGCAATTCGTTGGTCACACTTTCGGAGTGTACGATGGAAGAAAACACGTGCCTGTATACGTAACAGAAGATATGGTTGGACATAAGCTTGGTGAATTTGCTCCAACACGTACTTACAAAGGTCACGATGACGATAAGAAAACCGGTAAACGTTAATTTCATTTTTTAACCGAGAGGAGGTACTACCATGCAAGCTAAAGCAATATTGAACCACGCTCGGATTGCTCCTCGTAAAGCAAAGCTAGTTGTTGACTTGATTCGGGGAAAAGCGGTAGGTGAAGCGATCGCGATTCTGCGTCATACGCCTAAAGCAGCTTCTCCAATCCTGGAGAAACTTCTGAACTCCGCAATTGCCAATGCAGAGCATAACTATTCATTAGATCCTAACAAGCTAGTGGTTTCTGAGACGTTCGTTAACCAAGGACCTACTATGAAACGGTTCCAACAACGTGCAATGGGCCGCGCTAGCGCGATCAAAAAACGTACCAGCCACATTACAATCGTGGTATCTGAGAAATAAGGAGGGATAACGTGTGGGTCAGAAAGTCAACCCGGTAGGCCTAAGAATTGGTATTATTCGTGATTGGGAGTCCAAATGGTTCGCAGAGAAAGATTTCGGAACTCTGCTGCTTGAAGACGTCAAAATCCGCGAATACTTAAAAAATAAACTTAAAGATTCTGCAGTTTCCCACATCGACATCGAGCGCGCGGCTAACCGTGTGAACGTAACGATTCATACTGCAAAACCAGGAATGGTTATTGGTAAAGGCGGAGCGGAAGTTGAAGTTATTCGCAACTACATCGCTGGCATGTCCAATAAAAAGGTTCACATCAACATTTCTGAAATCAAAACACCAGACCTCGATGCTATCCTGGTAGCTGAGTCCATCGCTCTTCAATTGGAACGTCGTGTTTCCTTCCGTCGTGCGATGAAACAAGCTATGCAAAGAACAATGAGATCCGGAGCAAAAGGTATTAAAGTAGCAACTAGCGGACGTCTTGGCGGCGCTGAGATCGCTCGTACGGAAGGATATAGCGAAGGTACTGTTCCACTTCATACGCTTCGTGCGGATATCGACTACGGTACTGCTGAGGCACACACTACTTACGGACGTATTGGTGTAAAAGTATGGATTTATCGTGGAGAAGTACTTCCGACAGCTAAGAAAAAGGCTCAGCCGGAAGGAGGAAATTAAATCATGTTAGTACCTAAACGTGTAAAACACCGCAAAGAACACCGCGGTAGCATGAAAGGTCGCGCTAAAGGTGGAACGGAAGTAACTTTTGGCGAATATGGTCTGCAAGCAGTTGAACCGGCTTGGGTAACCAACCGTCAAATCGAAGCAGCACGTATTGCCATGACACGTTACATCAAACGTGGCGGTAAAGTGTGGATTAAAATTTTCCCAGCTAAACCAATTACGCAAAAGCCGCTTGAAGTTCGTATGGGTAGCGGTAAAGGTAACGTGGAGAAATGGGTTTCCGTAGTAAAACCGGGCAAAGTATTGTTTGAATTGGCTGGTGTAAGCGAAGAAGTCGCTCGCGAAGCGATGCGTCTTGCTGCTCACAAGCTTCCAATCAAAACGAAGTTCGTGAAAAGAGAAGAAGTAGGCGGTGAAGCAAATGAAGGGTAGTGAATTCCGGAACTTAACCACTGCTGAAATCGAGCAAAAAGTGAATGGGTTCAAAGAAGAACTCTTTAACCTCCGTTTTCAACTAGCTACTGGTCAATTGGACAATCCGACTCAAATTCGTGATTTGCGTAAAGAGATCGCTCGTGCCAAGACTATTTTGCGTGAAAGAGAATTGGGGATTGGCTAACCAAATCTAGAAGGGAGGATTCCTTACATGGCTGAACGCAACGATCGTAAAACTCAGATCGGTAAGGTTGTCAGCGATAAAATGGATAAAACCATTGTTGTTGCTGTTGAAACTTACAAAAAACATGATCTCTACCACAAGAGAATCAAATATACGAAGAAATTCAAAGCTCACGATGAGAACAACCAAGCAAAAATTGGTGACACTGTGAAAATCGCTGAGACTAGACCATTGTCCAAAGATAAATCTTGGAGACTGGTTGAAATTCTTGAAGTAGCAGTTGTTATCTAACAATCTAGACACGAATCCCGAAAGGAGGGAATACGATGATTCAACCATTTACTCGTTTGGCTGTCGCTGACAACTCCGGTGCAAAGCAATTGATGTGTATCCGCGTTTTGGGTGGTACTGGTCGTCGCGTTGGTCACATTGGTGATCTTATCGTATGTTCAGTAAAAGAAGCAACACCAGGTGGCGTTGTCAAAAAAGGTGACGTTGTAAAAGCTGTTATCGTCCGTACGAAGAGCGGTGCTCGCCGTAAAGACGGTTCATATATCTCATTCGATGAGAACGCGGCTGTTATCGTGAAAGAAGATAAAAGCCCACGCGGTACACGTATCTTTGGACCAGTAGCGCGCGAACTTCGTGACAGAGACTTCATGAAGATCGTTTCCTTGGCTCCAGAAGTTATCTAAGAACAGTTACGATGTGTTTCCTAACGGAAGCATCAGGAGGTGTAGAAGCTAATGCCAAGAACAAAAAAGAGATTAGAATCTCATAACAATAAACTGCACGTGAAAAAAGACGATACGGTTTTTGTAATCACTGGTAAAGACAAAGGTAAGAAGGGCCGTGTAATCGCTGCTTACCCTCGTGAGAACCGTGTATTGGTTGAAGGTGTAAACATGGTGAAGAAACATGCGAAGCCATCCCAACAAAACCCACAAGGCGGTATCTTGACTCAAGAAGCTGCAATCCACGTTTCCAACGTGATGCTGATTGATCCTAAGAGCGGCAAACCTACTCGCGTAGGATACAAAGTATTGGATAACGGAACGAAAGTTCGCGTCGCGAAAAAATCCGGAGAAGTTATCGACTAATACAACAAGCATGGAAAGGAGGCAACTGACTCATGGCAGTAAGAATGAAAGATCGTTATTTGAACGAAATTACTCCAGCGTTGATTCAAAAGTTTAACTACTCAACAGTTATGCAGGTTCCTAAAATCGAGAAAGTCGTTATCAACATGGGTGTTGGTGAGGCTGTATCGAACTCCAAGGTACTTGACACTGCAGTAGAAGATCTTCAAAAGATCGCTGGTCAAAAACCGGTAGTAACAAAATCCAAAAAATCCATCGCGGGCTTCAAACTTCGTGAGAACATGCCGATCGGTGTGAAAGTAACACTTCGCGGCGAGCGCATGTATCATTTCTTGGATAAGCTCTTCAACGTTGCACTTCCACGTGTACGTGACTTCCGTGGTATTTCCAACAAGGCTTTCGATGGCCGTGGAAACTACACGCTTGGTCTGAAAGAACAACTCATTTTCCCAGAAATTGAGTATGATAAAGTAGATAAAGTTCGTGGTATGGATATTGTTATCGTAACAACGGCTAAGTCCGACGAAGAAGCTCGCGAGCTTTTAACACAACTCGGAGCGCCTTTCGTAAAATAGGTTCCAGGTCGTACCTATCAGGAGGTGTTATATTAAGTGGCAAAAACTTCGATGAAAGTTAAACAACAACGTACCCCGAAGTTTAAAGTGCAAGCATACACGCGTTGTGAGCGCTGCGGACGTCCGCATTCAGTGCTTCGCAAGTTCAAAATTTGTCGGATTTGTTTCCGCGAATTAGCACACAAAGGTCAGATTCCAGGTGTGAAAAAAGCTAGCTGGTAATCACCCTATTTTCGGGAAGGAGGTTTACACAAAATGGTCATGTCAGATCCAATTGCAGATATGCTAACTCGCATTCGTAATGCGAATATCGTACGTCATGAAACAGTTGAAATCCCTGCATCCAAAGTGAAGAGGGAAATCGCTGAAATCCTTAAAAAAGAAGGATTTATCCGTGATGCTGAGTACGTTGAAGATAGCAAACAAGGTATCATCCGTTTGTTCCTGAAATACGGTTCAAACAATGAGCGTGTTATCTCCGGTTTGAAGAGAATCTCCAAACCAGGATTGCGCGTTTACACAAAATCTCAAGAGATCCCTCGTGTTTTGGGCGGACTAGGGATTGCCATCATCTCCACATCCAAGGGAGTTATGACGGATAAAGATGCTCGTCAATCCAAAGCTGGCGGAGAAGTTATCTGCTACGTTTGGTAATACAATTGTAATTGAATGGAGGTGCAAACATGTCTCGTATTGGTCGCAAACCAATCACCATCCCAAGTGGTGTAAATGTAACACTAGATAATACTCTGATCACGGTTAAAGGCCCTAAAGGTACTTTGTCCCGTGAACTTCATAAAGATATCAAAGTAAGTGTTCTGGAGAACGAGATTTCTGTTGAGCGTCCTTCCGATAACAAGCTCCACCGTGCTTTGCATGGTACAACACGCAGTGTTGTTGCCAACATGGTAAGTGGTGTAACGGAAGGCTTCGCGAAATCTTTGGATCTAGTAGGCGTAGGTTACCGTGCTAACAAAAGCGGTGACAAACTGGTTCTCAACGTTGGGTACTCCCATCCGGTTGAAATCACACCTGAGAGCGGTATTGAGTTCGAAGTTCCTTCGAACACAAAAATCATCGTTAAAGGTATTGATAAAGAGCGAGTTGGCGCTATGGCAGCTAAAGTTCGTTCCGTACGTGAGCCTGAGCCGTATAAAGGTAAAGGTATTAAGTACGAAGGCGAGCGCATCCTTCGTAAAGAAGGTAAAGCTGGTAAGAAGAAATAAGAGCTTTCGTGAGATAGCTTGCTATCAAAGCATAAGCCTCGCATCATAAGATGATGAAAGGAGTGTAAGTATAGATGATTACTAAAGGCGATAAAAACAAAGCACGTCTGAAAAGACATCTTCGCGTTCGTAAGAAAATCGAAGGTACAACTGCTCGCCCACGTTTGAACATTTTCCGTTCTTCCAAACACATGTATGCTCAACTGATCGATGACACTACTGGTGTTACTATTGTTGCAGCATCCACTCAAGATAAAGATCTGAAAAGCGAAATCGGCAACGGCGGTAACGTTGAAGCCGCTCGTAAAGTTGGCGCATTGATCGCTGCTCGCGCGAAAGAGAAAGGTGTAAGCCAAGTGGTATTTGACCGCGGTGGATACCTGTATCATGGACGCGTTCAAGCATTGGCTGACGCAGCTCGTGAAGCTGGATTAGAATTCTAGGAAATAGATATATAAGGAGGTAAAAGACTTGCGTGTAGATCCTAATACTTTAGAGCTAACAGAAAAAGTTGTTAACATTAACCGCGTAGCTAAAGTAGTAAAAGGCGGACGTCGTTTCAGCTTCAGCGCACTTGTTGTCGTAGGCGACGGCAATGGCTGGGTTGGCGCAGGAATCGGTAAAGCATCCGAGGTTCCTGATGCAATCCGCAAAGGTATTGAAGATGCGAAAAAGAACTTGATTCATGTTCCAATCGTAGGCACTTCGATTCCTCACCTTGTAACTGGTAAGTTCGGCGCAGGACGCGTCCTCTTGAAACCAGCTTCTCAAGGTACTGGAGTTATCGCAGGCGGACCAGTTCGTGCAGTACTTGAACTTGCTGGTATCGGCGATATCTTGACAAAATCCCTGGGTTCATCGAACTCTATGAACATGGTTAACGCAACGCTTGAAGGCCTAAGCCGCCTGAAAAAAGCGGAAGAAGTTGCAAAACTTCGTGGCAAAACCGTTCAAGAGCTATTAGGTTAGGAGGGGTAAACATGGCGAAACAATTAGCAATTACCCTAAAACGCAGCCTGATCGGCCGTCCTGAAACGCAACGCATTACTGTGAAAACTCTTGGTCTGCGCAAGCTGCACCAAACGGTTCTTCACCAAGATAACGCGGCTATCAGAGGTATGGTTAATCAAGTGAGTCACTTGGTAGAAGTTAAAGAAGTAGAAGCATAAGAGTACAATATTAAGATCTAGAGGAGGTGTGCAACGATGAAGTTACATGAGCTAAGTTCTGCTACTGGCGCTCGTAAAACCGCAAAGCGTGTTGGACGTGGTACAAGTAGCGGTATGGGTAAAACATCGACTCGCGGACACAAAGGTCAAAACGCACGTTCCGGTGGAGGCGTTCGTCCTGGATTCGAGGGTGGACAAAACCCGTTATACCGTCGTTTACCTAAACGTGGATTCACGAACCGTTTCCGTACGGAGTACGCGATCGTGAACCTTGAGGATTTGAACAACTTCGCAGCTGGTACTGAGGTTACTCCAGAAGCTTTGATGGAGGCTGGTATTGTAAAAGCTCCTAAAGATGGTATCAAAATTTTAGGAAACGGTGAAATCACAGTAAAATTAACCGTTAAAGCGAACAAGTTCTCTCAATCTGCGATTGAGAAAATCCAAGCTGCCGGCGGTCAAACCGAGGTGATTTAATGTTCAGTACCATAGCCAACATCTTCAAGGTAGAGGATTTGCGCAGAAGGATTGTTTTTACACTCCTCTTGTTGATCGTCTACCGCTTAGGTGCGTTCATTCCAGTACCTAACATTAATACGGATGTTCTTAAGCTTCAAGACCAAGCGAATCAGAGCGATGTCTTTGGTTTGCTTAACACGTTTTCCGGCGGTGCGCTCTTCCAGTTCTCCATCTTCGCGATGGGGATTATGCCTTACATCACGGCTTCGATCATCGTACAGCTTTTGTCCATGGACGTAGTGCCGCGCTTTGCGCAATGGGCTAAAGAGGGAGACGTTGGTCGTAAGAAGATGACGCAAGTTACTCGCTACGGCACGATCGTTCTCGGCATTATCCAAGCTTTCGGATTATCGATCGGGTTTAACCGCCTATACAGCGGACTCGTTATTGATCCAGGGGTTACGACTTTTGCTTTGATTGCTATCGTATTGACAGCTGGTACTGCGTTCTTGATGTGGCTAGGTGAGCAAATCACGGAATTTGGAATCGGCAACGGTATTTCCATTATCATCTTTGCAGGTATCGTCGCGGCGATTCCTACAAGCATACAGCAAATCTACAAATCACTGTTTGCGACCGAAGGAGCATTGTTCCTGAATATCGTAAAACTGATCATTATTGCTATCGTTGTTGTGCTGATTATTGCGGGCGTCATTTTCGTACAGCAAGGGGTTCGTAAGATCCCTGTACAATATGCCAAACGAGTAGTTGGTCGTAAAATGTACGGTGGCCAAACGACGCACATTCCGCTTAAAGTGAATGCTGCCGGTGTAATCCCAGTTATCTTTGCACTATCGTTATTGATGTTTCCTCCTACCATTGCATCTTATTGGAGAGGAAATGTCGTGGCAGAATGGATCATCAACAATTTAAGCATTAACCAATCTGCACCGCTAGCGATCGTCCTATATGTACTGTTGATTATTGGTTTCACATACTTCTACACCTTCGTACAGATTAATCCAGTTCAAATGGCAGATCAGATGAAGAAAAACGGTGGCTACATACCGGGGATTCGTCCTGGTAAAACAACTTCTGTTTATCTGACTCGCGTAATGACTAGAATTACTCTTTCTGGAGCTCTGTTTCTCTCAGCAATCTCGATTCTCCCAATGCTTTTTGGAGGTCTTGCAGGCTTGCCAAGTTCGGTTCGGATTGGTGGTACATCTTTACTTATCGTAGTAGGCGTTGGTCTTGAAACGATGAAGCAAATCGAGAGCCAATTGATTAAACGGCATTACAAAGGGTTTATCAATAAATAGCATATAGGTTCTGATGGGGCTAGTTAGGCGACATCGGCACCTATTGTGCTGCTCGTAACGCCGAGTGCGATGGGAGGTTATAAAGTTGAACGTAATTTTTATGGGGCCTCCTGGTGCAGGCAAAGGTACGCAAGCTGAGAAGATCGTAAGTGAATTTCAAATTCCTCATATTTCGACTGGAGATGCTTTCCGCTTGGCGATGAGCCAAGGTACACCGCTTGGTGTGGAAGCCAAAGGTTATGTTGATAAGGGGCTTCTGGTTCCTGATGAAATCACGAACGGTATTGTAAGAGAGCGACTTGCTCAACCGGACTGCGATAAAGGTTTTCTGCTTGACGGGTTCCCGAGAACCGTTGCTCAAGCGGATGCTTTAGCTGAAATTGTAGATTCCTTAGGCAAAAAGATTGAGTTGGTTATCAATCTTTCCGTTGATCGTAGTTTCTTGCTTGCACGACTGACCGGCCGAAGAATTTGTAAATCCTGTGGCGCTACGTATCATGTAATCTTCAACCCACCTCAGCAAGAAGGCGTATGCGATAAATGTTCCGGTGAGTTGTACCAACGATCTGATGATACGGAAGAGAAAGTCGGAACGCGTTTGGATGAATACATCAACAAAACCGCTCCGCTGCTGGATTACTACCAAAAGAGGGAATTATTGCGTGAGGTTAACGGAGAACAAGACATTCATGCGGTAACCGAACAAATTAGCTCACTGCTACGAGGTCTAGCGTAATGATCATTTGTAAGTCCGAGGTTGAACTAGACCTAATGCGAGAAGCTGGTCGGATCGTAGCCGAAACGCACCGCTTGCTGGCAAGGGCCATTCGTCCGAACATTACAACGAAAGAACTTGATCAGATCGCGGAGGAATACATTCGCAGTCAGGGAGCGATTCCATCTTTTAAAGGCTATAACGGTTTTCCTGGAAGCATATGTGCTTCAGTCAACGAAGAATTAGTTCATGGTATTCCTGGTCCAAGAAAGCTGGTTGAGGGCGATATTATCTCGATCGATATCGGCGCTCAGTATAAAGGTTATCATGGAGATTCTGCATGGACTTATCCTGTCGGTGAAATTTCAGAGACGGCCAAACGTTTGTTAGCCGTAACTGAACAATCACTGTATCGAGGCATAGCAGAAGCTAAACCGGATGCTAGACTCTACACGTTGTCGCATGCAATCCAAACTTGTATTGAAGACGCAGGCTTCTCCGTCGTGATAGAGTATGTCGGTCACGGTATCGGTAAGGATCTTCACGAAGAACCGCAAATTCCGAATTACGGTGTACCTGATAAAGGCCCTCGTCTCAAACCAGGCATGGTCCTAGCCATTGAACCCATGGTGGTCGTTGGCGAAAGATTCGTCCAAACGCTCGAAGACGATTGGACTGTCGTTACCGCGGATAAGTCGATATGCGCTCATTTTGAACATACGGTTGCCATTACGGCAGCAGGTTACGAAATATTAACTCTGCCTAGATCGTAGGTGATGTAGAGTGAATAAGCTGACGCCGCAGGTCGGTCAAATCGTAAAGGTGCTTCGCGGCAGAGACCCCGGTGAATATGCGGTAGTGGTCGGCATTGCCGATCATCGCTTCGTCTGGCTTGCAGACGGCGTTCACCGCAAATTCGATCAGCCGAAGAAGAAGAACCTGAATCATCTTCAAATACAAGACACGATTAGTAGTGAAGTGGAGTCAAGCATTAGGGAAACAGGTCGTGTAACTAACGGTAAGCTGCGTCATGCAATTGCCAAATTCGTTGAACTTATGCAAGATGAAGCACAAGAGAAAGGAGAATGACTGTGGCCAAAGAAGATGTAATTGAAGTAGAAGGTACAGTGATTGAACCTCTTCCGAATGCAATGTTTAAGGTTGAATTGGAAAATGGTCATAAAATCCTAGCCCATGTATCAGGTAAAATCAGAATGCACTTTATCCGCATTTTGCCTGGAGACAAGGTTACCGTAGAATTATCGCCTTACGATTTAACGAGAGGCCGTATAACCTACCGTTTTAAATAAATGATCGGCTTACATGTAAGTTACTCTCTCAAGGCGTATGCTTACGAAGCAAGTTTTCTATTAGAAAACGCAACATGGTTGCTTACGATGATAAGGAGGGCTTAGAAATGAAAGTTAGACCATCGGTAAAACCGATTTGCGAGAAATGCAAAGTTATTCGTCGTAAAGGTAACATTATGGTTATCTGCGAAAATCCAAAGCACAAACAAAAACAAGGTTAAAAGGAGGTGCATCTGTAGATGGCACGTTTAGCTGGGGTTGACTTACCTCGTGACAAACGAGTTGTAATCGCGTTGACTTACATCTTCGGTATCGGCACGACTACTGCTCAGAAAATCATCGCTACAACAGGTATTGACGGTAACACTCGCGTTCGCGATCTGACTGAAGACGAAGTGAGCAAAATCCGTGATGTAATCGACAAAACTCTTAAAGTAGAAGGCGATCTTCGCCGTGAGATTTCCCTGAACATCAAACGTCTGATCGAAATCGGATCCTACCGTGGTCTTCGTCACCGCCGTGGTCTTCCTGTTCGTGGACAACGTACTAAAACGAATGCTCGTACACGTAAAGGTCCTCGTCGTACAGTAGCTAATAAGAAGAAATAATAAAGGGGGTTAGAGCTAATGGCAAAACCTAAAAAAGTAGTCCGTACGAAACGTCGTGACCGTAAAAATATTGAGTCCGGAGTTGCACACATCCGTTCAACATTTAACAATACGATCGTAACGATCACGGATCCGCATGGCAACGCAATTTCCTGGGCATCTTCAGGAAACCTTGGATTCAAAGGTTCCCGTAAAAGTACTCCTTTTGCGGCACAAATGGCAGCTGAAAAAGCAGCAAAAGCAGCTATGGAGCATGGCTTGAAAACTGTTGAAGTTATGGTTAAAGGCCCAGGAGCTGGCCGCGAAGCAGCAATCCGCTCTTTGCAAGCAGCAGGTCTTGAAGTAAACCTGATTAAAGACGTGACTCCGGTTCCTCACAATGGCTGCCGTCCTCCAAAACGTCGTCGCGTATAATTCAGGATTACTTTGTAGTATAATTATCCTAAAATCGTGAATAATGGTTTGAAGGATAGGCATACTATTGAATTTTGAAGCGAAGTATCCAGAGGGAAACGACGTATTGAATGGAGGGTACATTTCATGATCGAAATCGAAAAGCCAATAATAGAAACCGTAGCATTAAGTGAAGACGGCTCTTATGGTAGATTCATTATTGAGCCGTTGGAGCGTGGCTATGGTACAACCTTAGGTAACTCACTACGTCGTATCTTACTGTCCTCTTTACCCGGGGCTGCAGTAACCTCTGTCCAAATCGATGGCGTTTTGCATGAGTTTTCAACGATTCCTGGCGTGCTTGAGGATGTAACGGAAATTATCCTTAATCTCAAAGGACTTTCGTTGAAAATTCACTCCGATGAGGAGAAAGTGCTTGAAATTGATGCTGAAGGAGAAGGTATGATTACTGCGGCTGATATCCGCGGTGATAGCGATGTGGAGATTCTTAACCCGGATCTGCATATTGCGACCTTGTCTCCGGACGCACGTCTTCACATGAGGATTCATGCGGGCAGAGGACGCGGTTATGTCCAATCGGACAAAAATAAGCATGAAGAGCAACCAATTGGTGTGATTCCAATTGATTCGATCTACACGCCTATTACCCGAGTGAACTACAGTATCGAGAATACTCGCGTCGGCCAAGTGACGAACTATGATAAGTTGACCCTCGAAGTGTGGACCGATGGAAGTATTCGACCAGAAGAAGCCGTAAGCTTGGGAGCCAAAATCTTAACAGAGCACCTGAACTTGTTCGTCGGACTGACGGATGAAGCGAAAGATGCTGAGATTATGGTGGAGAAAGAAGAAGATAAGAAAGAGAAAGTTCTGGAGATGACAATCGAAGAGCTGGATCTATCCGTTCGTTCTTACAACTGCCTCAAGCGTGCAGGGATTAACACCGTACAAGAGCTTATTACCAAAACAGAAGAAGACATGATGAAAGTTCGGAACTTAGGTCGCAAATCGCTTGAAGAAGTTCAAGAGAAGCTCGAAGAGCTTGGTTTGGGTCTTCGTACCGAGGAATAATCTGTCAGAAGGAGGTTAATTCAATGAACTACAGGAAGTTGAACCGCGATTCCAGTAATCGTAAAGCGTTATTCCGTGATCTGGTTACAGATTTGTTCATACATGAACGCATTCAAACTACAGAAGCAAAAGCAAAAGAAATTCGTTCCATCGCTGAGAAGTTAATCACTCTTGCGAAACGCGGAGACCTTCATGCACGCCGTCAGGTTGCTGCTTTTGTTCGTAGAGAAGCTGCAAACGAGAACCAAGATGCGATTCAAAAGCTGTTCTCCGAATTGGCTACTCGTTACTCCGAGCGTCCAGGTGGATACACACGTATCCTTAAACTGGGACCACGCCGCGGTGACGCAGCACCAATGGTTTACCTAGAGCTAGTAGATCGCGCATAAAGACGGATGGGAAAGGGTGGACGGAATCACTGATTCTGCTGAAGCCCTTTTTTTGCAGTCTTTTGCTTGACCCTAGAAAGGGATGACTCATGGAAGCGGAAGATCAACCATGGAGAAATCTGCGTTTTACCATAAGCTATGATGGAACGGCTTATTCCGGATTTCAGATACAACCGACTTCCGATACGATTCAACAACGATTGGAAGAGGCGGTTTATCTGTTGACCGGCGAGCGCGTGAAGGTTGCCTCCTCGGGCCGTACGGACGCAGGCGTACATGCGAAAGCGCAAGTGATCAATTTTACCACGCAATCCAAGATCCCAGTGGAACGGTGGTGTTTAGCTCTCAATGCTAGACTACCCAAGGACATCGTCGCCCATACGGCCGAGGAAGTCCATCCATCCTTTCATTCCCGCAAAGCCGCGAAACGTAAGACATACTGCTACACGATTCGCTCGGCGCGCTTCCCTGATGTCTTTCACCGGAATTATGAATACCATCACCCTACGCATTTGGATGTGGAAGCCATGAGAGAGGCGCTCCCTTGCTTGCTAGGAGAGCATGATTTTACTTCGTTTTGCACGGTGAGAACGGATAAGGAAGTGAAGGTAAGGACACTCTACGAGGCTCGTATGGTGCTGGAGACGGATGAGCTTGGCGGAGAGGGTAAAGTGGAACGGATTCGCCTCATTTTTACCGGGAATGGGTTCCTGTATAACATGGTCAGGATCATCGTAGGCACGTTGATTCAGATTGGTGAAGGCAAACGTCCTAGCAGCGATATGCAGCGCATTCTGGAGGCTCTAGACCGGTCGCAGGCCGGCCCTACGGCGGAAGCAATGGGCTTAATGCTTTGGAGAGTCGAGTACTAACAAAGCGTAAAACATCGCTTGCTTCTTTACCTGGTTTCGTGTAAAATATAACTTGGCGTTTCGTGATCGGCTATCCCACAGCCCCTGATCCGTAACAGCCACAACCATCCATCGCAAATGTAAATTAACAATTATAATCAACGTATTGAGATATATTAGGAGGATTAAGCATGCGCACCACATATATGGCTAAGCCTAATGAAGTTGAGCGTAAATGGTACATCGTTGACGCTGCTGGCCAAACTCTTGGCCGTCTTGCAAGTGAAGTTGCAAGCATTATCCGCGGTAAGCACAAACCAGCATTTACTCCACATGTAGACACTGGTGATTTCGTTATCGTAATCAACGCTTCCCAAATTCACCTTACTGGTAAGAAAATGCAAAACAAAAAATACTACAGCCACTCCTTGTATCAAGGTGGTCTGAAAGTAACTTCCGCTCAGGACTTGCTGAACAGCAAACCTGATCGTATGATCGAATTCGCCGTACATGGCATGCTTCCTAAGAACCGTCTTGGCGACAGCTTGAAAACTAAGCTGAAAGTCTACGGTGGAGCAGAGCACCCGCACCAAGCACAACAACCTGAAGTATGGAATCTTCGCGGTTAATATAAGGAGGAACGTTTCGTGGCACAAGTTCAATATTATGGAACGGGTCGTCGTAAGCATTCGGTAGCGCGCGTGCGCCTAGTACCGGGTGAAGGACGCATCATCATCAATAAACGTGATCTGGATGAGTATTTCGGTCTTGAGACTTTGAAACTCATCGTTAAACAACCTTTGGCATTGACTGAAACTGTTGGCAAATACGATGTTCTTGTACTTGCTAACGGCGGCGGAATCAGCGGACAAGCTGGAGCAATCCGTCACGGGATCTCCCGTGCATTGCTGAAAGCTGATCCTGAGTACCGTGGATCCCTGAAAAAAGCAGGCTTCCTGACTCGTGATTCCCGTATGAAAGAGCGTAAAAAGTACGGCTTGAAAGCTGCTCGTCGCGCTCCACAATTCTCCAAACGTTAAGATCTTGCGCTTCTTGCGCATGTACAGGAAACCTTCCCGGCTCGTGCTGGGAAGGTTTTTCTTTTTTATTACGGGAATCCGTTAATTTCTTTTCATTTGTTGAAAAGTATTCTCATATAGTTAATATCGAGTGCTATTTGAGTGCCAAAATCCTCTTTCTTCGAAGAAGTTAATACCAAAATGGCAAAAAGTCATTGACAGAAAGAGGAACTCCGTTATAATAAAATATAAATCATACAATAACACTCGGAATTATAGATGGAGGGCACTGACATGAATCTTTTTGAAAAAGAAGCATTTGTTTCAAAAGCTGCTGAAGAGTTCGAAAACCAATCCCCTGAAGCGGTCTTGAAACTAGCCGTCGAGACATTTCCTAATCTGACGCTAGCCTGCAGCTTCGGTGCAGAAGATGTTGTGCTTGTCGATATGCTGCAGAAAATCAACCCCAACGTCGATATCTTCTACCTGGATACGAATGTTCACTTCCCTGAGACGTATGAAACTAGAGACCGTCTAGAACAGCATTACGGCACCAAATTCGTGCAAGTGCTGCCCAAATTGACGCTGGAAGAGCAGGCGGCGCAATTCGGTGACGAGCTTTGGAAAACGGATGCGAACCAGTGCTGCAACATTCGGAAAGTGGATCCTTTGACAGATATCCTCAGAAATTATGACGCATGGATTACGGGAATTCGCCGCGATCAAGCGCCAACTCGCGCTAATGCCAAAAAAGTGGAGTATGACGTCAAATTCGGTCTGATCAAGTTCAATCCGTTGGCTGGCTGGACATCCGAAGATGTCTGGAATTACATCCGTGAGAACGATGTAATCTATAATCCGCTGCATGACCGTAACTACCCAAGTATCGGCTGCTCTCACTGCACACGCCAAGTTGCTGAGGGTGAGGACCCGCGCGCAGGACGTTGGGCAAATTCGGAGAAAACAGAATGCGGACTTCATAAATAAGACCAATCATGGAGGTCGACGTAAATGACAACGATCAAACCTCATGGCGGCGAATTAGTAAATCGCCAGGTTCCGGCTGAGCAAAGAGAAGTGCTGCTTCAACACGCAGCATCCCTGAAGCAAATTCGTGTGAACTCTTGGACAATTTCCGACTTGGTTTTGATTGGTGTGGGCGCGTTCTCGCCTTTGACAGGCTTTATGGATGAAGCTGACTATAACTCCGTTGTAGAAACAATGCGCCTAGCGGATGGTACGGTATGGAGCATACCGATTACACTTTCCATTGCGCCTGAAGTGGCTGCAACGATCACAGTTGGTGAAGAAGTCGCTCTTGTTGGCGAAGAAGATGGCGTCCTATACGCTCTTCTGAACACGACAAGCATTTACGAAGTAGACCTAATGAATGAAGCTGTGAAAGTTTTCAAAACGGGCGATGCCGCTCATCCGGGCGTTGAGAAATTGTTCTCACGCTCTTCTACGAATATCGGAGGACCGATTCGGCTGTTGAATCGTCCGAAACGGAAGAAGTTTGAGGAGTTTTACTATGACCCGGCAGAGACACGCCGTATTTTTGCCGACAAAGGCTGGAAAACCGTCGTAGGATTCCAGACCCGTAACCCGGTTCATCGCGCGCACGAATATATTCAGAAATCAGCCATGGAGATCGTCGATGCCCTGTTCCTTAATCCGCTTGTAGGAGAAACGAAATCCGACGATATCTCGGCTGACGTACGCATGAGAAGTTACCTGGTGCTCCTGGATAACTACTATCCGAAGGATCGCACGTTCTTAGGGGTATATCCGGCTGCGATGCGTTATGCAGGCCCCCGAGAAGCGATACTGCACGCGATCGTACGCAGAAACTATGGCTGTACCCACTTCATCGTTGGACGCGACCACGCGGGCGTAGGCGATTATTACGGGACGTATGAAGCGCAGCAAATTTTCAGCCATTTTACACCGGAAGAGATGGGCATTACGCCCTTGTTCTTCGAACACAGCTTCTTCTGCACGACATGCGGCAACATGGCATCGAGCAAAACGTGCCCGCACGACAAGTCCGCACATTTGCACCTATCCGGTACGAAGGTTCGTGGTCTGCTCAGGGCCGGCCAATGCCCGCCGCCGGAGTTTACCCGTCCGGAAGTGGCGCAAGTGCTGATAGAAGGGCTTAGAGAGCCGGGATATCAAGCATAAGCCTTGTAAGTCAGGTATATTTGTCCACCTTGTCCCATATAGATGTTACAGAGTCTATGGGGAACAGAGGTGGATTTTTTTATGCGCAAAAGGAAGAAAAGATTGGTCGTTTGGCTGACTTTTCACAGCAGTCTTAAGCTCGCCCTTTCCGTTATGCTGGTCGCTCTTGTCGTCTTCATCTACGCTTATGAGCTGCCGGCAACGAAAACATGGTCGGATTGGCAGCTGCCGCTCTCTGGTAAGACGATTGCGCTTGATGCCGGTCATGGCGGTCCTGACGGCGGTGCCTCCAGTCGGGAAGGCGTGATTGAGAAAGATATTAACTTGGCGATCACTCTGCAGCTGAGGGATTATTTGCAGCAGGCAGGTGCGATTGTTGTCATGACGAGAGAAACGGATACAGACCTGGCGGAGCCGGGGACGAAAGGGTACAGCAAACGAAAGACGGAAGACCTGCATAATCGAGCTGATCTCATTGATGAGAAGAATGCGGATATGTTCCTAAGCGTCCATTTGAACAGTATCCCTTCTCCGAGATGGAAAGGCGCACAAACGTTCTACTACCTGAATAATCCGAACAATTCCAATTTAGCTACGCTGATTCAAGAGGAATTAAAGAAAAACCTGGAGAACACCGACCGCGTCGCGAAACCGGCAGACAGAACGGTCTATCTGCTCAAAACGCTAAAGATGCCAAGCGCGCTGATCGAGGTGGGCTTCCTATCAAATCCGGAAGAAGCTAGACTATTGGCCGATGAGAAGTATCAGAGGAAGGTCGCGGCGTCCATTTATCAGGGTGTGCTGCGATTTTATAGCGGGGAGAAAGTGGGTTCTGAATCATAATGTGATATAATAAAGGCCACTAATGGTTTTACAATGACTGAATAAAGGTGAGTGGCTATGATAAATAAAGATCAGTTGTTAGAAGCTCTGAAGCCTCTGTTAGAGCCGCGGTACAACAAAAGCGTCGTTGAGCTTAATTTGGTGCGCGATATTCTCATCAAAGAGGAAAGCGTCTCGTTAAGCCTGATTGTTGCGGCGGAAGACCAAGCTTATAAAGAGTCATCCGGTTCCTTCATTCGGCAAGCTCTGGAGAAGCTGGGGGTCCCACAGGTTCATATCCGCTATCGGTTAATGACGGATTATGAACGTAACCAGATCGAAGAGGCTTTTCAGCCTGAAGGAAATGCGTCCAAGCAATCCAAGCCTGTACAACCGCCAATTGATCAACCGATTCTGAGCGAAGGCTCCAAGGTTCAATTCATCGCTGTCGCCAGCGGTAAGGGCGGCGTCGGCAAATCGACGGTAACGGTCAATTTGGCCGTAGCTCTTGCTCGTCAAGGGAAGAAGGTAGGCATCATCGATGCCGACATCTATGGTTTCAGTATTCCCGATATGATGGGAATTGAAGAGCAGCCGAAGCTGGTCGATAATGTTATTTATCCAGTCGAAAGGTTTGGCGTCAAAGTCATCTCGATGGGCTTCTTCGTTCAAGATAATGCGCCGGTCATTTGGCGTGGTCCGATGCTGGGCAAAATGCTGCGCAATTTCTTCAACGAAGTCAATTGGGGCGATGTTGAATACATCCTCCTTGATCTTCCGCCAGGGACGGGCGATGTGGCATTGGACGTGCATCAGCTCATTCCGCAAAGCAAAGAGATTATCGTGACGACTCCGCATGCTACCGCAGCGTTCGTAGCTGCTAGAGCGGGAGCGATGGCTGTCCAAACGAATCATGAGATCCTGGGTGTCGTCGAGAATATGGCTTACTACGAGTGCAAAGACTGCGGAAGTAAGGATTACATCTTCGGTAAAGGCGGGGGCGCCAGACTGGCCGATGACTTGCACAGCGAGCTGCTTGCGCAAATTCCGCTTGGAGCTCCAGATAACCACGTATCGGAAATGGATTACTCGCCGTCCGTTTATAAACAAGATTCCCAAACAGGTCAAATCTACCTGGAAGTAGCTGCAAACCTAATCGCCAAATTGGAGAAATAAAATAAAGGCTGGCGGAATAAATCTCCGTCAGCCTTTGTTTGTTATTGGGAATCGGATGAACCTGATTCTTTTTTCTTTTTCTCCGAATCCTCGGAATCGCTCTTCTCTTCCTTCTTCTTCTCATCTCCGCCTTGTTGGCCTTTATCTTCGCCGCCGCTTTTCTTCTCGGCGCTTTTTGCCGTAGGCATTTGTTCAGGCTTGCTTTGCTGAGCGATGGCCGCTTTCAGCAGATCGACCATGTGAGCGCGGAACAATGGGCTTTGGATCGATTCTTCCATAACCGTCATCATCTGTTGACGATATGCCGCAGTTTTCATCACATCGAGCATCATCTTCTCGTAGTCAGGATTTTTCATCACATCGACGAGCGATTTTTGATACTCGGGGTCTTTCAGAAGCTCTTTGAACATCTGTTTGGTTTCTTTCTGAATAGCCTTGGCGAAATCGCCGGCGAACTTAGGATCCTTCATCATATCCGTCAAGAACATATTATTTTCTTTGGCAGTGAGGACATCCTTGACCGCCATCTGCAGCTGGAGGGACTCATTGGCTGAGAGCAGCTTGATTTGTGACTGGCCGGCAACGCCATTGGCTCCGACATCACCGTTCATGATGCTGCGGTTCGCGGCACTGATCGCTTTCTTCCCATCCTCGGATTTCAAAATATCCAGTATCATCGTCTTCTGCTCTTTATACGTCATGCCTTGCGACTGGCCTTGCGATGAGTTATCGGTTCCACACGATGAAAGAAGTAAAGCAATAGCAATTAGCGGCAGAACCATCATTGGGCTTAACTTTCTTATTATCATGAAAGAATGCTCCCTTCCTAGCTTAGTACTGTTAGTATGTGTGGTTAAGGATAGATTATAAGGGCAATTCATTGGCTTTTTATCTCAATCGTTGGTACAATTAACAATTAGAGTTGATGTAGGGGGTAATAAGCTTGACGCTGCGTAAATGGTTCCATTTATTTTGGACAACACTCGTATTAGGTATGGTTGTATCGCTAGGAATTGGACTTATTCTGCAATTTTCCGACAAAGAATTTTCCGTAATGGGCTTATCGGCCGTAGGATTTAATGTCGTCAATATGCTGCTTGGGGGAGCGACGATCAGCGTTCTGAGTCAAATGGGCTTCTTCGCTTATCTGATTGTTAGATTCATAGCGGCTGGAATTATCAGATCCAAAACCGTTTGGGATTTACTTCAATTGACAATTGTTATCGTCGTTCTCATCGATTTGGTCTATCTCCGAATGACGAATTTTGAAGGAAACGGCTCTATGCTGAGCTATTCGGTTCTGCCGCTAATCATATTAGTCATTTCTTTGGCGGTAGCCTATTGGAAAGTGCGGATGACGAACCGGAATGCGTTCATTCCGACACTGTTTTTCATGTGCGCCGTATCTACTTTGGAAGCTGTACCTGCATTGAAGTTGGATAACGCGGCATCCAGTCTTTTTATGCTGGCTCCGCTGCTCGTTTGCAATGCATGGCAAATTCTGATTTTACATAAAATATTGGATAACAAAAAGAGCTAATTCGCATTAGCTCTTTCTTTTTTTATAAGCCTATTAATTGATTTGTTTCATTGCGCGATCTTCAACGGGGGTAGTCTGCACTTCCGTTTGTTTAATCAACTCGCTGACGCTAACGAATTCATATCCTTTGGCTCTCAGCTGATCGATGATGACCGGCAGCGCTTCATGTGTTTGTTGGGAAGAATCACTGGCGTGAAGCAGCACGATATCCCCGGGATGAGCCTTCGAGACGACCCGATTAATAATCGTATCTACACCTTTATTGAGCCAGTCCTGAGAATCCGTATCCCATTGAATAACGGAATATCCCAAGTCGTTGGCGATTCGCAGCACGCGTTTGTCGAAATCGCCGTTAGGAAGGCGAATGAGGTTCGGCTCTTTTCCGACCAATTCAGTCAAAATACCGTGCGCCGTCGTAATTTGTTTGCGAATCTCCTCATCGCTGAGAGTGCTGTAGTTATCGTGCTTATTGCCATGGCTGCCGATTTCATAACCGCTCTTCTTGATATGCTCCACGATCTCTGGATGGCTCTTGCTCCAAGGAGAGGATAAGAAGAAAGTGGCTTGCTGAACGCCTTTTTCCTTCAAAATATTCAGGATCGGTTCGGCCCTCTTCTCTCCCCAGGAAATATCGAAGGTTAGGGCAATGACCTTTCTTTCTGTCTGTACGCTATAGATAGCCGACGGCTCAGCGTTCGAGAAGACCGAAACATTGCTTTGCTCCGAATAGACGATGGCTGCTGCGAATACGATGGCAAGAGCGATAAAGACGTATTGTTTGAATTTCTTGGCGTTTAGTACAAAAAAGTAATTCATGTAGGGCTTGTACCTCCTTCTGCTCATAAATGGGCAAGGCTTGTATACTCTTTATGAAATAATGTATGCTCGTACACACAGCACTTATGCTTCCGAAAATGGAGGAAATCACAATGACATTAAAGCCGCTTTTTCAACATTTTAAAGAAATGAAGCATTACTTTATCGTAGTCGTTCTCGTTTTTGGTTTTAGCTTTTACCTCGGGTGGGCGAATTCCGCTCAGTTTTCCAACTTTCTCGAAGGGCAAATGCAAGGGCTCAAATCCATTAGCCAGTCTTTAAGCAATAAGGAGAATCCGCAGCTATGGTTTTTCATCGTCATTTTTTTGAACAATGCGGTAAAATCAGTAGCCATTATATTCGTCGGTCTCCTTCTGGGTCTACCGCCGCTGTTCATGCTGATCGCCAACGGAATGATACTGGGGTATGTCTTATCGCTGCAGACGCACGAAAGCACTTTATCGATTGTACTTAAGGGCATCTTGCCTCATGGGATCATTGAGATTCCTGTCATTCTATTAGCCTGTGCCTATGGACTTAAACTAGGGATGCTCGTATGGAAGAGCTTTGTTCAGGTATTCATGCCTGCCGAGTTAAGAACGGCGCGTGCAGAGCTGACGAGAACGTTGCGTCTCACTAAGCCGCTAATTGTTGCCATTGTGGTACTTTTGTTGTGTGCGGCAATCATCGAAAGTACGCTTACCTACTGGTTGGTTCATCTGTAAAAATTTTTCAGTCGTCTTGTCATAAAATTGGCAAAAACTGAGCATAACAGTAAAGCAGTCAGGAGCGCAGGTCGTAAGACGGTGCTGAGCGCTGCAAGCAATCCAACTGTAAGTGCCATAAATCTCTACAGTCGAGAGGGGTTTGGATGGATGTATGCTCGGATTTTTGTTCAATGATCGGGAATGTAGAGAATTAGATTATGTATTGCGTAAAGAATTGGATGAAATGCTGTTTGATTTGAATGACAAAAGGATCGACCAAGAAATCAAAGGGGCTATAGAATCCAGATATAAAGTTATCTTCAGGATGTACGCTCGATTAGCGAGTCCCAAGGAAATATCCAAGTATGCGAGAAATCGCAATTACCAAGCGCAAAAAAAATAGGGGGTATGTTCTTGACTTACCCTCTATGTATGTGTTACTTTATAACTCGCCCCAACGAAAGGGACAAGCTGCTTGGAAAAGCGGAAAAAGTTTTTGAAAAAAAACTTGCAATGTCCCGGGCGAATGTGGTATATTAAAAAAGTCGCCGCTAAACAGCGGTGGAAATAATGAAGAGTCATTGATCTTTGAAAACTGAACAACGAGTGAGTAATGCATAAATGAGATTAACAATCTCGCTAGCAAGTCAATTGAGCTTTTCAGATTTTCCCTTTATGGAGAGTTTGATCCTGGCTCAGGACGAACGCTGGCGGCGTGCCTAATACATGCAAGTCGAGCGGAGCACTTCGGTGCTTAGCGGCGGACGG
>NZ_JAVDUS010000035.1:0-48998 GCF_031456485.1 Bacillus sp. 3255
CACGCGTTCCCATCTCGAACACGACCGTTAAGCCCTCCAGCGTCGATGGTACTTGAACCGCAGGGTTCTGGGAGAGTAGAACGTCGCCAAGCAGACCCCATTTGGGGTGTTTATAGAGAGTATTAGCCTACAATGACGCGGGGTGGAGCAGCCCGGTAGCTCGTCGGGCTCATAACCCGAAGGCCGCAGGTTCAAATCCTGCCCCCGCAACCAATGATTGCGAGTCATTAGCTCAGTTGGTAGAGCACCTGACTTTTAATCAGGGTGTCGTAGGTTCGAATCCTACATGACTCACCATTTTTGTCTTTCATAAGCGCGTATGGCGGAATTGGCAGACGCACTAGACTTAGGATCTAGCGGGCGACCGTGGGGGTTCAAGTCCCTCTACGCGCATCTTATTAGGAGCAGTAACGATTATATCGTTGCTGCTCTTTTTCTATTTTGCACTAGTGAACAAAATTGCTAATAATGGCACAGCGAAATGCAAGCCCGCTCGGCACCGTTCCAAGTACAATGAAATCGAAACGGTAGGGAGGCTGAGCGCGATGACAACGGAGATGACGAATTTCGTACTAACCCAAGAGATGATTGAGCAATTTTATCGGGAAGGTTACTTTTATGCTCGAGGTTTTCTGAATCAAGCGGCAGTGGAGGCTATCAACAGGGAGAATGCCGCGTTTGCCAATGAAGGCGGAACCGGCGAGTGGAAGAGCAGAAGCATCATCGATATCGCTAAGGAGCAGGAGGTGTACCCGGAGACGACGGCCTTCTTGACGAATCCGGCGATTGTCAGCGTGTTAGAGCAAATTCTAGGGGACCAAGTGAAGCTATGGATGGGCATGTACGCGGTTGTGGCTCCCCAAGGCAACGGGCTGGAATGGCATCAGGATAATCAGTACACGCATATTCTGGGTCACATGCTCAACGGATTCGTTGCACTGGATGAGATCACGCAGGACAACGCGGGCTTATGGCTGGCTCCCGGCTCGCATCTGTTAGGCCGATTACCCAACATGAATACGGAACCGGGCCATAGACGCGCCTCAGAGCCCGAGAATGGCGCTCCGTGCCTGCCGCTTGCGCCTGGCGACGCGGTATTCTTTCACCGGGAGACGCTTCACCACAGCAAGAAGAATCATACGGATAAGCCTAGGCGCGCCTATGCGTTCCAAGCGGCAGCGGCGAACTGCCGGTATGCGCAAACAGGCAAGCTGCTTGAGGATCGCGTTCTCTTGTCGGGTTATAAGCGGGGTTAGACTGGCGGCGTTAGCTTAACGGCTTTGACTTCCGGTACGTACTAGGCGTCAGACCTCGGTTTTCTTTGAACACTTTATTGAAATAGCTGGAGGAGCCGAATCCGCAGTGCAGGGCAATATCTGTAATGGTATCCTGTGTATACAGCAGCATATGTGCCGCGTATTGAAGGCGGAGACTGATGATAAATTCGTGAGGAGACATTCCGGTTACTTCTCTGAACTTGGTGTAGAACCAGGTTTTCTTCAACGCGGCCCGCTCGATGAGATCATCCATGTCCAGCTCCTCCGCCCAATGGGTCATGATATGTTCGATAGCGGCAATGATCCCTGTTAGCGCTCCTGATTCCGACGATTGTTCCAGGGAAACGGCTGCATAGTACCGTTGGATTTGAACTAAAATCTGAATTAAGAGCGTCTTCAACTGGATGTCCCAGCCTGGCTGTGCGTGCTCCTTCTCCAGCAGTGCTTCCTGGGCCAGCCGCACGATGCATCTGGCGTACGGTGAGGCAGCAGGAATGACCTGAGAGGCGTTCTTCGTATAGAAGGGAACAAGCAGGCTGTCTCCCTTGGGCATGAAGGAAATGTACTCCGGTGAGAAGAGCAGCATGATCCAACGGCCGGGCTTACCCTCTTCCCGGATTAAATTCCAGTGCGGCTCAAAAGGGCGGAGCAGAAACACATCGCCGGGATCCGCATAGTACCATTGATCGCCCATCGGGTATTTCATCGAGCTGTCGAGAGCAATGCTGATCTCAAGAGAGACATGCGTATGAAAATCATGCTGCGTATAAACGGCCAGCCGTTCCTCGATAATGAACTCCCGCGGGATGCTAGGATCGAAAAAGGGGGGCAATGCAGTCAACTCCTCCAATGGGCAACTATCGAATCAATCAGGGAAAAAATTGGTGAAAAAAAAGTGCCAAAATGATTTGCTTTTTGTAAAGAATCCTGTTATATTACTACTTGTCCCTAAAACGAGCGGAACCAAACGCCGCCCGGTAACAACTTCGGGAACGTATGCGGAAGTGGCTCAGCGGTAGAGCATCGCCTTGCCAAGGCGAGGGTCGCGGGTTCGATCCCCGTCTTCCGCTCCATGAATTAGCGCTCTTAGCTCAGCTGGATAGAGCATTTGACTACGAATCAAAAGGTCGGGAGTTCGAATCTCTCAGAGCGCGCCATTTATGTTTTGCACTTATACATAGCAGTTCCGGGACGTAGCTCAGCTTGGTAGAGCACCTGCTTTGGGAGCAGGGGGTCGCATGTTCAAATCGTGTCGTCCCGATCGACAAGAAGCATAATCCGATCAGTAGAGATACTGACAGATTACGCTTTTTTTTATTTTTCCGGTTCCTCCATGGCATTGGCTAACGCTACGAGTTTCGTTAACGTTCGCCAATTTCGCACGGTTACAGGCACATCCAGCTTCGTCAGATTATTGGCGAGCTTGGATTTCAGGACGCTGTGTCGATACAGCAGGACGAGCTCTCGGCCTTGAACGCGGAACTGGTCGTTGTCCGTTCGGTACGCTTCCAGCTTCGCCAAGCTTGCGCTTGAAGGCTCATCAGGCATGAAAGCGATATAGAGGCTCTCGGCGTCGGACAAGGACTCCGCTTCGGCAATCTCCGACTCGGAGAACGGACAATTCGCGAAGCTGGTTCTCAGCTCATCGGCGGTTCTTAGCATGACGGCTGCAGGGATGTGAAAGGCTGCGTTGATCGTGTCTTCGATCTTCTTACGCAGTTGGTCTTCATCCTCGGCAGATGCGAACAGGACATTGCCGCTTTGAATATAGGTCTGAACGCGCTGCAGGCCAGTCTGCTCCAGAGCTTTCCGCAAATCCGCCATTTTAATGATGTTTTTGCCGCCAACGTTAATACCTCGAATGAAAGCGATATAAATCTTCATATATGCCACTACCTTCTTTTCTATCGTATAGCCATACATTACCATACTAAGATGACTTTCACACTATACCTGTTTAATTATAAAATAAGAGGATGATGTCAGATTGTGTCGGGCGATATTTATCCCGGAAATCGGGCGAATGAAACGCGTTGACACGAATCGACGGGAACGGCGCGCGAAAAGACGGAGTTTATGTGTAATTATAACTATTAAAGTAAAAAAATATTAAAATATTGGAAATTATTAAGTATAATAGAGGAGATTGTCCTTAATAAGAAGAACTAGTACTAATTAAATAGTTGGGGTAGTCTACTTGATAAGAATAAGAGGTACATCTATGCAGAATTCATTGTTTTTCAAGAATGTAATCAATTCTGATTCCATCTTCGAATCGATCGGCCAACTGAATGATATCGCCAAGAAATCAATTGGCTGTGAACATATCTCTCTTTTTCTAATGGATGATAAGTATCAGCTTACCCCAGCGGCTTATTCGGTGAATATTAGTACAGCGGTCATGGAGCATCTTAAATACATAGTTCTCCAAACGCAGTTTTTTTCCCTGTCGCCCGACGGAATGCGATTGTCAATGGATGAGGCGAGCGGGACAATGAAGGAACATCTTCTTCAATCCAGATATGCCTGCATATATGGATTTCATATAAAACACGGTTCTTCTTACGGCGCTCTCTTGTTCTCCTTTCCTTCGAATACGATGTTGAAAGACGAGCAATTGCATCTGTGCAATCTGATCAGGCTGCATATGGAGCAATTGATCAAGAAGATTCAGTTCCGCAAGCAAGTGCTGAAGCAGCAAGCCTACGAGAGCCTTTTCAACACGCTTAGGGTCAAAGATAGTTTTACAGTGGACCACTGCTACAATGTGGCTTTCTATTCTACGCTGCTAGGAGCCAAGGCCGGCGTCAGCGAGGTGGAACTGGAAACATTGAAGCTGGGAGCGCTGCTCCACGATATTGGGAAGCTGGCCATTCCCGATCACATCCTGATGAAGCCGGGCCGCCTTTCAGACGATGAGTTTCGCGTAATCCGCCAGCATCCCGTAATCGGACATGAGCTGCTGAAGGAACTGCCGGAGGTCGAGCATCTTCTGCCGATGGTCAGGTGGCATCACGAACGCATGGATGGCCGTGGCTATCCGGACCAATTGGTTGGGGAGGATATTCCTTATCTCGTGCGGATTGTGTGTATCGCGGATGCGTTCGATGCGATGACATCGACGAGAGTGTATCGGAATTCGCTTCATGTTCATGAGGTAAGAGAGCAACTGCTCATTCATGCGGGCAAACAGTTTGACGAGGATCTAGTGCGGATATTTCTGAGCATCATCGATGAGCAAATGCAAATGAATGATTAGTTTTCCAAACAACTATTATTGAAATGAAAGATGGGATAATCAATGAACGGACGTATTCTGATCATCGATGATGAGCCGCATAATCTTAATATTCTTCGTATCTTTCTAAATTCGCTGCACTACGAAATTTTCACGGTTGAAGACGGCAAAGAAGCGCTATCGATGGTCAGAGATCTAATGCCGGATTTGATTTTGCTCGATGTGATGATGCCGGAGATTACAGGCTTTGAAATTTGCCGGCAGTTAATGGCGGAAGCGGATTTCGACATACCGATCATCTTCTTATCGGCGAACGCCCAGAAAGAAGATATTTTGCATGGCTTGCGGCTCGGTGCCGTCGATTATTTGACGAAGCCCTTCGACCTTGATGTGTTGGAACGCAAAGTTGAAATCGCCCTGCACCAGAAGGCCCAGGTGAAGAACCTCAAGAAAGACAATAAGCAGCTCGCCAAGCTGGTCTATGTGGATGCGCTGACTGGTCTATACAACCGGGCTTACTTGGATATGACAATCGCCATGATGAGGGAAGGGAAGAAGCAATTCCACGCTGCGATGATGGTCGATATGGACTATTTCAAGGACATTAACGATAATTTGGGCCACTTGGTCGGCGATCAGGTGCTGCGTGAGGTTGCCTCGATCATACAGGCTAAGATTTCCAGCGAGCACGACCTGGCTTTTCGATACGGCGGGGACGAGTTTTTGGTGCTCTTGCACAAAGATTCGAACGCGATGGAGATTGCTGACAGCATCGTGAAAGAGGTCGATTGCTTGAAGGTCAGTCTTGCGCCTAGTAAATCCCAAGAATTTTCGGTCAGCATAGGACTTGCGAACAATTTCGATCCTACCTGTTTTGAGCAAATGATCACACAAGCGGATTCAGCACTTCTCGGAGCGAAAAACAGCGGAAGACATCAAATAAAGATACGCTAATTAAAGGAGAATGGGTGAAACATGGTCATGGAACTTATGAGCTTTCAGAAGTTGTTTCAGATGACGAAGGTCATCAATTCGCAGTTTGAGCTGTCAGAAATCTTGCAGGTATTCGTAGACGCCATAGCCGGGGAAATCACCCAGGCCGATCTGGTCGGCTTCTTCCTCAAACAGCCCGATGGCACGTTCAAGGGGGATAAAGGCAATAAGCTGCCTGTCGATATCACGGAATTGCTGATTGATCCGAAGGAAGATGAGTTTGTCCGAGACATTTTGCGCAATCAGGCCAGCGACTATATTTCAGATACGAGTGTGGATTTGAGACTGGATCAGTCGAAGCGGCAGCTGCTTAAGATTAAATCGATTCTCGGTATTCCGGTCATTGTCGATAATGAGGTGTTCGGTCTCGTGTTCGTTCACGATTTCGGTAAGCCGATGAATATTACGCAAGAGCAGATGGAAGTGACGGAAGCGTTCGTGAACATGGCCAGTGTCGCGATTCGCAATATTCGCATGTTTGAGCAGCGTCAACTGCTCATGGAGAAGCAGCAGCTTCTGCTTGACGCCACGAAGGCGTTATCGGAATCTCTATCCGTTAAGGATGTATTGAACACTTTCTTTCATTACATGCGCAAAGCTAGCGGATCGAAAGACATCGGTATTCATTTGTACAATGAGAAAGAGCATACGATCGAGCCTTACCAGCTCTCTTCCGAGAATGTCACGATGGACGAGTGGAAAGTGAAGCATCGCGAAGTGAAGCTGACGATTGAGAACGACCGGCTGTTGTATGAAGTCATCACGGAGAAAAAAGCAGCCGCTATCGAGGATGTCTATGCGGATCCACGGCCGAATCATAAGGCTTTCGTCTCTTTTGACATCAGAAGCATCATGGTCTTCCCGCTCGTGGCCAAAGGCTCGGTATACGGAGTCGTAGCAATTCCGTCCATCGGCAAGCAGCGGAAATATGAAGCGAGCATTCTGGAATTCTGCCAATCGATCTCCGATGCGACGGCAACCGCCCTATCCAACGCCCAGCATACGGAGAAGCTGGATCATTCCGTTCATGAGCGTTCGATTGAGCTGCAGCATGCTAATTTCAAACTGGAGGGGCTGGTTCGGGAGCTGGAGCATCTGAACGAGCTGAAGAGCGACTTCATCGCAACGCTGTCCCATGAGCTTCGCACGCCGATTACAGCGGTTAAGGGTTCCGTCGATATTCTGGGCAAAGGGATTCTCGGCGATCTCAATGAGTCCCAGAAGGATCTGTTGGATATAGCCGCCAAATCGATCGACCGTCTGCTCGATCAAGTGAACGAGCTTCTCGATTTCGCGAAAATGGAGAACGGCAAGTTCGAGCTGATGTACACGGAGGCGGACTTCAATGATATTGTGAAGGAGTCCGTCGAGATCGTGCAGTCGCTCATTAACAAGAAGAAGCTCGTTCTCATTGTAGAAACGGATGCGGATACGGACAGTGTCGTCCAAGTCGATAAGCAGCGCATTCTGCAGATCCTGTTGAACCTCCTCTCGAACGCGATCAAGTTTACGCCGCCGCTAGGCGTCATTACCATCAAAACGAAGTTCGAGGACAACCTGCTCACGGTCGAAGTGCACGATAACGGGATCGGCATTCCGTTCGAGAAGCAGAAGAACATTTTCACGAAATTTTATCAGGCTAATAATCAAATCAACGGCACCGGCTTAGGGCTGGCCATTTCCAAACAGCTCATCGAGCTGCACGGCGGCCGCATCTGGTTCGACAGCAGCGAAGGCCAAGGTTCGGTATTTAAATTTACTTTACCTACGGGAAAGGAGTAACGAGAATGCGGGCAATTGAACTAGCATTGAGATTTCTAGTACAGCAGGGTGTGAAATATGTATTCGGTATTCCGGCGGGCTCTATCAATGCTATTTATGATGCCCTTCTGGATATTCCTGAGCTTAAGCCGATCGTAGCCAAGCATGAGAACAGCTCCGGGTACATGGCAGGGGCCTACACACGCATTACCGGCATTCCTTCCTTGTGCGTAGCTTCCAGCGGTCCGGGAGCGACGAATTTGGTGACGCCGGCGGCCAACGCTTGGAAACAGAAGCTGCCTGTTATTTTCATCACAGGCTCGGTGCCTTCTACGAAGCTGGGCAAGGGAGGCGCGCAGGAGCTGTATGCGGAGCCGATCTTCGCTTCGATTACGAAGATGAGCCGTACCGTTCTGAATCCTGAGGCGCTGCCTGAGATTATGGCGGAGGCGTTCCATACGGCCATTAGCGGTGTGCCGGGACCGGTGCATTTGGCGATTCCGATAGATATTCAGATGACGGAGATCGGCGCAAGAGAGCTGCCGGTGCTACCACAAATCGAGCAGCGGGCGACGGATTGGGCTGCAGTCAGCGCGGCTGTGCAGCGGTTGAAGGCGGCAGGTTCGTCCGGAGCTATTCTGCTCGGCAGCGGGGCTAAAGCAGCGGCGGACTTGGTCGTGCCGTTCGCTGAGGCGTTAGGCTGGGGCGTAGCGACGACACCGAGGGGCAAGGGCGCTTTCCCGGAGGAGCATCCGCTGTCCTTGGGGGTATACGGACTCTCCGCGAATATTAAGGCGAGCGAATATTTAAATGGCGGCAATCACGAAGTGCTGCTGATCATTGGCTCGAGCTTGGGCGAGCTGGCGACGAGCAATTGGGAGCCGCGTTTGACCGCGAATCGCGAGCTCGTGCACATCGATTACGATAGCCGTGAGCTGGGCAAAGTGTATGAGACTCATTACCCGGTTCATGGGGAAATCAAGGCGGTCATCGCGGAGCTGCTTGAACAGCTGTCGGACGAAGGACAGAAGGATGAAGCAGCTGTCAGCGATGCTTATGCCGGGTTAGCCGAAGCTGCGGCGGGCGCAGCGGTCGAGGAGAAATGGAACACGCGGGCGGCTATTCGCGGGCTTGGCGCTGCCGCACCGAAGAATGCGCGGTTCTTCCTTGATATCGGCGAGTTCATGACGTACTCCATCCAGAACCTGCTCATCGAGAGCGGCCAACAATTCGATATCGACATCAATTTCGGCGGTATGGGCTCAGGCCTGGGCGGAGTGATCGGGGCGAAGCTGGCCGAGCCGGACAGGCCTACGATTTGCATAACGGGCGACGGATGCTTTTTCATGCACGGGATGGAAGTATTGACGGCTAAGGAGTATCAGCTTCCGATTGTTTTCGTCGTCATCAACAACGCCCGCTTGGGCATGGTATACCATGGACATATGCTGCAGTACAAACGGTGCCTGGATGACTTCTCGCAGCAGCGGATTAGCATCGCAGGGATTGCGAGCTCGCTCGGTCTGCGTAGTGTAGAGATTACATCGCTGGACGAGCTTCAACCTCAGAACGTGCAAGAATGGCTGGCTCACGGAGGTCCGGTTGTCGTTGAAGTGATTGTAGACGGAAATGAGATTCCACCTATGGGGGAACGAGTGAAGTTTCTGCAGGGAGCAACCTATTAATCCCTATTAGACTCTTGGGCGCCAGCCGGCTGGCCGGCAACCAAGGGCTTTTTTTTATGCATAGGAGGGGAGGAGATTGTACACGGGTTCCTGAAGTGATATGGTAAAAGGGTGCAAGAACCATACGGAAGGAGCGATTCATTCATGTTACAACGTACCATAGGTCGTTTGAATTACGAAAGCTCAGTCGTTATGTTTGGCGCAGCAAGTCTTGGGAATGTGACACAGGAAGAGGCCGACGCCTCCATCGCTTATGCGCTGCAGCATGGTGTGAACCATTTTGACACAGCGGCCTCCTACGGCGATGCCGAACTGCGTATGGGACCGACGATCAGCCGGGTGAGGGACGATATTTTCCTCGCTACGAAGACAGGACTTAGATCGAAGCAGGCTGCGAAAGAAGAGATCTACCGCTCCTTGGAGCGCATGCAGGTGAGCTCGGTCGACTTGCTTCAGCTTCATGCCGTAGGCTCGATGGAGGAGCTGGACCGTTGTACGGAGAAAGGCGGCGCTCTGGAAGCCGCTTTGGAAGCGAAGGCGGAAGGCATCGTGAAGGAAATCGGCATTACCGGCCATGGGCATGATGCACCGGCCGTTCATTTGGAGGCGCTGCGCCGCTATCCGTTCGCTACGGTTCTGCTGCCGCTGAATTACTATATGTACAGCTTGCCGGAGTACCGAGAAGCGTTCGACGCCTTGATGGAAGAGGCGGGCAAGCAGCAGGCGGCGGTTCGCGTCATTAAGGCGATCGCGAAGGCGCCGTGGGCGGAGGGACAGGATCGTACGTACGCAACGTGGTACGAGCCGTTCGATCAACAGCAGGTCATTGATGCTTGCGTGCATTTTGTTTTGTCGTTCCCGGGGCTCAGCGGGTTCGCCAGTGCGGGGGATATTCATTTGTTCCCCAAAATCGTCGAGGCGGTGGAGCGGTATGGCTCGATGACGAATGAGGAGGCCGAGCGAATCCTGAGCGGAATCAGCGGCTATACGTCCGTGTTCGGAGCTCCGACGTCGATCGCTTAATTTGTGCAAGACACCTTCCCTTAGGGGGAGGTGTTTTTTATTTTTTTATCAGCCTCACAAAATTGACATGAAATGGCTCTCCCCATGCGTCACTTACTCCTGGCATTCAACGAATACCTATAAGCGAATGTAAGGGGGAAGTTTAGATGGTTAAACGTTTATGGAGAAACAAAAAGTTCTGGCTGGTCTCTTGTGGCACGCTGCTTGCCGGGGGAATAGTCGTAGTGGCGTCCTGCTACTCGTATATTCGCGGACTTGACGTATCCAAATTAAATCAGCCGCTCCCGGAGGCTACGCTCGTGCTCGACAAGAACGGCAAAGCGGCGGCGCAGCTCTCCTCTTCGAAGGTCGATCCCGTCCCGATATCCCAGATGCCGAAGGTATTGACAGATGCCATTGTGGCGGTGGAGGACCGGCGGTTTTATTCGCATACAGGCATCGACCTCCAATCCATTATGCGCGCAGTGGCACGCGATGTGGTGCGGGGCGGCTACTCGGAGGGTGCGAGCACGATTACGCAGCAGCTGGCCAAGAACCTTTTTCTTAACGCCGATAAAACGCTCAGCCGCAAGCTGCGTGAAGCCGCTTATGCGATCAGAATCGATACGTCGTATAGCAAAGACGAAATCTTGGAGATGTACCTCAACAGCATTTATTTCGGGGAAGGCAGTTGGGGGGTGCAGGGGGCGTCCAAGACGTATTTTCATAAAAATGTACAGGATCTGACCCTGCCCGAAGCCGCCGTGCTTGCCGCATTACCGAAGGCGCCGAGCCGGTACTCCCCATTCCAAGACGAAGCGCAGGCGCTGGAGCGCAGGAACACCGTGCTTGTGCTGATGCGCGACGAGGGCAAAATTACGCCGGAGGCTTACGAACAAGCCAAGGCGAGCCCGCTAGGCGTTGTCAGGTCGGATAAGACGGACGACCTCAAGGGCAGATATCCCGCTTATGTGGATGCGGTTATTAGTGAAGCCGTTCGCTTGTATGGCTTTACGGAAGAACAGCTGCTCACGGGCGGCTTGCGCATTACGACCGAGCTCGATCCCGCCGTGCAGAACGCGGTAACGGAGGTGTATAAGGACGACAGCTTGTTCCCTGCAAGCAAGCCGGATCAGCTCATTCAAAGCGGAGCGGCGGTCGTCGATCAGCGAACCGGCGGGATCCGCGCTTTGGCCGGCGGAAGAGGGGAGAGCGTGTTCCGCGGATTCAGCCACGCGACGCAGTTGAAGCGTCAGCCCGGCTCTTCCTTTAAGCCGATTGCCGTCTATGGTCCCGCTCTGGAGCGAGGTTACACGCCGTTCTCGACTTTGTATGACGGACCGCTCAACATTGAGGGATACCAGCCTCAGGATTGGGATCATCAGACGCGGGGGCAGGTGACGATGCAGGAAGCCGTCGTGTCGTCGTGGAACGTCCCGGCCGTATGGCTCCTACATGAAATCGGCATCGATCAGGGCCTCCAATTTGCCAAGTCGCTGGGCATCCAGCTGCCCGCTCAAGACCGGCAGCTCGGCATCGCGCTGGGCGGCTTGTCCGAGGGCGTGTCGCCGCTGCAGATGGCGCAGGCGTTCAGTGCTTTTGCCGCCAAGGGCAATCTCCACGAAGCGCATACGATCTCGAAAATCGAGACCGGCGACGGGCACTTGCTCGTCCAAGCCGCTCCGGCGAGTGTCCCGGTCATGAAGCCTGAGACGGCCTATGCCATGACCTCCATGCTGCAAGTGGCGGTGCAGCAGGGAACAGGGAAGAATGCGGCGATGAATCGTCCGGTTGCGGGGAAATCAGGCACCACGCAGCTGCCGCAGACGAAGGAATTCGAGGGCATCAGCAGCGGGAGTGCGAAGGATGCCTGGTTCGTAGGCTATACGCCGGAGCTGACGGCGGCCGTGTGGGTCGGGTATGACCGTACCGACAAGGAGCATTATTTGACGACTTCCGGAGGTGCGGTGCCGGCCGTTCTGTTCCGGGAGATGATGAGTCGGGCGCTGGCGCAAGCTCCGGTTGTGCCGTTCGATATGCCGATTGTAGGGCGTGAAGCAGCCTCGTCCATCTCCTCGGAGGACCCTAAGAAGCCGGAGAAGGGGGACAAAGAGGCGAAACCCGAGAAGGGCGCGAAGCCAGGGCGCGGCAAAGGTAAGAAGGACGACTAGTGCTAGTCGCTGCGCGCGGGCGTGGCGTGAGCGGGCTGTGCGGTGAGGCTCAGGTGGCGCTGCGCGACTGAGAGGCGAGGCGGCGCGAGAAGAGGCTCGCTGCCGGCGAACGGAAGCATCGGCCTTGCAGTTGCTGGCCGGATGGCTCGGCGAGGGGCCGGACCGCCGGCTAACGGACACAGCGGCACTTATTCGGCGAATATCGGCCGCTGCGGAAATGTAACGGACACAGGTGCCGCTATTCGCCGGTGGGAGGGTGATTTTGCCGTGGAAACGGCAAAATAGGGTCCCGTGTGTCCGTTAGAGCGATAACGGGGCGGTTTTGGCAGGAATAACGGACGTGATGTCCGTTAGCTGTGCTGCGCGCGAGCAAAGGAACAAAAAAAATGCAGTTCCCAAGCCATTTTCATGGCTAGGGAGCTGCATTTTTTTAATCGCGGTCGTTACCGCGCGCTTTCTCGTTTGCTTTGTGATCGTCGTTGCCGCGCTGTTTATTGGCGTTGTGGTCTTTACCGTTTTTGGGCCCAGACTGCGCCTCTTTCGCTTCTACCTTCTGCTCGCTATTGCGGTCTTGATCGTTGTCATCCTCATCATCGTCATCGTGCTTTGGAGCCTGCTGTTGAACTTGCTGCTGAACCTGCTGTTGCTGCTGCTGCCCCCATTTGGTTTTCATATGGACATTCAGCTTGGTGGCATCCAGGTTGTACTGCTGCGCAAGCAGAGCGGCAATCCGCGACTCGGCTCCTTCCGAACGAAGATCGATGGAAGCGAGAAGCATCTGAATCCATTGCGCGGCTTCTTCGCCTTTGAGATGAATCATCCCCGCACCGTCAGGCTTCACGTTGAGATCGTACGTCGTGCCGCCCGGTTCCTTGGATTGTTTGATATGGAGCTTGAAATGCTTCCCGTCGACATTCAAGTCGATGTCCTCCAAACCGGGAATAAGGGCGGTACCCGGAAGTTGAGCCGGTTTCGGCGATGGCGCTGCCGACGGTTGCGCTGCTGCCGACGGTTGCGCCGAGGCTTGCGGAGAAGGCACGGGCGTTGGAGTCGGCTCAGGCTGCGCAGATGCAGGCGCGGCCGATGGAGACGGCGACGGTACGGCCACCGCAGCGGCAGACGCCGCTTTGACATAAGCCGCCTGATGCTTGCTGTTGACTATTATTTCAATCTGGTCTCCTGCTTTCAAATCGGACAGCTGAGCCTTCTGGTCATTGCGATAAACCCAAACTGATTTAGCCAAAGGAACCGTTTGATCTCCATTTTCAGTAATCACGGTGACGGCATCCGAGTTCAAGGATTTGAGAGTGCCTTTGACCGAAGTTGAAAGGGGAGAGTCGGGTGAAGTTGCCGCATAGGCTGTCCAGCCGCATAGCGCTAAAGCGATCAGCGTAACGGTGACGATGAAAAAGGGCAATTTTTTGCGCATTAACATGTGAAACACCTCCATTAACAGCTTTCGGTCAAGAAGGTTGTTTTGAGACGGTATGAGGGATGGGTATGTTCGTATGGAGCCATGCATAATCGGTTAGGTAATGGGTTAAGGTAGAAACAAAGTTAAACCCGGAAGGAGGAAATCGCTTGCTCAACAAGTGGTTAGGGTGGATAGCGCTCGTTCTGCCGTGGTTATCCTTGTTTGTCATGAAGCGGAACAGCATCTACAGATACATGCCTGTATCTATTCTCGCGGCGCTTTTGCTGACGATTGTTTCTGAGATTGCTTACAGGTATAAATGGTGGGAAATCAAAACTTCGATTGTCCCATGGGGGTATGTGACAGGTGTGTCATTTACCTTTGGTGTTTTCATGGTTGGTATGATGTGGGTGTGTCACTTTACATTTGGACGAGTCTGGTTGTATGTCGTTATTAATCTTGCGCTAGACTTGTTTTTTTCTTATGTCGGGATTCCGATTGCAGAACGCATGGGCATATGGGGGATGGTGAATGCAAAGCAGTACCACATCTTTCTGATCATGACGGGGCTTTCGTTCATGCTGTACCTATACCAGCTATGGCAAGAAAGAGCCTATCGGAAGCTGGAGGAAGAGGATGGCGAAGAGCTTACGATTCGGATCAGCACACCGACTTGGGGGACAAGGGAGAAAGCGAAATGAAAGAAGCAGCCGCTAGGCTGCTTTTTTCATTGATAGTGGCGACACGTTCTGAGCCGACGGGAGAGTGCGGATAAGCGGGGACCAGCCGGCCCTGAGCCGACGGGAGAGTGCCGATAAGAGGCGTCCAGCCGAAGCCCCGCCCCAAGGCTGCCCTGAGCCGCCGGCGCAGCAACGCATTGCTCAGCATACGCGAGCGTTGAGCTCTAAGCCCGCCCAGCTAATCGCTCTGCAAGCGCTGCATGAATTCCTCTGCCGCACTATAGCCCTGCTGGCGCAAATACCAAGAGTTGGCCGCCGCCTCAACCAATCCGGCCACATCCCGTCCCGGCTGCAGCTGGATTTCGATATGCGGAATTTTGATATCCATATACTCGGTATAAGAAGGCTCCAGCTCCAAATCGTTATTAAGCGCATGTTCCTGCCATTTGGTCAGCTCGATGTCGAGCACAATGCGCGTTTCGTCCTGGAACGCTTTGCGCCCGTAGAGGCGCGAGACGTTAATCAACCCGATGCTGCGAAGCGCCAGGAATTCCTTCGTTTTCCCGTTATGCGTGCCGAGCAGCGTCTCCGGGCTGATTTTTTTCAAAACGACAATATCATCGGCTACCAAACGGTGCCCTCGGCGAATCAGCGTGTGGGCGGTTTCGCTCTTGCCGACCCCGGACTTCCCGCGCAGCAAAATGCCGATGCCCGAAACGTTGACGCAAACACCGTGAACTGCGATTTCCTGGGCGAGCGACTTGCTCAAGAACAAATCGACCAGATCCTGAAATTTGCTTGTGGCGGCAGCTGTGCGCAGAAGCGGAATGCGCTCTTCCTCGCAATATTTCGTTAAATATTTCAAGCCTTCTTGATTTCTGGTGACGACGAAGCAAGGCGGATGATATTTGACAATATTGCCGATATGCAGATTGCGTTCATTTTCGCTCAATTTATGCAAATACGTAATTTCTTTGCGGCCGAGCAGCTGGACGTGAGCTTGCGGGAAATATTCGAAATAACCGACGAACTCCAGGCCAGGGCGATGCGCTTTGGTTTTGGTAATCGGGCGATGCAGCTCGGAATGTCCGGCCAGGACTTCGAGCGAGAAGCGCTCGACTAGATCTTTGACAGTGACGTGCTTCACAACCTGTCCCTCCTTCGTGAACATGCAATTTCCTTGTATTTCGCCCGCATATTGCGATAATCCTGCATGAAAGCGTTTGAACGACACTCCAAATACGATTTAAGCGTAAATGCTGTCATAATTCCGTTACAATTATGCACAGATGGTCCACCGCCAATCTGCAAAATAAATAAAAAAAACGCTCTTTGCATGAAGCGCAAAGAGACGAAAGGCCAAGTAGGTCGTGTCATATGTTTATGTAAAAGCAGCCTACCTGTTGTAGCCGCATTTTTTCGCAAGTGTTGGCCATGTCGATAGAAACATGCTTTCCCAACGGTCTTCTGGCAGTACCATGATCCATCTTGCGATTTGATCCAAGCCCATGTCATTCAGGGTTTGAACGACTTCTTGTCTTTCACAGCTAGTTTTTAATGCTAACATCTCAAAACCACCTCATCAATTGTATTCAAACAATTATGCATATGCGGCGGCGGGACGAAATGTGACGATTTCTCATAAAAAAGTGCAAGAGGCCATGCAGTCGGGTGCTGCACAGCCTCTTCGTGGTTTACAAAGCGCCTATTTGAGGTGATTGCGAAGTTTAGGCTCGATCGACTGCAGCACTTCATCGAGCTTACGGTCAGTGATATCGGATTCCCCGTACCGAACCTCGTTATAGGCAGACGTGATGGCGTGAACGGTGTCGGCCGGCAGCTGTCGGCCGGCGAGATCTTGTTCCGTTTCGTTCGGCGTTAAGGCGCGATTGTACGAATATCCGCTTTGCGCGGCCCGTTCAATGAGCAGCCGGTACAAGTAACGGACGCGCTCCCGGTTGTTCGGCAGATGCGACCATTTCTTCGCCTGTCCCCGTTCCCGGCCGAGCTTCCTATTGCGCAGCCAGTAACGCGGCAGCTCTCTCCAATCCACCAGTGCTTCCTTCTCATCGATGTAACCATCGGAGCCATCCGGATGTCCGCTGCCGACCGATCGTTTCATCAGACGCATGAGAAGCTTACGCAGGGCAGGTGCCAGTTTCGAGACAATGAGATAGACGGCAAGCAGGACGACGGCTATCACAATGAGGTACCCGAACACCACTTGCACATAGTGGAACAGCGTATCAAGCCAGCTCGGTTCCTTCGGGGAAGCGGGCGGCAGCAGCGGCGGCATCGCCGTAGGGTTAGGCTCGGGCGGCGCATCCGGCGGCGGATCGGACTGCAGCAGACCGAGTACCCATGCGATCGCAGCCCGCAGCCAGGAACCTAGAGCATGACGAACCTGCTGGAAGTACCCGACGAAAGCGATGATCATAAGTAAGGTCATTAACCATATGCGGCTGGAGCGTTTCACGGTCCGGGATAGCGATGACGCGGCTGTCTGTTCGTCTCCGGCTAATGTCGCTGCGAGCAGCCGGGCATGATGCGTAGCGCAGAAGAAGATGACCATCGAGACGAAGCCAAGTCCGTTCAACCAGCCCATATACGGATGAAATAAGGTGAGACGTCCCATCACCGGAACAGCGATGACATACAGCAAGCCGGCCGTCAAATATCCGGCGGGAGGGAATAAAGCGTTCCAGCCGAACTTCGAGCAGCGTAACCCGCGAAAGGCGAGAAGCAGCCCGATAGCGGCGCATGCCCAGCTGTGCCAACCGCTGCCTTGGAAGAGCGAGGCCGCAGCCCATCCGGTTAATAGGCTTCCGGTAAGCTCATAGAGCGTGCGGGAAAGCCAGCGAATGCGCCCAAGCAAGCGTCCTGCTACATAGCATAGCAGAAGCTGCAGAGCGAACAGCCAGATGGACGTCTCGGACAAATAGGCGTGCGCAAGCACGACCAGCGGCGCGAATAAGATCAGCTCGATGAAGGCGAACAGCCATGATAACCCGAAAGCGCGCAGCCATGTCTCCAGGCTAGCCTGCCGTGCTTGCTCTTGAAGCGGTGCCGTCATCCCGGGAACCTCCCTCCGTGTCGTGCAAGTTTAGCAGCTCATGCTGCAAGGGAACGATGAAGACGGAATGTCCCGAGGCCTCCAGCTGCTGGATGCTGGCTTCGATGGCCTCCGATACGAAAGCCGTCAGCAGAACGATGTCCATGGCGCTTCCTTCCCGCTCGACCCACCCGTCGAGGTAGTCGGCGCAAGAGCGGGTGCAGGAGACCGCAGCCTTAGCCATCGTTTCAAAGATGTAGGCCAGATGCGGATGCCCGCCCGCCGGTGCTACATACACGGGCACGCCGGGCTGGCCTTGCAGCGAGCCGTTGTAGCCGAAGCCTGCGGGCACGCCTTGGCTTACCGCGTATTCCGCCAGCGTGGCGGCGTAGGACAAGCCTTTCTCGACGAGCTCCGGATCGCTGACCGCATCCCACATGGTCGGCGTAATCTGCGTATTCACGACGATAAGCAGCCTCGGGTCCGCCGTGAACTCCCGATTGTACACCTGGAGCCGCTGGCTGCGTGCGGTCGCTTTCCAATGGATGCTGTTCATCGTATCCCCATAACGGTACTCCCGCACACCGGAGACGAGGAACGGGTCGGGCATGATCCAGCGCTTCACGGTAACGTCTCCCTGCCAGCGGCTGGACGGCAGCGGGATCTCCTCCCGGCTGACGAGACGGGGGTAGACGAGAAGCTCCAGCGCTACCCGCTGGCTCTTCGTGGCGGCTTGAACGCCGGCTAGATCTCCGATGGAGGCGGAAACGGTTTCAAGTTTATACCAGCCTCGCTTCCCGCAGACGACCTGGTGCCGCCTGACGATGCGGGTATAGGGCATCAACGAGAAGAGGTTGCGGTGATTCTGGAAAATCTCGCCGCTGCTGACCGCGAGATTGCTCATTCTCGCGAAATGCAGACCGGCGTGGATGGTGGACTCCAAGCGCAGCCACGGGATCGGGGCCAGCTTGCGGTTCACGATCGTTTCAATCATTTCGATGCGGTCCCCGGCATGTGCGTGCTTCTGGCTGAATGTTCGCCCGATCGTAAGGCCGCGGAACCCCAAACGAGCGAAGACTGCATGCTGCACAAGGAAGAGGAGGGCGGCAATGAGCACAATCCATGCGATGCTCATGGGCTTACCCCAGCTTCACTTCCGTAGGCACGGGGGTCGCGGCGAGAACGCCTGCCAGCAGTGCTTGCACCTGCTGATCCTGCTGCCGCGACCGCGTCCGCAGCAAGATGCGGTGCGCCCAGACGGGCTGCGCCAGCGCCTTGATGTCGTCCGGCAGCACGTAATCGCGGCCGCGCAGCGCGGCGAGTACCTGCGCCGATTTCATCAAGGCGCGGATGCCGCGCGGCGAGACGCCGAGCGCCGCATCGGCATGCGTGCGCGTCGCTTCCGCGAGCTGCACGATGTACTGCAGCAGCTCGTCGTTGACGCGCACCTGCGGGAACAAGCGCTGCGCTTCCAGCAGCTCCGCGCGGCTGACGGCCGGCTGCAGCGCCTCGAGCGGGTCCTGCTGCCGGTAGCGCTTCAAGATCTGGACCTGCTCGGCGGCGGCCGGGTAGCCGAGGGAGAGCTTCATCAGGAAGCGGTCGAGCTGCGCTTCCGGGAGCGGGAACGTCCCGTGATTCTCGACGGGGTTCTGTGTCGCGATCACGAGGAACGGCGCTTCGAGCGCGTGCGTTTCCCCGTCGATGCTTACCTGGCGCTCCTCCATGGATTCCAGCAGCGCGGATTGCGTACGCGGCGTCGCCCGGTTTATCTCATCGGCGAGCACGATGTGGGCGAACAGCGGGCCCGGGCGGAATTCGAACTCCGCCAGCTTCTGGTTGTAAAAGTTAATGCCGCTAACATCCGAAGGCAGCAGATCGGGCGTGAATTGAATGCGCTTCATCGTGCCGTCGAGCGAACGGGCCAGCGCCTTGGCGAGCTGTGTTTTGCCGGTGCCGGGCACGTCCTCCAGCAGCACATGGCCGGAAGCGATGAGCGCGATGACCATCAGCTCGATCGTATCGTCTTTCCCTACAATGACTTTGCCTACATTCTCCTTGATTCGTGAAGCCATGCGTCCCAGCTGTGCGAAATCCAACGGCGGTTCCTCCCAAACGATTAATGTCGTTAACTAATATGTCAAAGAATACATAATGGCTGTCCCTTCTCATTTTAACAGACCCTAGGGTAAATTTACCACGACTTCCTTCGATAACCTCGGCTGCTGTTGTGTATTCGATAGGCAGTGAGTACAATGTGGTTGAATACCTTGCAGACTGACAAGTAAGTGTTTTATTTGTAAATAAATAAGGGGGATTTCCATGTATAAGTTGCTGTTGGTGGATGACGAAGAGGATGTCAGAGAAGGTGTCGTCCGCGAAGTGGATTGGGAAGCCATCGGCTTCGAGGTGATCGACAAAGCGGAGAACGGCAGGGAAGCGCTGGAGCTTGTGGAGCGGCTGCTCCCGGATGTGGTCGTGACGGACATCCAGATGCCGTTCATGAACGGCCTTCAGCTGGCTGAAGCGGTCCGTGAACGGTACCCGACGATCAAGCTGATCATCCTCACCGGGCACGACGAGTTCGAATACGCGCAGCGAGCGATCAAGCTGCACATTGACGAATATGTGCTAAAGCCGTTCTCCGCGCAAGAGCTGATTAACGCGCTGCTGAAAGTGAAAGGCCACATTCAGGAGGAAGTCGAGCACCGGAAGAACGTTCAACTGCTGATGGAGCATTACCGGAAGAGCATGCCTGTGCTGAAGGAGAATTTCTTGGCTACGCTCATGAACCGGAAGCTTCCGCGCGATGAAGTGTATGAGAAAGCGGCCAATTACGGGATCGAATTGAACGGGAACTGCTATGTCGCTGCGGTGATGAGCATTGACGCCGTGCTGATCCCCGAGGTGGATCCGGAGAACCGGGGCGAGCTGTCCAAATCCGTCTCGCTGCAATACTCGGAGGATCAGGCGCTGAAATATTTCGCCCTGTTAAACATTACGGAGGAGATCGCCGAGAAGCGCGGGCTTGGGCTCGTTTTCATGCATAATGACCAAGTGGTCGTATTGGCCGTGAGGGAGAGCAGCGAGCGGGAGAAGGCCCTGCAGGAAACGATGAAGGTGCTGGAAGAAATCCGGTTGAACGTCGAGAAATATTTGAAGCTCACGTTGACGGTCGGCATCGGAACGGTGATGCAGGATATCTCCAAGATCAGCTATTCGTATGAGGATGCCGTGCTGGCGCTGGATTACCGGCTGATTCTGGGCAACAACCGGATCATATCGATCGATGACGTGGAGAAGCGCAGCATTGAGAAGATCCGGTTCGACGATGTGAAAGAGCATGCCTTGACCCGCTGCATTAAGGTCGGGACGAATGTGGAGATTCGCGAGACGATCGACGAGCTTTTCCACGGGATTGAAGGAGCCGGCTCCGTGAAGGATTATCAGATCTATTTGCTTGAAATTCTCACCTGCATCTTGAAGGCGGCGAAGGACTCCAACCTGAACGTGGACGAGGTGTTCGGCGACAACTTCATTCCATTCACGGAGATCAACAAATTCACCTCGCTTGAGGAGGCCAAGCACTGGCTTGCCGAGCTGTGTCTCTCCATGATGAATCATATTGCTACGGACCGCCAAAGCACATATAGAAATCTCGTGGAGATGGCCAAGGATTATACGAAAGCTCACTATCATGAGGGCGATATTACGATTAACAAGGTGTGCGGGCACTTGCATATCAGCGCCGGGTATTTCAGCTCGATTTTCAAGAAAGAGACGAAGATGACGTTCGTGAACTATTTGAACCATATCCGGATGGAGGCGGCCAAAGAGCTGCTGCGCACGACAGATATGAAGGCGCTGGAAATTGCCGAGAAGGTGGGCTACGCCGACGCCAACTATTTCAGCTTCTCCTTCCGTAAGAATGTCGGCGTCTCTCCGAAGGAATACCGCAATAACAGCACCAAAGGGTAGCGCAGGAATGGAACGGGGGTGTCAGTTTGATACGAAAAGTGAAAGCGCTGTTCAGGTCCTTGTATGTTGTGCTGCTGGACACGATGAGAGTGAAGAGCATCCAGTTCGCGATTACGATGTCTTTTATTTTCATTACCGTGACCGTCATGCTCATCATCTCGCTGGTCCTGTACAACAAATTCTCCCGTACGGCGGAAGAAAGCGCGTTTCTGAATACACAACAAATCGTCGAACAGGTGCAGTTTAACCTGGAAAATTACATCAAGGGCATGGCGGATACCTTCGAGGTCGTCGACGCCAAAATCGCGAACAGCCATGGCGTGCCGTCGGACAAGCTGAGCGAGCAGCTGGAGACGATCGCCAGCACGCGTGAAGACATCGTGTCCATTAACTTGTTTGCGGCTGACGGCACGATGATTACGGGCATTCATAACGCCGAAATGCGGAAAAACACACGGCTGCTAGAGCAATCCTGGTTCAGGTCCGCACTCGATAACCCGAATCATCTTTCCTTCTCGCTGCCGCATATTCAGAACTTGTTCAAGGACCCGTACCGCTGGGTCGTCTCCATGAGCAAAGGGGTATCGATCGAAAGGAACGGCACATGGCAGGATGCGGTGCTGCTCGTCGACGTCAATTTCAAAACGCTGGATGACGTCTTCCGCACGGTGTCGCTGGGCAAGAAAGGCTATGTCTATATTATCGACGACTCCGCCGGCAATATTGTGTACCATCCGCAGCAGCAGCTGATCTATATCGGCCTGAAATATGAGAATGTGGAGCAGGCGCTCAAATTCTCCTACGGCAAATATATGGACGTGAGCGAAGGCGAGTCCCGGCTGAATGTCGTTCGAACCGTGAACAATATCGGGTGGAAAATTATCGGCGTGTCCTACCTCGATGAGATGATCACGACGCGCAAAGAAATCAGCACGTTCATGATTTGGCTGCTCGTCATTGTTCTTATTTTCATTTTGCTCATCTCCTCCTTCATGTCGGCCCGCATCTCCCAGCCTATCAAACGGCTCAAGAAATCGATGGAAATGGTCGAGAAGGGCCACTTCGACACGTACATCCATGTTCGCGGCGCCGATGAAGTGGAGCAGCTGTCACGCCGCTTCAATCTCATGGTGTCCCGGGTGCGCGAGCTGATGGACCAGAACATTCAAGAGCAGGAGATCAAGCGGAAGAACGAGCTCGAGGTGCTGCAGTCTCAAATCAATCCGCACTTCCTGTACAACACGCTCAATTCGGTGGTCCGGATGGTCGGTACCGGGAAGAATGATGAAGTCGTCACGACGATTACTTCGTTATCGAAGTTTTTTCGGATTTCGCTCAGCAAGGGCAAGAGCATCATTACCATCGGGGATGAGATCGAGCATATCCGGAACTATTTGATCATCCAGAAGATGAGGTATAAGGACAAGTTCGATTACAGCATCGAGGCCGACGAAGAAGTGCTGGCTTACAAGACGCTGAAGCTCATTCTTCAGCCGTTCGTCGAGAATGCGCTCTATCATGGCATCGAATACATGGTGGACGAGGGGCATATTCACATTTCCGCAAGGAAATTCAAGGATACCATCGTGCTTCAGGTTCGGGACAACGGGGTCGGCATGTCCGAAGAAACGCTCAAGAACATTATGAACGGTTCCGTCAAAAGCGAGAAAGGCTCAGGCGTCGGCCTGCGCAATGTTCATGAGCGGATTCAGCTGTATTTCGGTCCCGAATACGGTGTGAAGGTGGAAAGCGAGCTGGAGGAAGGCACCGTCGTGAAGATTACGATACCAGCCATTCTGGAAGATGAATAGGAAGGAGAAGCGATGGATAAAACAATGAAATGGAGCCCTCTCATATTTGCCGTCCTGGCCGCAATTCTCTCCTTATCCTCCTGCATGAAAGAAAGCGAAACGATCCCGACCCAGAAGAAGAAGCATTTGGAAGTCGTGCTGAGAAGCCAGGAAGGCGATTATTGGAAGACGGTGAAAATGGGTGCGGAGGTCGCCGCGAAGGAATTCGACGTGACGCTCGATTTCCGCGCGCCGGGCGATGAAGCGGATGTGAAAGGACAAATCGCTCTCATGGAGCAGTCGATCGGCAGCGGCCCCGACGGTATCGTGCTGGCTGCGAACGACTATAAGGAGCTGAGTCCCGTCGTCGACAGCGCAGCGGAGCGAGGCATTCCGGTCGTGACCATCGACTCGGAGGTCAGCACGCGCAAGGCGAAGAGCTTCATAGGAGCCAATAACTACGAAGCCGGGCAATTGGCCGGACGACAGCTGGTCAAACTTGCCGGAACCAAAGGCAATATCGCGATCGTCAGCTTCAAGCAGGGTGAGCGCAATGCGGAGCTTCGGGAGCAAGGGCTGCTTCAAGAAATTTCGAAGTATCCCGGCATTCAGGTTATTGCCAAAGTGTATACGCTCACAGACCGGGGGACGGCCGACCAGCTTACGCAGGGCATCATCGAGAAATATCCGCACCTCGACGGGATTGTCGCGTTGAACGAAATGTCCTCGGTCGGCGTGGCGGACGCTATCCAACGGTTGAACCTGCAGGACAGGGTGAAGCTCATCACCTTCGACAGCACGTCCGAGGAGTTGGAGCTGCTTCAGGAGGGCGTGATCCAGGCGACCATTATCCAGAACCCGTTCAGCATCGGTTATCTGGGCGTCAAGAATGCGGTGGAAGCCTCGAACGGGAAGAAGATTCCGGATCGTGTGGATACCGGTACCAAGGCGATCGATCTGAGCAATATGTTCTGGTCCGATAATCAGAAATTGCTATTCCCGTTCATAAAGTGATGAGAATTTCGATAGAAGACATGAGGATATTGCATTTGTTTCCTTATCGCCATGCCGTATATTTAGACATGTAAATAAACAACACAACCTTTTAGGGAGGGTCTTACCTTGAAAAAACTAATTACCCTTGCAGTAGCGAGCGCTTTGGTAGCAACCGTAGCTGGCTGTGGCAATAAAGCACAAACTCCAGCGGCATCTACAGCTCCAGCAGCTAGCGCAGGTGCAGCGGCAACAGCGGCTCCTGCTAAAACTGACGGTAAAAAACCAACGATCGGTGTAGCGATCTATAAATTTGACGATACGTTCATGTCCGGTGTTCGCGCTGCGATCGCTGACGCTGCCAAAGACAAAGCTGTTGTGGATATCGTAGACAGCCAAAACTCGCAACCGACGCAAAACGATAAAGTAGACCTTTTCATCACCAAAAAAGTAAACGCTCTAGCGATTAACGCAGTAGACCGCACAGCGGCCGGCGTTATCATCGACAAAGCGAAAACAGCGAACGTGCCGGTCGTCTTCTTGAACCGCGAGCCGCTTGCTGACGATATGAAGAAATGGGATAAAGTTTACTACGTAGGCGCGAAAGCGGAGCAATCCGGTACGATGGAAGGCCAACTGCTTGTTGACTACTTCAAAGCTCACCCTGAAGCGGACAAAAATAAAGACGGTAAAATCCAATACGTCATGTTGAAAGGCGAGCCGGGCCACCAAGATGCCGAGCTTCGTACGAAGTTCTCCATCCAAGCGATTACGGATGCAGGTCTGGGCGTAGAGAAAGTAGCTGAAGATACAGCTATGTGGGATCGTGTCAAAGGTCAAGAGAAAATGGCTGCTTTCCTGGCATCCAGCGAGAGCAAAATCGAAGCGGTACTTGCTAACAACGACGATATGGCGCTAGGTGCGATCGAAGCGTTGAAAGCAAAGGGTTACTTCAAAGACGGCAAATACCTGCCGGTTGTCGGCGTAGACGCTACGGCTCCTGCTCTGCAAGCTCTTAGCGACGGTACTTTGCTCGGAACGGTTCTGAACGATGCGAAAAACCAAGGTGCTGCGACTACGAGCGTAGCTACGGCATTGGCTAACGGCTTGACGCCAAGCAAAGAAAACACAGGCTATGACATCACAGACGGCAAATATGTGTGGATTTCCTACAAAAAGATTACAAAAGCTAACATGAACGAAGCGAAATAATCGCCATAGAGCGGGCAAGAGCTTTCCGCTCTTGCCCTCCTTATTTGGAAACCGTACAAAGGCAAAGAGAAAAAGAGCTTCGAAAAAAGGCTGCACATTGGTGGGGATTATCGCGAGCTTGTAGGGGGAGTTACCATGACATTACACGAGTATGTACTTGAAATGAATCAAATCTCCAAAGAATTCCCCGGCGTAAAAGCGCTGGACAACGTGACCCTGAAGGTCCGTCCGGGAAGCGTACATGCGCTGATGGGAGAGAACGGAGCGGGGAAGTCGACGCTCATGAAATGCTTGTTCGGTATTTATAAGCCGGACGGCGGAGAGATCAAATTGAACGGCGAGACCGCGAGCATTACGAATTCCAAAGATGCTTTGGCTAACGGCATCTCCATGATTCACCAGGAACTGCACCCGGTTCCTCATCGCAACGTGATGGAGAACATTTGGTTGGGCCGCTTCCCGCTGAAAGGGATCGGACCGTTGAAATTAGTGGATCACAAGAAAATGCGTAAAGATACAGAAAACTTGTTCCGGCAGCTTCAGATGGATATTCAACCGGATACGCTGGTCGGCAATTTGTCCGTTTCCAAAGTACAATCCATTGAAATTGCCAAAGCCGTTTCCTTTAATTCGAAAGTCATTGTTATGGATGAGCCGACTTCGTCGCTGACCGGCAATGAGGTTGAGCAGCTGTTTCGCATTATTCGCGACCTGAAAAGCCGCGGCGTCTCGATCATCTATATTTCACATAAAATGGAAGAAATTTTGGAGATCTCGGATGAAGTTACCATTATGCGCGATGGTTCGAAGATTGGCACGTGGGCATCTTCCGAGCTGACCACCGATATGATTATTTCCAAAATGGTCGGACGGGATCTGAAAGAGCGGTTCCCTGAGAGAAGCAACGTACCGAACGGGGTTTTGATGAGTGTCGAAGGACTGACTTCGGTCATTCCAAGATCGTTCAAGAACGTATCCTTCGAGCTGCGCAAAGGTGAAATTCTTGGCGTAGGCGGATTGGTCGGCGCTCAACGGACAGAGCTGATTGAAGCCTTGTTCGGACTGAGAAGCGTTGTATCCGGCAGCATATCGATGCATGGCAAACAGGTGAAGCTCAAATCGCCGATCGATGCCATTAAGCACAAAATCGCGCTGCTCACGGAAGAACGCCGGGTTACGGGGATTTTCCCGGTATTATCCGTGCTTGAGAATACGGTAATTGCGAATCTGTCCCGCTATATGAATCCGCTCGGGTTCATTCAAGAAGCGAAGCGGAAAGCGGAAGTGGAGAAGAGCATCGAGATGCTTCGGGTGAAGACGCCGAACATGCATGCTCTGATCAAAAACCTGTCGGGCGGTAACCAGCAGAAGGTGCTGCTTGCCAGATGGCTTCTGACCGAGCCGGACGTGCTCTTGCTGGACGAACCGACGCGCGGGATCGACGTCGGCGCCAAATTCGAGATTTACTCCATCATTGCCGACCTTGCGAAGCAGGGGAAAAGTATCATCATGATCTCGTCTGAGATGCCCGAGCTGCTTGGGATGTCGGACCGAATCATGGTCATGTGCGAAGGACGCCTGACGGGGATCGTAGATGGAAAGAAAGCAACAGAAGAAGAGATCATGCGCCTTGCTGCACAGCATATGGCATAATGGGGGGCCAAGAAACCAATGAGTACAAAAACAGAAACAGTGAAATCCAGAGACTTTAGCGGATTCGTGACCAAATACGCAATCTACATCGTGCTTGTCGTGCTCGTTATCGGGATTGCGATTTATGATCCCCGCTTTTTATCCGTCAGCATTTTACGCGACATTCTGCTGCAGTCATCCACACGCGTAATCATCGCGCTCGGCGCAGCGTTCATCCTGATCACGGGAGGAACGGACCTCTCGACAGGACGGATCGTCGGATTGACCGCCGTTATCTCGGCCTCGATGCTGCAAACGCAGGACTACGGCCGCAGATTTTTCCCGGATCTTCCGCACCTGCCGCTGCTTGTACCTATCTTGATCGCGATTGCCGCAGGTCTTCTGGTAGGTCTCATTAACGGTCTGATCGTAGCTAAACTCAAGGTTCCGCCGTTCATTGCGACGCTCGGAACGATGGTTGCCGTGTACGGAGCTAACTCCTTGTATTTCGATATGAAACCGAATCAGTCCCAGCCGATCGGCGGGTTGCGTCCGGACTTCAGTACACTCGGTACAGGAGCGATCGGTTCAAGCTCCACTTACTCCATTCCTTATATCGTCATTATTGCTATTGTCGTATCAGTCATTGTATGGATTGTGTTCAATAAAACCAAGCTTGGCAAGTACATGTACGCGATTGGCGGCAATATTCACGCAGCAGTCGTTTCCGGTATTAACGTGAACCGTTACCTGATCTACATTTACTCCATTGCAGGCGCATTGTATGGTCTGGCAGGGGTATTGGAAGCGGCAAGAACAGGCGGCGCAACGAACAACTACGGAAATATGTATGAGCTCGATGCGATTGCGGCTTGCGTAGTCGGCGGCGTATCTACATCCGGCGGTATCGGAACGGTACCGGGCGTTCTGGCAGGGGTATTGATCTTCAGCGTTATCAACTATGGTTTGACATTCATTGGTATCAGCCCTTACTGGCAATTGATTATCAAAGGTGTCATTATCGTTGCAGCAGTGGCGTTCGATATGCGTAAATATATGAATTCCAAATAATCATGCAGCAGGCTGTCACAACGGAGGGCAGCCTGTTGTTTTGTCAATTTGTGAAAGCGTTTACCCAAATTATGGGAGGGGGTCCCTAAATGAACATCAAGAATATGCTTTCAGTCTCTCTGCGGGGCAAAATTGTAGGTGCCTTCGCTATCGTTTCATTACTCGTTGCAGTGACGAGTGGTATGTCCTATACATACTTGCATAAGGTGGACAACTCCTACACCAAGCTTTTGAGTGATAATGTTTCAATTCTGCGCAATGTTGCCGATATCAAAGAGAAAACGCAAATGCAGAATAGCATGCTGTTCGGCTATGTGCTTGATCCGACGCCAGAGAAGGAGAAGCTGCTGAACGATATGAATGGGACGCTGACTTCGATCATTGCGCAGATGGGGGAGCTGTCTCATAGCGAGGAAGAGCAGAGCGCCATTCAATCCATGGTGGACTCCAATCAGACGTTTGCGCGTCTGGTCAAAAAAGTGGCGGAATACGCGGACAAGGGCAACGTCCCGCTGGCCAAGGCGGAAGCGATGCAATGGGCGATTCCTACGACAGATACGCTGACGCAGGCCGCAGCGAAGATCGAGGAGCTGGAGCGGAGCGTTCAGGAGGAAGCAATTGCCCGCAATCATGATGTCGTCACTTCGACCGTTAGAACGTTGATCTGGGTTAGCGTAGCTGCCTTCCTCTTCGCGCTGGCCATCGGTCTGCTGCTCTCGCGAGCCATTGTACAGCCTATCCGATCCATGGTTCGGGCGGCGGAACGCATCGCGGCCTGCGATTTGACGACGGCCGATATCCAGGTAAGCAATAGAGATGAACTGAGAGTTTTGGCGACGGCTTTCAATGCGATGAAAGCCAATCTGCACAGCATCATCAGTCAGGTAGGAAGCAGCGCGCAGCATGTAGCGGCGGCCTCGGAAGCGTTAAGCTACAACAGCGAACAGGTTAGCGAGTCTTCGGAGCGCATCACGTTCACGGTGCAGGACATATCGATGGGGACGGATGCGCAGGTGCAATGCGTGCATCAAGGCGTCTCCATCATGGAGGAAATGTCGGCGGCGGTCACGCAGATTGCAGGTGTTACGCAGATGGCACATGAGCATTCATCGCTTGCTCAGGAAGCGGCAGGCTCCGGCCATGAGGCCGTGGAGACGGCGATCGCACAGATGCGCGCCATTCATCTGAAGATGAAGGAGCTGGCTGCTTCTGTCGAGCGTTTGGGTGTGCGGTCTGCGCAAATCGTGGAAGCCAATGCGATGATTGCCGGGATAGCGCGGCAGACGAATATGCTCGCGCTCAACGCTTCCATCGAAGCGGCACGAGCGGGAGCGGCCGGCAAAGGCTTCGCGGTCGTCGCGGAGGAAGTCCGCAAGCTGTCTATGCAGACGGGCGCAGCGGCGGAAGAGGTAAGGGAGCTCGTTGCGGGCATTCAGGACGAAACGAGGATGGTTATGGTCTCCACTGAGGCGGGAAGCCGGGAGGTGGAGACGGGTCTTGACGTGGTCGGCGTCGCGCAGGTGACGTTCGGCCGCATTCGCACGGCGATGGACGACGTTGCGCGCCAGATTGGCGAGGTGGCGGAGAGCTCGGCCGCCATCTCGGAGAAGACGCGCGCAGCCGTCGATGTGATTCGCGCGATCGACGAAGTCGCGGGGCAGACGGCGGCGGGCGCGCGGAACGTTTCGACGAACATCGAGGGGCAGTACGCGAGCATGGAGGAGATCGTCTCCTCGGCTGCCGTGCTCAGCATGATGGCGGGGGATTTGCAGGCTTTGATCGCGCGGTTCCGCGTGTGAGGTTGTGGGGGCGTCTTGCCGGTAGCATGTTACCGGTGGGGCGCCTTTTTTGTCTTGTTGGAGGGGGTGTAGGAGATGGAGCGGGTGGAGCGGGGGCGCGGCGGCACGGCGGGTGATAAATGGAATTTCTCCAGTTATTCTGGCGACTTCTGTGCTTTTGGATTGATTAAAAGGAAAATCTCCCGTTATTTTGGCGGTGAAACCGGTACGGGGGCGATTTTGCCTGGAATTAGCGGGAGAAATTCCAGTTATGCCTACTGGACGGCCACGTCCGTCGGTCCAAGTGTTGGCTAACGGACACAGCAGACGCTATTGCCGCGAAAACCGACGCGCCTCAAATCTAACGGACACCGTTGCCCCTATTTCCCGATTTCGAGGCGAAACACGCCCGAAAAGAGAGAAATAACGGCACCCGTGTCCGTTACAATTGCAATTCGGCTGCAATTCGCCGAATAAGAGCCGCTGTGACCGTTAGTTAGCCGGTCACTTCCCCTTGCGCGTCATCTCCGCAAGCGAGGCCCACTGCTCCTCGGTCACCTCGAGCAGGTCGTTGAACTGCCCGGCGCCCTGCAGCCACTCGCCGCCGTCAATCGTGACAACCTCGCCGTTGATATATCCGGCGTAGTCCGAGATCAGATAAGCCGCGAGGTTCGCGAGCTCATCCTTTTCCCCGACCCGCCGCAGCGGCACGCGGTTCAGCAGCTTCTCCGACAGCTCGGGCGTCGGAGCCAAGCGGCTCCACGCGCCGTCGGTCGGGAACAGCCCCGGCGCGATGGCGACCTGCCGGATGCCGTGGCGCGCCCACTCGACGGCTAACGAGCGCGTCAGCGCCAGCACGCCGGCTTTGGCGGCCGCCGACGGCACGACGAAGCCCGAGCCGGTGAAGGCGTACGAGGTGACGATGTTCAGCATCGTCCCGCCGGAGCCCTGCTCGATCCATCGTTTGCCCACCTCCAGCGTGGTGTAGAACGTGCCGTGCAGAACGATGTTCAGTACGGCGTCTACCGCACGCGGAGACAGTTTCTCCGTCGGACTGGCGAAATTGCCGGCCGCATTATTAATCAGTACGTCGATTCGGCCGTAATGCTGCTCCACAGCCGATACCATCTCTGCAATTTGCTGCGGATCGCGCACATCGCAGCTCTTGTAGAAGACGCTGCCGCCCATTTCGGCGGCCGCTTGCGCAAGCACCTCTTCGCGCCGGGAGGTAATCGCCAGACGCGCGCCCAGCTCCAAGAAGCGCTCGGCCATAGCCCGGCCCAATCCCGTGCCTCCGCCGGTAATGAGAATGACTTTATCCTGCAATAAGGCTGAATCGAACATAAGCATCCTCGCCCTTCATCATTGATTTGCAGCTGCTGCGAACGCAGCCTCGAATCGCTCGATCCGGCCGGCCAGATCCTCCGGCAGCGGTGTGCTTTTTTGCGTCCGCACATCGATATACACCCCTGTACTGGCCCCTACGCTGACGACTTGCTGCGTATCACGCTGCACAATCGCGTAATGCGCTTCGACGGACGACTTGCCAATCCGGTTTATTTTCATATATATCAGCAGTTCGTCATTAAAATGTGCCTGGGACTTATATTCAACACGCTGGTTCACAAGAAAAAACGTTTTGTCGGCTGGAGCGCCATCGATGAAAAACAGTCCTAACCCGTTCATGTACTCGCATCGTGCCTGTTCCATATAAATGACCGAGGAAAGATGACTCAGATGCCCGTTGGCATCGGTTTCGCAGAAACGAACCTTCGTAGGGGTAAAATAACGGTATCCTTCCAATTCGGAGAAGTGCATAACGGTACAGCCTCCTTAAAATAAGTTACGGGGAGCTTCGGCTTAAAGGCGAAGATAGCGCTTACATTCTTAAGGTGCTTGTTCGTCAGCGCAGCAGCAGCTCTCAAATGCACACCCCGCGGCCAACGGCAGCGAATATACTTCCATGTTCTCACACAACCAGATGGCTGTAAAGAAAGCGGCGGCTCCATTTTTGTTCCGCTAGCTGTGCAGCACGCAGGGGTTCGCGGTTTGATCAGCCAGGTCCGAGGATCCGGCCATCACGGCTGCACCTGCGGTCATCGCCAGTGTGACGCCGACCCAGGCCAGCTCTTCGCCGAAGACCGTGCAACGCAAAAAAATCCCGCAGCATGCCAGAGCATGCAGGGGATCTATTTCACGATCTACACGTTCAAAATAAACTTCTCCAGAACATGTCTTACACCGTCTTCATTATTGCTTCGGGTCACATAATTCGCCAGCTCTTTCAGTTCCGGCAGCGCATTGTCCATCGCCACGCCAAGACCGGCGACTTCGAGCATCTCGCGATCGTTCCACGCATCGCCAAGTGCGATGACTTCCTCGAGCGTGCAGCCGATATGGCTCGCCAGGAATGCAATCGCGTGGCCTTTGGTGCCTTCTTTGTGCATGAATTCCAAGTAGTGAGGCTTGGATTTCGTAATATGCAGCTTATCGCCAAGAATCGGGAGCAGCTCCTCGCGGATTTGGTCGCAAACCTCCGGTTTATCAACGATCAGCATTTTGGGCTGCGGAATGTCGATCCATTGGCGCAGGTCGCCAATGATATACGGGGTTTTGGATAAGCGTACATAGTTTTTGATTTTATCGTTATCTTCGCCTGCATAAAGCTCGTCGCCATGGTAAAGCTGGAGATGGAGATTTCTCTGCTCGCAGTAATCAAGCAGGTAGCGGGCGCTATCCACAGGAACGGTGCGCTCGTATAAGACCTCTTCATCGAGGAGGTTTTTGATGAGTGCGCCCTGATACGTAATGATCGGCACGTTCAGCCCGATTTGGTTGGCGATTTTCGCTGCGGACGGGAAGCTTCTCCCTGTAGCGATCGTCACCGTCACACCTTGCGCAACCGCCTGGTGCATGGCCTCGATCGTTGCTTGCGATATCGTCAAATCATCGCGCAGAAGCGTATCGTCTAAATCCGTTGCTACTAACTTATAAGTCATGTGTTCCTCTCCGTTCCGATAGGTGATCTATGCAAAAATTCTGCTATAAGCATACCCGAAACAGGGTGGAATTGCTAGAATAAAAGGATACGAAGGAGGCGCATGGCCATGTCATCATCTTATACAAAAAAGCTGGAGGACCTGCTCAGAGCCCACGCCAGTGAGGCCGACGCAGCGGCGATGGCCGCTTATATGCGCGGCCATTTCCCTTTCTTGGGCATTCGCAATCCGCAGCGCGTGGCGCTAACGAAGCAGTTCTGGAAGGAGCACGGGATGCCCAAAGGAGCCGAGGGCGTGAAGGCGGCGGAAGAGCTCTGGGCACTGCCTGAGCGGGAGTTTCATTATACGGCGCTGCTGCTGCTCATCCAACTGCGCAAAGAGGCGGAGAAGGAACGCATTGCGCTGTTGGAGCATTTGGTCGTGACGAATGCCTGGTGGGATTCGGTCGATACGATTGCTGACCATTTGATCGGCTTCCATATGCAGAAGTATCCGGAGCTCATCCCGGCTCACGTCGAAAAATGGCTGGCTTCGGGCCATATGTGGCTGCAGCGGACGGCGATCCTCTTTCAGCTCAAATATAAGCGGCACACGGATGTGCCGCTGCTGTTTAGCTGTATCCGGCGGATGGCGGATTCCGATGAATTTTTCATCCGCAAGGCGATCGGCTGGGCGCTGCGCGAATACTCGAAGACGGACGCCGGCGCCGTGCAAGCGTTCGTCGCTGAGACGAAGCTGTCGCCGCTTAGCGTGAGGGAAGCGCTGAAGGTTATTCAGCGGAAGAGCGGGGACGAGTAGTCTCGCTGCTATTCCCCGGCTGGCGGTGCGGGGGCTTGCGGCAGACGGTCGGCAGTTGGTAAGGTCGGCGGCATTGAGGCCGTGGAGTCGGTTAGACGCATTAAGCCTAAGACACGGCCAACGGAGAAAAGCCGCGCACAAAAAGGCTTGTCCCAGCCATTTACATGGCTTCAGGGGCAGCCTTTTTTACGTTACGGCTGCATTGGTGCCGTTCACGTCACAAAAACTAACGCATATGATAATAATTAAAATAATTTGTCATATATATTGACATATAAATAACATTGATTTAAAGTAATTAAAATTATTCATGGGGGCACACAACACCCCTCAGATTAAAAACATGAGAAGGGATGATGGAAGATGAAACATAATCGGACGCAGGATTGGCTGACGCGGCTGCCTAAAGTTGATCTTCACCTGCACTTGGACGGGAGTGTGAAGCCGGAAACGATTCTGGAGCTTGCTCTCCGCCAAGGCTTAGATCTTCCCGTGTATGATACAGAAGGATTAATTCCGCATATGCGTGTAGGCGAGGAATGCGGCAGCCTCGTCGAATATTTGAGTAAATTCGATTTCACGACCCGGTTTCTGCAAAACGGAGAAGCTTTGGAGCGGGTTGCCTATGAGGTGGCGGAGCAATCGGCCGAGCATAATTGCAAGTATGTGGAGGTTCGGTTCGCGCCCCAACTGCACCGTGCCAACGGGTTGACCGTCGAAGAAACGATTTACCATGTCGTAGAGGGGATGAAGCGCGGACAACGGGATTTCGGCGTGAAGGCCGGCGTCATCGCGATCTGCATGCGGAATCATTCCCGCGAAGCCAATCTGGAAGTGATCCGCGCGGCTGCCGGGTATGTGGGCAGAGGCGTAGTTGCCGTCGATTTGGCCGGAGACGAAGCCAATTACCCGCCGGAATGGTTCAGGGACGTATTCGCCGAATCGCGAAGGCTCGGCATTCCAGTGACAATTCATGCCGGGGAGGCCGCGGGAGCGATGAATGTCTATGAAGCTGTAGCGAATCTCGGTGCCGTGCGCATCGGCCATGGCGTCAGATTGAAGGAGGACGGCGAGATTATGGCGATGGTGAAAGACCGCCGCATTCCGCTGGAGATGTGCCCGATCAGCAACATCCAAACCAAGGCTGTGCCTGGCTGGGAGTCCTATCCGATTCGCGAGTATTTGGAGCAAGGGCTTCTGGTGACAATTAACACGGACAATCCAAGTGTGTCGGGAACGGACATTACGAACGAGTACCGGGTGTTATCGGACCGTTTCGGCTTTACGGAACCTGAACTGATAAGGCTTGTTATGAACGGGGTGGAGGCTGCTTTTATGGAGGAAAGCGAGAAGTTATTGCTGCGGCGGGAGATGGAAGCGGAGTTCCGAGATATGGGGATGCAGACAGACTAAAAAAAACGCCCCATTGAACATAATGGTGGTATCAAACAACTAAGAAGGACTTGGCCACGCGTGGACACGATAATCTTATATGGCGTCTGGATCATTACCGCTCTTCTCTTGATCGTCTTCATTGGCAGACGGCACCACATCAGAGCACAGTTAAGCTTCATGTTCATGCAGGTCCCGACTTGGTTGCTGAGATCGCTTGCCGTGAAGGGCGGGCTTATCGAGTACCCGGTCGGTTTTCTGAGCATGGTGTATAAAGCTAGCTTTACTTATGAATTTTTCGTGTATCCGGCAGTCAGCGCCATCTTTAACGTTCATTTTCCTAAAGAGAAGTCATGGCCGGTGAAAATCGCGTACCCCCTAATCTTCCCTACCGTACTGACGGCAGGCGAAGTATGGCTCGAGACGCATACCGACCTCATTGCGTATTTGAATTGGAACTGGTTTATGAGCTTCCTGTCGATCTTGTTCACTCTGCTGATTTCCTACGGGTACTACAGGTGGTTTTTTAAAAAGATGGAGAGCCTGTTCGGCAAGCGGCAGTAAAGAAAAGGAGAGGGGCGCCTCTTCTTTTTTTGCGTTTATGACGCTGTGATAGCAGTTGGCTGCCGATCTCTCGTGGAGCAAGTAAGAACTTTTTTGGAAAAATGATGTTCCCTCCGCTTGACAATATAGGGTAGGGGGGTATACTATATAAACATGAACGATGTAACTATTCATGAGAGGTGAAATTCCTATGAGCACTGATTCCGTCTTGAAGCAGTCAGAGGGCCAACCGACTGCAACGGTTGATTTTGATATTACCGGAATGACCTGCGCCGCCTGCGCAACCCGCATCGAGAAAGGGTTGAACAAAATGCCCGGCGTCGCGCAAGCATCCGTCAATTTGGCCATGGAAACCGCGCGCATTGTCTACCAACCCTCGGAAGTAACGCCTGACGATATGCAAGCCAAGGTCGCCAAGCTGGGGTATGAGGCCGCGCTGAAAAGAGAAAAAGCTCAAACAAGCGAGCATAGAGCGAAAGAAATTCGCAGGATGAAGCTGAAACTGTGGGTGTCCGCGATCTTGTCCTTCCCCTTGCTATGGGCGATGGTTAGTCATTTTACCTTTACCTCATGGATTTGGCTGCCGGAAGTGTTGATGAACCCGTGGGTCCAGCTGGCTCTGGCCACCCCCGTTCAATTCATCATCGGGCGCCAATTCTACGTCGGAGCGTACAAAGCGCTAAGCAACAAGAGCGCCAACATGGATGTGCTCGTTGCGCTGGGGACGTCGGCGGCTTACTTTTACAGCCTAATCTTAACGATCCAATGGGCGGGACAGAGCAGTCAGGGCGGTCACAGCCATATGCCCGAGCTCTATTTCGAAACAAGCGCTATTCTCATTACGTTAGTCATTCTAGGCAAATGGTTCGAAGTTCTGGCCAAAGGACGCACCTCCGAAGCGATCAAATCGTTGATGGGCTTGCAGGCCAAGAGGGCCACGGTCATTCGCGGCGGCGAAGAGCTCAGCATCCCGTTGGAGGATGTGGTCACCGGCGACCTCATCATCGTGAAGCCCGGCGAGAAGATACCCGTGGACGGTATCGTCATGCAAGGCAGCTCCTCCGTGGATGAGTCCATGCTGACCGGCGAAAGCTTGCCCGTTCACAAGCAGGAAGGGGACCGGGTGATCGGTGCGACGCAGAATCAGAACGGTGTTCTCCGAATGGAGGCTACCAAGGTCGGCCGCGATACCGTGCTGGCCCAGATCATCAAAGTCGTAGAAGAAGCGCAAGGATCCAAGGCGCCGATTCAGCGGGTGGCGGACGTCATATCGGGTATTTTCGTTCCGATCGTCGTGGGCATTGCGCTTGTCGCCTTCGTCCTCTGGTACTTCTGGTTCGACCCGGGTGATTTCGCCGGGGCACTGGAGAAGACGATCGCCATTCTCGTTATCGCCTGCCCTTGTGCACTGGGCTTGGCGACACCAACTTCGATTATGGCGGGGTCCGGCCGAGCGGCTGAGCTAGGCGTACTGTTCAAAGGCGGAGAACATCTGGAGGCCGCTCACCGCATCGATGCCGTCGTCCTGGATAAGACGGGGACGGTCACGAAAGGCAAGCCGCAGCTCACCGACTATCGGACGAAGCTGGAGGAAACACTCTTTCTTCGCCTCGTCGGCGGCACCGAACGCAGTTCGGAGCATCCGCTGGCCGAGTCGATCGTTCAGGGCATTCTGCCGCTGGTTGCGTCCTTGCCCGAAGCTTCCAGCTTCAAGGCGATCCCCGGCTTCGGCGTAGAAGCCGTAGTGGAAGGGAAGCTTGTGGTGATAGGAACACGCCGCCTGCTCACGCAGCATACGATTAACATTTCCGAAGCTCTGTCAGATATGGAGCGTTTGGAAAGCGAGGGCAAGACGGTTATGCTGGCCGCCGTAGACGGTGCGTATGCGGGGTATGTAGCCGTAGCGGATACGATCAAAGAAACGTCGCAGGAAGCGGTAGCCCGTTTGGAAGCGATGGGCATCAAGGTCATGATGATTACGGGCGACAATACGCGAACCGCCGAAGCTATAGCCCGGCAAGCCGGTATCCGGCAGGTGCTGGCGGAAGTGCTGCCCGAAGGCAAGGCGGCCGAGGTGAAGAAGCTGCAAGCTCAAGGCTTGCGCGTTGCGATGGTCGGCGACGGCATCAACGATGCGCCGGCGCTGGCGATGGCGGATGTCGGCATGGCCATGGGCACAGGCAGCGACATTGCGATGGAGGCCGCGGATGTGACGCTGATGCGCGGCGAGCTGACCTCCATCGCGGACAGCATGGAGATGAGCCGCAGAACGATGCGGAACATTAAGCAAAATTTATTCTGGGCTCTCGGCTACAATACGATCGGCATTCCAATCGCTGCATTAGGCTTGTTGGAGCCTTGGGTGGCAGGTGCGGCGATGGCGTTAAGCTCTGTTTCAGTCGTACTGAATGCCTTGAGGCTGCAGCGGGTTAAACTTTAGGAGTGAGGATCCGAAATGATTGACAATATAGGGGATGGGGGTATGATAATGATAATACTTAATTGCCCCCAAAGGAGAATACCGCCATGAATAATGAACAAGATATGGAAGTGAGCCATTGCAGCTTGGATGTGAATGAGCGCAAAAGCCACCATTCCGATAAGCTCAAAGCCGATTTGACGAAGCGGTTGAACCGCATTGAAGGTCAAGTCCGCGGAGTTAAGGGTCTGATCGAGAAGGATACGTATTGTGACGACGTGCTTCACCAGATCGCGGCGATTCAGTCGGCGCTCAACGGCGTCGGCAAGCTGCTGCTCGCCGGACATCTCAAGAGCTGTGTGGTCGAGCGCATTCAAGAGGGCGACATGGACGTTGTCGACGAGCTGCTCAAAACGATGAACACCTTGATGAAATAAGAAATTGTCTACAAGTAAAGGAGAGAATGCAAATGTCCAATTTGATTTTGAAAGTAGAAGGAATGTCTTGCAACCACTGTGTGAATACCATCGAGAAGGCGATGAAAGAGCTTGGCGCCCAAGGGAAAGTAGATCTCGCCGGCAAGCGGGTCGAAGTGGAGTACGATGAGAGCAAGCTGAGCGAGCAAGCGATCAAGGAAGCGATTGAAGAGCAAGGATATGATGTCGTGCAATGAGAATAGCGAGTATTCTTCTCTTATCGGCAGCGCTGCTGCTGAGCGGCTGCGCCAAATCCCAGCCGGCCGAACACGGGGCGCACGGCGGCAGCCATGAAGCGGGGGGCAAGGAGCAGGTACAGGCGGTATTCGGCGTGAAATCGTCAGGAGGGCAGACGGCCGCCAAGGCCCAGGACGACACCCCTCTGACCATCCAAATTCAAGACGCCGCAGGCAAGCCGGTTAACGAGTTCGATCTCAATCATGAGAAAATGATGCATTTGATCGTCGTTAGCAAAGATCTCTCCTACTTCAATCACATTCATCCGGAATATCAAGGGAAAGGGTTATTCACGGTAACGACGCGCTTTCCGGCCGGCGGGGACTATAAGCTGTTCGCTGATTTCGCGCCGAGCGGGAAAGAGAAATCCGTGCTCAGCCATGCGCTGACGGTGCAGGGGAACGCCGCTTCGCCGGCCGGCTTGAAGCCGGACGCCAAGCTGACCGCAACCGTGAACGGCACCGAGGTTGCATTAGCGATCGACGGGCTGAAGGCAGGGGCAGAGGCGAACTTGACGTATACGTTCAAGGACGCTGCGACGAAAGCTCCGGTTCAGAATCTGCAGCCGTACTTAGGGGCTGTCGGCCATGTCGTTATTCTCGATGCGGCCGCTGAGCAATACTTGCATGTTCATCCGACGGATGAGAAATCGACGGGGCCGTCGGCCAAGTTCATGACGACCTTTCCGCAAAGCGGCATCTACAAAATTTGGGGCGAATTTCAGCGAGACGGCCAAGTGTTCGCAGTGCCTTTTGTCGTGAAGGTTCCGTAAGTTGTCCCCGTTAAGTGAAGACAGAAGGAGTCAAACCCATGCCCACTTATATCATCACAGGCAGCTCCAGAGGGCTCGGCGCCGAGTTGGTTCGGCAGCTTCTAGCGCAGGGCGCAGCGGTTCACGGTGTGTCCCGCAGCGATAACGCAACCCTCCGCCAAGCGGCGGCAAGCATGCAAGGTGCCTACACCTTTCATGCTTGCGACTTGGCGCAAACGGACCGCCTGGATCGAATCCTTGGCGCTGTAGATCGAGCGGATGCCATCACGCTCATCAACAACGCGGGCCAGCTCGAGCCGATGACGCTCATCGGCCGAGCCGGCCAGGAGGACCTGCAGCTGAACCTGCAGGTCAATCTCGTCGCGCCCTCGCTGCTGACGAACAGCTTCATCCGGCAGACGCAGTCGCTGCCCGTCGTGAAGCGTGTCGTCCAGATCTCCTCGGGCGCGGGCAAGAAGCCCTACCCCGGCTGGGGTGCCTACTGCACCGCCAAAGCCGGGCTCGATATGCTGACGCGCTGTATCGGCGTCGAGCAGACGAACCAGCCCTACCCGGTGGAGGCTTACTCCGTAGCCCCGGGTGTGGTGGACACGGATATGCAGCGGGAGATTCGCGCTGCATCCGAAGAGGACTTCCCGCAGCTGAGCCGGTTCGTGAAGCTGCATGCGGACGGCGAGCTGCAACCGCCAGAGAGCGCGGCGAAGCGGCTGCTGGACCTGCTGCAGGCGGGGGCTTTCGCGCAGGGAGAGATCGCCGATCTGCGCACCAAATAAAAAGAGTTAAGCGCTATGCGCTTAACTCTTTTGTGGTCTTCATTGGATGCTGCCGGAAACCGATGGTGCGGAAGCCAGCTCCGAGGTGCAAAATTTGCAGCGGGTAGCTTTGGCCGGAATGTCGGACAAACAGTGCGGGCATTCCTTGGTGGCCGGGGCCTTTTCCTTCGGCTCGTCCTTCTTGCGGAACTTGGCCAATTGTCGAATAACGATGAAAATGACGGCTGAAACGATCAAAAAGTCCAAAAACGTGGAAATGAATACACCGTACTTCAACACCGGCGCACCTTTATCGGCAGCGGCTTCAGCGAGTGTATTGTAATGTTTGCCGTTCAGGGAGATGAACAGCTCGTTAAAGTTCACTCTGCCCAGCAATAAACCGATTGGCGGCATGATGACGTCATTGACGATCGATGTAATGACTTTCCCGAAAGCGCCTCCGATGATAACCCCTACAGCCAAATCGACCATATTCCCTTTGAAAGCAAAATCTTTAAATTCCTTTAGCATAGCGAACCTCCAACAAACTGCAATTTAGTGCATTGTAGCATATTTCGCCACAGGCAAACAATGAGTCGGACGGCTTGCCGAAAATTTACCCCTGATGGGCTTGAAGAGCTTATTGGCTCTTCGAAACGAGCAGCTCAGCGCTAAGCGCATGGATCAACACGTCCATTTCTTCCGGGGTGCCGATCGAGATCCGCACATGATGAGGCAGATTCCATGCCCCCGCATACCGGAGAATCACGCCTCTGCGCATCAAGCCGTCATAGATGGCTTTGGCATCCGGACCGAGCTCGACGAGCACGAAGTTGCTCATGCTGCGAGTGAATCTCAAGTCCAGCTCCTGCAGGGCTTCATACAGACGCTCTCTTCCGCGTGTATTCATGTCCCGGGTCGCCATAAGATGCGCATCGTCCTGAATGGCCGCGGCCGCACCGACCTGAGCCAACGCATTCACATTGAAAGGCTCCTTCACTTGACGAATGCTGCGTATGACTGCTGCGGATGCGATGCCGTAGCCGACGCGAATGCCGGCCAAGCCATAGATTTTGGAGAAAGTTTGCGTCACGATGAGGGGGTAGCCCTGGCGAACGAGCTCGATCCCGTCGCAGTAGTCCTCCGCGGTTACGAAATGGCTGTAGGCCCCGTCGAAAATGACGAGCACATGCGGCGGCAGCTTATCCATAAGCGCATATAAATCTTGTTTGCTCATGTAGGTGCCTGTTGGATTATTAGGCGAGCAAATATACAGCAGCTTCGTTCGCTCGGTTACGGCCGCAAGAATGCCGCCGATCGCATAGCTGTAATCTTCGCGAAGCGGGACTTCGACAACCGCCGCTCCCATCAGGTTAGCACCGAATTCATACTCGCTGAAGGTCGGGGAGGGAACGATGATCTCATCGCCGGGCTCCAGGAACGTTTCGGAGAGAAGCGTAATAAGCTCGTCGGCACCGTTCGTAACGAGCACCTGATCCGGTTCCACGCCTAGCTTGCCGGCAATAGCACGGTTCAGGTCGGCCGTATCCGCATCGGGATAGCGGTGAATGTCGGTCAGATAGGCTTGGATGGCTGCGACAGCTAACGGTGACGGGCCGATCGGATTTTCATTGGAGGCCAGCTTCGTTACAGTCTCAATGCCTAATTCCCGCTGAACCTCCCAGATGGGTTTGCCGGGGGAATAGGGCTTCATACGGGTCAGAACGCTGCGTGGGCGAATGTTCTCGGATATTCGATCGCTCAAAGGGATCACTCCTTAGTCTTAATAAATGCTTTAGTTAAATAATACATTAACTCAGTAACGTAGTAAAGCAAAAAAAGCCCATATCCCAACTTTTGGGAGCGTAGTATAATACAAAAGAATGCTCGATTCGACATAAGGAGTGGACTCAGCGGGGATGGGGAAAATGAAGAGATTCGGTATCCGATCCAAAATCATGCTTGGTTACATATTCAATATCGCTTGTATTTCAATTGTACTTACGTTAGTGATCAATCAGGTGACGTCTATGCAAACGGATAGAAATTACATTATCGAGCATGACTTTGCCGTCCACAGTGAAATCAACGCAATCGAGAGGTATGTGATGGATATGGAAAGCGGACAGCGCGGGTATCTGTTGACCGGCGATCCGTCCTATCTCGTACCTTATCATAAAGGGGAGACGGAATGGCGGGAGTCCTACGTGAGGTTAGTCGGGCTTACCAAAGAGAACGAGGTGCAGGTCCAAAGCCTCCGGGCCATTAAGGAGGCGATCGAATCCTGGATTATGCTGCTGGGCGGGCCGACGGGACCTATGATGAAGAGAAATGTAGATGCCGGGGCCGGCTTGGTCAATCCGTATGATTTCTATCTCGGGAAGCAAAACGTCGAGGATATCCGCGCCCAACTGGATCGTTTCCGGAATATGGAGATTGGGTTCACGAAGGATAGAGCGAAGCTGCTGGATGAGCAAAATCGCATGTTTACGAACTCTTTATTCGTTATGTTGACGATTCTGCTGATTTTCTCGTTGGCGGCTGCACTTGTCATTTCGCATTCGATTGTCGGGACGATCAAGCAGGTGACCAAAAGCATACTGAAACTGAGCTCCTTCAAAAGAGATTATTCGCAGCGCATCGATGTCACCATGAACGATGAGGTGAAGGACCTTGCCGAGGCGACCAATATGCTGCTGGAGAGTCAGGCGGAGATCGAGTGGCAGCAGCGTAAGCTGGCCGAAGTGATCCATATGCTGCAGGGCATATCCGATCTCGAGACGCTCGGTTCCACTTTCATCAGCAAAGCGGCGGAGCTTTTCGGCGCATCCTTCGGGCTGTTCTACCTCAGAACCGCTCATCAAGGCAAAGATACGATGGAACGAATAGCATCTTATGCCATGATGCAGGACCAAGACGAAATCGGTACTAGGCGCTTTCAAATTGGTGAGGGTCTGATCGGGCAATGTGCGCTGGAGAAGCGGATGTTCCATTTCATGAACGTTCCCGACCACTACGTCAGAATAACGTCCGGACTCGGTGCCGTGAAAGCGCAGAGCGTGCTCGTCGTACCGATCAAACATCATCATGAGGTCATCGCCGTTATGGAGCTGGCCAGCATGAACAAATTCACGGGGCAGCAGCTAGAGTTGTTGGAGGATATTCTGGAAGTGCTGGGAACGATAGTCCATAGCGTTCAAACGCGTGCGGAAGTGGAACGGCTGCTGCGGGAGTACCAGCTGATGACCGAAGAGCTGCAAATTCAAACCGAGGAGCTCCAAAGCCAGCAGGAGGAGCTGCACATGACGAACGAACAGCTGGAGGAACATAGCCGTTTTGCGGAGGAAAGGTCTAGGGAGCTGGAGCGCATCAAAGCCACCCTGGAGGAGCAAGCCGTCCAGCTGCAGTTAAGCTCGAAGTACAAATCCGAGTTTCTGGCCAATATGTCCCACGAGTTCCGCACGCCGCTGAACAGCGTGCTCATTCTGTCCCAGATGCTGCAGGAGAATAGCCGGGGGAACTTAAGCCCCGACGAGCTGGAATATGCCCGAGTGATTCAATCATCGGGCACAGATCTGCTGCTGCTCATTGATGATATCCTGGACTTGTCCAAAGTGGAAGCGGGCAAGCTTGATATTCATATCGGGGAGTTCCGTGTGCAAGAGCTTCCGAAGCTCATTCGCAGCCAGTTTGCCAAGGTAGCCGAGCAGCGTAATCTTTTGTTCAATGTTGAATTGGATGCCCAAGTACCTGAAGTTTTCTATACGGATGAGCAGCGGCTCGGCCAAATTATTAAGAACTTGCTTTCCAATGCGTTTAAATTCACACATGAAGGCAGGGTGGAGGTTCATATAAGCTTGTGCGATGCGGATAAAGCGGCAGCTCTGCTTCCCGATGCCAAGAACGTGCATGTGCTGGCCATTACCGTTGCGGATACGGGAATCGGCATCCCGCCGGATATGCAAACGCTCATTTTCGAGCCCTTCCGGCAAGCGGACGGCACGACGAATCGCAAGTATGGCGGGACGGGCCTAGGCCTTTCCATATCCCGGGAGCTCGCCGGGCTGCTGGGCGGCAGCATCGAAATGCGCAGCGAGATAGGGATCGGGAGCACATTTACAGTGTATATCCCGTCATTGGAGCCTGCTGTCAGCGAGATCAAGAGTGCGCATCTGCAAGCGGCGGCAGGCCATGAGCATGCGCTTCTTGAGGAGCAGGCAGCGCCGTTCACTGATGCCTGCTTCTTGCAGGGGCGGAGCGTGCTGATCGTCGACGACGACGTCCGCAACGTATTCGTGTTAACCAACGCTTTTGAGAATGAAGGGATGAACGTCAGCGTCGCCCATGACGGACAGGAATGTCTCGCTATTTTGCAGCGGGAGCCGCAGATCGATCTGATCCTGATGGATATGATGATGCCAATCATGGACGGTTATGATGCGATGCGGACGATCCGCAGGAATCCCCGCTATGCGCAGGTGCCGATCATAGCGATCACGGCTAAGGCGATGAAGCAGGACCGGGACATCTGCTTACAGGCGGGGGCTAGCGACTATATCAGCAAGCCGCTTAACTTAAATCAGCTGTTGTCCCTGATGCGGGTTTGGCTGGCATAATCGAAAAAGCCTTTGGCTCTCTGGTGGAGAGGCAAAGGCTTTTTTTATTTGTTTTTGAGCTATGAATTAGGGATAAGTGCTATTTCTTCAGATCCAAACGGACATCGCGACCATCGTCAACAACAGACAGCTCTTTGCCGGCCGTTTTCAAGGAGTTGGCGTAATTGACCCATGCATCAAGCATAATCGCTCCATCTTTCCAATCCTTCACCTCGCCGAATACGGTGAAGCCGTCGCCGCTGCCGGTAGCCATGAAATCGTTGGTCGTCACTTTGAACGTACGGTCTTTATTGAACTTGCCGTCAACGTAGACCGGCGTCCCGTCAACGAGTGTAATTTTAGAATATTTCTCGCCTGCCGGCTTGGTAGCATCCCATTCTACCTTCAGACCGGAGAATTGGATGGCCGGAAGGTTGGAGTACTTATCCGTCACTTCGAGCGCCTTCTTGATTTGTTCGGCGGTCATGGTGCCCGTTACATTGTAGTTGCCGAACGGGAATACTTCGAACATCTCGCCGTAGGTCAGCTCGCCTTTATCTACATCCGCGCGAATACCGCCGATATTGGTGAAGGCGATGTCGGATTTCTCGGAAGCGCGCATAGCGTCAGTGATGCTGTTGCCTAATTGCGAAGCACCATCCCGGTCTACACCGCCATTCGTTGCGAAACGGAACGATTTGCGCGTGAGCGGCTCTGCGACGATGACTTCGACTTCGCCGGATTTCGCGGAAATCTTCGATTTGTAATCCTGAACGGTTTTATGAATGCTCTCGTCGGCTGTCGTCAGGTTTGTATATGTTTCTAGCAGACTTGCGTTGGAAGATACGACTTGCTTCGTTGTTTTGTCGACGAAAAGCTGAATATGACCGACTGCGTACAGCCAGCTTTGCGCTTCTACAACCGGGATGCCGTTCACGATGCCGGAAACGCGCATATGGGAGTGGCCGCCAACGATGGCATCCAATGTGCCGTTTCCAGTTCCTTTGGCCAAGTCCGCCAGCTCGCTGATGATCTCATTGGACTTTTGATCTTGTTCACCAGGCAGGTGGGACGTCACCATGATGATGTCAACGCCTTTCGCGCGCAGCTCCTCGGACAAATCTTTGGCTAACGGCACCGGATTCACGAAGGAAAGGCCTTCGATGTTCGTTGACTTGGTTGTCGTCGTCGTTTGCGGAGTAGCGAAGCCGATGATGCCGATCTTCAGACCGTCTTTCTCGACCACTGTGTAAGGCTGTGTCCAATCGACGCGTTTGCCTGTTTTGTCATCGATAATGTTGGCGCCGAGAATAGGGAATTTGGCATTCTTAATATTGGAGATCAGCACATCGCGACCGAAATCGAATTCATGGTTGCCGATAGCTGCGGCGTCATATTGAACTTGAGCCATCGTATCCATAACCGATTGACCGTTCGTTGTATTGGAGATCAGCGTCCCCTGCCAAGCATCCCCGCCGTCAACGACGACAGTGCCATCGGGATTCACGGCGCGGAAATCGTTCACGATGCCGCCTAACGTTTCGATCCCGCCTTGCCCTTGATTCCTTTTCTTATCGAAGCCGACTTCGATTTTGCCGTGGATGTCATTGGTTGTTAGAATGTCGACGACTTTGAACAGAATCGGCTTAAGCGCCTTGGCGACTTCATCGCGCGTTACCGGGGCGGTCGGATTGAAATTTCCATCGAGCGTTGGGGAGAAAATACCGCTAATCACCGCATAGGCGACATAAGGACGGGATTGCTCAGCGATGGAAGAGGCGTCTTTGAAATAGTTCAATACCTTCTCATTGACGTTCGGAAGCTGTCCGCCTGTAACCGTCTTCACAATGAGCTCGGCCAACTCTTGACGGGTTACCACTGCATCCGGATGGAAGGTTCCGTCCGCGAAGCCGCTGATCAGTTTCGCTGCAACGGCGTTGGCGACAGCTTGTTTCTGCCAATTCGCCAGATCGGGGAATGCGAAGGAGGTAAGATCAGCGTTCTTCAGCTTGGCCGCCCGGTTGATCATCGTCACGACTTCCGCTCTAGTTGCTGGGTTGGCTTCCCGGTAGTTGTTATCTCCATAACCTTCTACTGCGCCGTTCTCAATGGCAAGCCGCATGTCCGATTTCAGCGCCGATGCAGGTGCTGCAGCGGTTGTTCCCGCGCTTTCCGCGAAAGCCAGACTGCCTCCAAATGAGCTTGTAAGTGCGGCCACAAGAGCGAGTGCGGTGAGACGCGTCGTCAAAGTTTTTTTCATGTAAAGAAATCCTCCTCCATAATAATAGAACGTCGGTTAATAACCCATCTATTAGTATAAAGGGGATTGGTAGTTTTTGAGAAGTAAAGAAATTATTATTATAAAAAGGAACAAAAAAAGCCGCCAGCCTTCCAAGGCTAAGTGGCTTTGCGGTCTTTGTATACCTCGAAATGATAGATTGTATTACGCGTAAGTACCCGGAAATCCACGCCATCCCGGTCTATCGCTTGAACTCTAGTAGTTTTGAATGGAAAATATCGATGTATGCCGGATAGAATCATCGGGGAACCGACTTCCGTTGGGTTCATTTCACGGAAAGTTTGCCCTTGAATCTCGTCAAAATTGAACCGTTCTGACTGATGCTTGGGCGTAATCCCATCCACCTCATAGATTTGCAAAAGCTTTAACAATCTCATGTTTGTACCCTCCCGTCTAACATTCTTAGCCATAGTATACAACGATTGGGGCCCTTGTGGGCAAATTTTGCGTTCCTAACAGATATCTAATAATGTCTTCACACTTTCCTAGTTTCCAATATATACAATTAATTTAATATGAGCTGGGGGTGGTATATGGCATGAATTACACGAAATTATGGGTGAATGACAAAGAGGTCCTTATGTTCTATGAGTCCGGGCATCAGGCCTATTTGCAAAGAGCGGTCGAGACGATCCTGAGCCACTTATCTAATGCCAAGGTGCGGAAAATTTTCGATGACCTGGGTCTGGTCAATATTACGAATAAAGAAGTTACGCTCTTTTCTTTGGACGGGGAGATTGAGACGATCTGCTGGGGTTAAGTCTTGTATCCCTGTCGCAGTTTAAACAGCTAAACTGTATATGGCTCTCCCTTCTTCTTTCCGCTACAATTATAGGCAGTTGAGAGAAGGAGGTTTCTATATATGGCAGTTATGAAAATGGAGCACGTCGGTGTCATGGTAGCAAATTTGGAAGCGTCAATTCGTTTCTATGAAGAGGTTATCGGTCTTAAGCATAAAGGCAGCTTGCTTCATACGAACGGTGTTATCCGGCTCGCGTTCCTAGGCTTTGAAGCGGCGAACGAGACGGAAGTCGAGCTGATTGAGGGCTATAACGCCGGTTTGCCGCAAGAGGGGAAAGTGCATCATTTGGCTTTCACCGTAGATGATGTTGAAGCTGAGTTTGCGAGAATCAAGGGACTTTCCGTCGAGCAGTTGGACGAAGAAATTACTACGCTGCCTAACGGTTCCAGATACTTTTTCTTCAATGGGCTGGATGGCGAGCGGATCGAGTTCTTTCAGTCAACCCGTTAAGTTTCCGGGCATATAGGTGCCGTTGCGCGCATGGACGGTGAGCGCTTCGATGCTGAGGCGAGAGCTGCTGCATAGGTGCTGGCGTTGTGCCTCATTCGGGGCAGCCTTGCAAGCCGTGGGACAATGCAGGCGAATCGCCTCTGTCATCCGGAAGCTAACGGACTGCACAGCCGTTAGATCGGCGGATACCAGGACGTTACACTTTTAACGGACACATGGAACGTTAACTTGTTGATTTCGAGGCGAAGTACCGCTGGAATCGGCGAAATAACGGCGCTGGTGTCCGTTTGATATTCCAAGACGTGCCCATTCATTGAATAAGGGCCGCTGTGTCCGTGAGCGGGCTGGGCCCAAGATTGCGTTTAGCCCGATGCATAAATAAACTTCTTCATTAAGGGATTGTATTCCCGTGCCTGCGAGAACATTCGAAACAATTGAAATTGCGGAACATTTCTAAAGGGGTTGTAATTGGTCTGAAGGCATGTTACATTATACCTCGTTGCTTTGAACGGCGAACAACTTGAGTAATCAAGCGGACTTGCTTTGGAACGGCAACATATGATAGTATGAACTTCGCGCCAGAAATTGATGAGAAAAAAGTTCTTGCAATGGACGGACGAGCTGTGGTATATTACTTCTCGCTGCTTCGGAAACGCGGCAGTGTACGAAAGACATTGATCTTTGAAAACTGAACAACGAGTGAGTAAACTTGAGCGAGC
>NZ_JAVDUS010000036.1:0-44300 GCF_031456485.1 Bacillus sp. 3255
TACGAATCAAATTGAATATGCCGTTGTAGCTCAACTGGTAGAGCAACTGACTTGTAATCAGTAGGTTGGGGGTTCAAGTCCTCTCGACGGCACCACGCGCGTATGGCGGAATTGGCAGACGCACTAGACTTAGGATCTAGCGGGCGACCGTGGGGGTTCAAGTCCCTCTACGCGCATCAAATGCCGGCGTGGCGGAATGGCAGACGCGCTCGACTCAAAATCGAGTTCTCACGAGTGGAGGTTCGAGTCCTCTCGCCGGTATTCACAGAAAGTGGTTGAACAGACATAGCTCTGTTCAGCCACTTTTTTTATTTATAAATACTTTCCTAACAATTAAGACTGTAATGAGCTAACAATTATAAATTAAAGTGGAAGTATCGTCAGTGCGAGAAGAAGCGAATGCGAAGCACTATATGGAACAGGGGAGAAAAGGATGACGCAGGATTTTCAGAGTTTATTACTGAATAGTGTAAGGGCATCGATAGGCAATATCATTCCTAAGCCATTGAATCAGTCGGAAGTCAGAACGTGCAGCGAGCCGATCAGCAAGGATGAGATCGGCGTCGCCATTCATTTTACGAACAGTGAGTATAGCATGGTTCTGGATGGGCAGCGCGTCGTATTTAGCCGAATCAGCGAGGCGGTGTTCGGAATGTATATGGAAGGCGAGATGCTGGACAGCTGTGTCAGTGAAATTGCCAACATCATTGCCGGCGGAACGACGACCATTCTGGGGGATCAAGGTGTTACGCTGGATATAACGACGCCTTCTCTGCTGCAGGACGGGTTTGATTACAATGAGCGGTCGGGCAGACTGACAATGCCGATAAGCATTGAGACAGTAGGCGATATTCGCGTGATTTTAATGAATAAATAGGATTTAACGTTCTTCTAAGAGCGAGTGCCGAATGCGCTGGCTCTTTTTCATAATATTTTGGAAATAGACCAAAAAATATTGGAGATATCCGCACATTCCCGCGTGATAGTATAAAGAGAAATACGCTTCAGGGGGCAAACCATAAGATGATTCCATCGTACCTTAAAGGCTATGAGAAGTTTTACGCTGTCGATCCGCGTACAGCAGGACAGGCATGGTTTCACGATGCGAAATTCGGGATGCTTGTCCATTATGGTCTGTACAGCCTTCTGGGGCGCGGTGAATGGGTGATGTATGACAATCAAATTCATGTTACCGAATATGAGCAGCTGAGCAATATCTTCACGGCTGAATATTTCGATGCCGACAGCATGGCTGAATTGGCCGTTCAGTCGGGGATGAAATATATAAACTTTATGGCAAGACATCATGACAGCTTTTGCTTGTTCGAAACCGCTGCAACTGATTTCCATAGTGTTCACTCGCCAGCAAGAAGAGACCTTGTTCGAGAATTGGCGGTGGCTTGCGAGAAGAAAGGACTAGGGCTGTTTCTCTCATACAGCTATGGCACTGATTGGCGCCATCCTTATTACTTGTCCAATGAGCAGGGGATGCCGGGATCACGGCCCAACTACCAAGAACCCGAACCCAGATATCTCTATAAGGAACCGCAAGATTTTAGGCGCTACATCGCTTTTGTGCATGTTCAAATTCGGGAGCTGCTTACCAATTACGGTGCGATAGCGGGGTTATGGTTTATTGGTGCAGGCCCATGCTATTATCGGCCGGAGTTGTTCGCTGTAGAGGAGACATATGCTCTAATACGTGCTTTGCAGCCGCAATGCTTGATTGCTTTCCAGCAAGGAGTTACCGGGGATGAAGACTTCATGTCGCAGGATAAAGGTTTCACCCAGTTGGAGGGGAATTTGCGAAGCAGCGGGGTATCGGAGGAAGCGGTTAACCGGTCGAACGAGGTATGGAGGCTGCACCAAGATAAACGAAATGAAATCTGCGTGGCTATGCAAAACAAAGGCTGGGGGTTCGTCAATCGGGTCAAACATATGGATACGGAAGAGGCTATGCGAAAGTTCAGGCTTGCGGGCGAACACAACTGCAATTTGCTTCTTAATACGGGACTATACCCGGATGGCGCTATACCTCTTGAGGATATTCAGACATTTCAGGAGATGGGCCGGCAGATTCGCACGAACGGCTATGAGCATGAAGATTTTATGGCTATATAGCAGAAAAAAACGGAATCAGCATAACGGCTGGTTCTTTTTCTACTTTCAATCGAAAAATTTTGAAATAAGTGCAAAAATTATTGAAATTATGAAAACATTTAAGATGTTATACTTTTTCTCGATTAGAAGTAGATGTTCATAGGGGGAAAGGTAATGAATAACAAAAGAGCACATTGGCGCCTCTGGTATAACCGCCCTGCTGAGCAATGGACCGAAGCGCTTCCTGTAGGAAACGGCAAAATAGGCGGCATGGTATACGGCGGCATTCATGAAGAACGGATCGGCTTGAACGAGGAGACGGTGTGGTCGGGTAAGCCGCATTATGATGAGAGCCCCGGGGTAATGCAGACGATTGGCCAGGTTCGCAGCATGCTGTTTGAAGGGAATTACCGGACCGCGCATCAACTGGCGGAACAATCGATGAGAACGCCGCTTAACCCGAACTACGGCAATTATCAGCCGTTAGGGGATCTATATATTCGAATGGAACTGCCGCAAGGCGAAATAACGAACTACCACAGAGAACTGGATATCGAACAAGCACTCTGCCTAACCAGCTTTTACGTAGGGGGAACGCGCTACACGCGAGAAGTCTTTTGCAGCAATACGGATCTTGTTCTGGCGGTGCGTCTGGAGGCAAGCGGTACGCCGACGTTGAGCGGTTCGATCCGCCTGGAGCGTGAATGCGGTGCAACCGTTAGCCAGAATGGTTCCATGGGCTTGATGCTCAGCGGCGAATGCGAGTATGAAGGCGTAAAGTTTGCCGCGAACTTGGAAGCGCATTCCGAAGGGGGGAAATGCTATGCCACAAGCAATTCCGTCATATTTCGGGAATGCCAAGCGATCACCATAATCGTAACTGCGAATACGACTTACCGGCACAAGGACCCGCAAGGAGCGAACCAAGCCCTGCTCCGCTTGGCAGGCTCGAGATCTTGGGAACAATTGAAGGAAGACCATATCCACGATTACCAAAGCTTGTTTAGCCGCATGGAGATAGATTTGGGTGACGATAGATTTCACGACATTCCTACGGATGAACGTCTTGAGCAGCTGAAGTTCGTTCAGGACGACCCTTATTTAACGGCGCTTTATGTTCAATATGGCCGTTATTTATTAATTGCCAGTTCGCGGCAGGGGACTTTGCCCGCTAATCTGCAAGGCGTCTGGAACGATCGTTTCACGCCGCCATGGTTCTCGGATTACACGATTAACATTAACGCCCAAATGAATTATTGGCTCGCCGAAACAGGCAACTTATCGGAGCTGCACGAACCGCTTTTCGATCTGATGGATTCGCTGGTCGGGCCAGGGCGCAAGGTTGCGAGAGAACGTTACGGTTGCAGCGGAATCGTACTCAGCACAAGGACGAATCCTTGGCTGAATACGTCCCTTCGGGCAACTTCATCGCTGCTCTGGCAGGAAGGAGCGGCTTGGCTCAGCCGCCATTATTGGGATCATTATCTATTCACAGGTGATAAGGAGCTGCTGAGCAATAGGGCTTACATCTTTATGAAGGACGCGGCACGGTTTTATCTTGACTTCATGATCGAGCATCCGCATTACGGATGGCTCGTCACCGGACCGACCACTTCGCCGGAGAATAAATTCAAGGCGGCGGACGGTACGGAAACGGCACTCGATATGAGTCCTACCATGGCCGTCCAAATTATTGACGATCTGTTCGAGAACTGTATCCGGGCAAGCGAGGAGCTCGGGGTGGACGATGATTTCAGAGAGCTGCTCATTCAGAAGCGTTCACAACTGCCTCCGTTGCAAATAGGCAAGTATGGACAACTGCAGGAATGGCTGGAGGATCATGAAGAGACAGAGCCGGGTCACCGGCATATCTCGCATTTGTTCGGCTTGTTCCCGGGGCACAGCATCAGCCGCCAAACACCGGAATTGCTCGCCGCAGCTCGGACGACGCTGGAGCGGAGACTTCAACACGGGAGCGGACATACGGGCTGGAGCTGCGCCTGGATCATTAACTTATGGGCTCATTTGGGAGAAGCGGAGCTGGCCAATCTGTATGTGAAGACGCTATTCAACCACTCGACGCATAGCAATCTTTTCGATAACCATCCGCCTTTCCAGATCGATGGGAATTTCGGGGCGGCTGCCGGCATCATAGAAATGCTTGTGCAGAGCGATGAGGAGGAAATCCGGCTCTTGCCGGCGCTGCCTGCCGAATGGTCGAACGGAAGCATTCGCGGCGTATGCGCGAGGAACGGGTTCGAGCTTGAGCTCCAATGGAGCCGCGGAGTATTGGATAAGGCGTTTATCCACTCCAAGCTAGGCAGGCGCTGCCGGTTAAGGTACTCTTTCAAGGAAGGAATTGAAGTTCACAATTCCAGAACAATCGTTGCAACAAGTCTTAGTGACGGAACATTGGCGTTCGACACCTTGCCTGAAGAATACTATGAACTTATATGCTGATAAGAATCCTCTGCCGACAACGGCGGAGGTTTCTTTGTTCCCGGAAGAGGCGAATGTTCAAATACGGCGAATATAGTAGTCGATAAAACTACATGACGATTCGAGCGAGGAGGATATTCGACGATGAAAAGAAGCGAGGTTAAGGCCGCCCAGGCACGTACGGAGGAAGTGCTTCGGCATAGCGGTATTGTGCTGACAGAGGAGGAGATCAAGAATATCGAGGTGGCCGGTTTTGGGCTCAATGAGCTGCCGGTTCAAGGTCTTGAACTCATTACCTACGTAAATACGGATCGGTATTGTGCCAAAGAATTGGTGCTGTTCCCGCGACAGACGTGTCCGGAGCATCTGCATCCCCCTGTAGGCGATGATCCCGGCAAAATGGAAACGTTCCGCTGCCGAGCGGGAAGCGTTCTGCTCTATGTCGAAGGGGAACCCGCCGCAAGCCCCCAAGCTGTTGTGCCGCCTGGCAGTGAAGCTTATTATACGGTGTTCCACGAAATTGAGCTGCAGCCCGGCGAGCAATACACGATCATGCCGGGCACGAAGCACTGGTTCCAGGCAGGCGAACAAGGGGCCGTCGTATCGGAGTTCTCCAGCACGAGCCGGGATGAATTCGATCTATTCACCGATCCGCGGATCCAGCGCATACCGGTAATCGAAGACGACCTGTAAATCAAAGGCTCGGCTCCGATGATGATGAAGCTCCGGCATTATTCTTGGCCAGCTTCTGCGCAACTTGATCGACCTTCAGAATATGCTGAGAGATTCGCTCTGCGGCAAGCTTCTCATCCCCGGCCTCGATGGCGTCAACGATGTCGCGATGCTCCTGCAGAAGCTTCTCCGCGGATGCGCGCTCAGCGAAAAACCATAGACGGCGAGAAGCCTTCATGCTGACCTGAAGCCTCTCCGTCAAAGACTCCATCATTCCGATCATGAGGGAATTGTGGGAGGCTTTGGCGATCTCCAGGTGGAAGCGGATGTCGGCTCCCTCGCTTTCTTCCTCGTTGTCCAGCGCTTGTTCCATCCTCCGCAAAATATCGCGCAGCGCCGCAACATCCTCTGCCGTCCGGCGGCTTGCAGCCAGCGATGCGCAGCCGGCCTCGATAAATCGCCGCACCTCCTGCACTTCCTGCAGCGACTCGCCCTGATCGAAGAGGGATGCGCCTTCCGCCGGCAGCGGATTGCTCACGAACGTACCCCCGCCGTGCCGGATATCCACCCAGCCCATCGCTTTTAACCCGCTCAGCGCTTCCCGGATCGTCGAACGCCCGACTTGAAAGAGCGCTGCCAGCTCAATGACGGTCGGCAATTTGGAGCCTGGGGCATAGGTGCCCGATTCGATTTGCCTCTTGATCTGCCCCATGACGATCTCCGACCCCTTCTGCGGCCGTATTTGCTCAAATGCCATGCCCATTCCTCCATAAAAATATATACATCTATTCAATCATAAGCTAAAATAGAAGAAAAGTCATCTGATCACATGATCACTTGCAAATGACATACATGATTAGTCCATGGGAGGCCGTTATGCTCGATCAATCGATTAGACAAAAATTGCTTCATATTGTAGGCGACGCTTACTTCAAAGACGATATGGAATCCCTCGTTACCCATTCGTACGACGGAACGCCGATGCTGCAGTCACTGCCTGACGGCGTCATATATCCTAAGGATACGGCTCAAGTATCCGCCATTATGAAGGTGCTTAGCGAGCACCGCATTCCGCTGATCAGCAGAGGCTCCGGCACGAATCTGTGCGGAGGCACGGTGCCTGTTGAAGGCGGCATCGTCATGGTGATGCACCGAATGAACGCCATTCTGGATATCGATATGCAGAACTTGACCGCTACGGTACAGCCGGGCATCATTACGAAGCAGTTCATCGAGCATATCGAAAGCCTGGGTTTATTTTATCCGCCGGACCCAAGCTCTATGGCGATATCCACCATCGGCGGCAATATCGCGGAGTGCTCCGGCGGTCTGCGCGGATTGAAATACGGTACGACCAAGGATTATGTGATCGGATTGGAGTGTGTGCTGGCAAGCGGTGAAATCATGCGCACGGGCGGCAAGCTGATGAAGGACGTGGCCGGGTACGATCTGACCAAGCTGCTGATCGGCTCGGAAGGCACGCTGGCAGTTATCACAGAAGCCACGTTGAAGCTGATCCCGCCGCCGAAGTATAAGAAAACGATGCTGGCGATGTACAAAGATTTGTACGGAGCTGCGCGTACCGTGTCCAAAATTATCGAGAACCGCATCATTCCGGCTACGCTGGAATTCATGGATAACCCGACGATTCGCGTCGTAGACGATTTCGCGAAGCTGGGACTGCCGCTCGATATGGCCGCGATCCTGCTCATCGAGCAGGACGGCGAGGAGGAAATGGTCGAGCGGGACATCGCCCGCATATCCGACATTTGCCGCGAGGAGCTGGCCGATGAAGTCAGCGTCGCGACGAATCAAGAGGAAGCGTTGAAGCTGCTGACGGCGCGCAGAAGCGCATTTACGGCGCTGGCGCGATTGCGTCCGACGACGATTCTGGAGGATGCGACCGTTCCTCGCTCCAAGATCGCCGAAATGGTGTTGGAGATCAATCGCATCGCCGAGAAGCATAACGTACAGATCTGTACGTTCGGGCATGCAGGCGACGGTAATTTGCACCCGACGGCTACGACGGATGCGCGCGATCACGATGAAATTCACCGGGTTGAAGCGGCTTTTGAAGAAATTTTCGAAGCGGCGATTCGGCTTGGCGGCACCATTACCGGTGAACATGGCGTTGGCTTGGTGAAAGCGCCGTTCCTGGAGTGGAAGGTCGGAAGCAGCGGCATCGCGTTGATGAAAGGGATTAAGGATGTATTCGATCCCCACCATTTGCTGAATCCCGGCAAAATGTTCGCCAAAGAAACGAGACGCAGGGTGGTGATCGATCGTGGCTAACCAAGGAGCGACCCTTCAGGAGACGTTAATCCAGAAGCTGGATTACAATCAATTGACGAACTGCATGCGCTGCGGCTTCTGTCTGCCGGTGTGCCCAACGTTCAAGCAAACAGGCATCGAGGCGGAATCGCCTCGTGGACGGATTTCGCTGATGAAAGCAGCCGTAGACGGCATCATGGAACCGGGCATCTCGTTCGAGGATCAAATGAATCACTGCTTGGGCTGCCGCGCATGCGAACCGGCATGTCCGGCTGACGTGAAGTACGGACAGCTGATCGAACAGGCGCGCGATGCGATCGAGACACATACCAAGCAGCACCGCATGTGGGTTCGCGGCGTACGCAAGCTCGTCTTCAAGGAGCTGTTCCCGTCCCAGCAGAGAATGAGCCTTCTCGGTTCAGGCATGCATTTCTACAAAAAGTCAGGCCTTCAGAAGATCGTTCGAAAAACAGGCGTTGTCGGCTTATTTTCCAAGCAATTGTCCGATATGGAGAAAATTTTGCCGGATGCTTCCGGCAAAGGGGTTGCCCAGCAGCTAGGGAGCTTCATCCCGGCCAAAGGCGAGAAGATCGCCACCGTGGGCATGTTCCGCGGCTGCTTGATGGACGTGATGTTCACCGAAACGAATATCAAAACGGTCAAGCTGCTGTCCGAAGCAGGCTTCGACGTGGTGATCCCGGAGACGCAGAACTGCTGCGGCGCTCTTCATGCGCATAGCGGCGAAAGCGACCAAGCCAAAATGCTGGCCAAGAGCAACATCCGCGCGTTCCAAGAAGCAGGCGTCGATTTCATTGTTTCTAATGCGGGGGGCTGCGGCGCTATCCTGATCGAGTATGACCATTTGCTTCATGACGAGCCGGAATGGCAAGAAGCTGCGGGGTGGTTCGCTTCGCGCGTGAAGGATATTGCGACCATTCTCGTGGAGAAGGGGCGTCCGCTCCAATTCACGGAACCTGTAGCGGGCAAAGCGACGCGGGTTACGTATCAGGATTCCTGCCATCTGCGCAACGTGATGAAAGGAAGCAATCCATCCAGACAGCTGTTAAAAGAAGTGGGCAATGTCGCTTTTATCGAAATGAAGGATGCGGGCTCTTGCTGCGGTTCTGCGGGCATTTATAATGTGACGCAGCCGGAGATGGCGAATCAAATTCTTGCCGATAAAATGGTGAATGCGAACGCCACCGAGGCCCGATATCTCGTGACAAGCAATCCCGGCTGCTTGCTGCAGATGAAGCTCGGGATCGACAAGCACGGGCAGAAGGGGCAGATGGAGGCCGTTCATATCGCCGACTTCCTGTATGACAGGGTCGTGAAAAACTAAATCGCACGGCTTACAGATTTAAGCCGCTTCCTTGGGGAGCGGCTTGTTTTTGTGTTACCATAATAAACGGATACATCCACCAAGCAACTCAATTGAAGGGTAATTCGTCCGATAGAAGGAAATCCTGAGAAGTAACTTTTGGCGCAGAAGGTACGTTGATTGTAGGAGGGGATTGTTTGCGATGAATATTCTAGTTACCGGGGGAGCCGGTTTCATCGGTTCGCATATCGTCGATGACTTGATTCACGAGGGGCATCGTGTACATATATTGGATAACATGACGACAGGCCGGATGGAGAATGTGAACAGAGAAGCCATCTTTCACCGGGGGGACGTGATGGACGCTCCAATGCTTGCCAAGGTACTGGCTGCCGCGCAGCCGGAGGTGGTTATTCATCATGCAGCCCAGATTGATGTACAGGCGTCGCTGACCGATCCGTTAACGGATGCCCGAATCAACATTCTCGGTATGATCGGGCTGCTGGAAGGCTGCCGCGACTACAAGGTGAGGAAGATTCTCTATGCCTCCTCCGCTGCGGTGTACGGGACCCCGCAATATTTGAGCGTGGACGAGGCTCATCCCGTGAAGCCGCTCTCGTTCTATGGCATTTCCAAACATACGCCGGAGCACTATCTCGAAACTTTCGCTTCTCTTTATGGAATGGACTATACCATCCTGCGGTATGCGAATGTATATGGAATCAGGCAGGATCCGAAAGGAGAGGGAGGCGTCGTCGCGATCTTCGTGGACAAGCTGCTGGAGGGAAAGCAGCCGGTTATCTACGGCAGCGGCGAGCAGACGAGGGATTTCATCTATGTCCAGGATATCGTGAACGCCAATAGGGCCGCCTTAACGAAAGGCAGCCGCTGTATTTATAACATAAGCTGTAACGAGCAGACAAGCGTTAACGAGCTTCTGAAAGAGATGTACGAGGTCAGCGGCATCGGCAGCTTCAACCCTGCGTATGCGGAGGCTCGTAACGGCGATATTATGCACAGCCGGTTGGATAACCGTGCGGCGATGAAGGATCTGGACTGGCGTCCAACCTACACGTTAAGGGACGGACTCCGGGAAACGATGAACTATTACAAAGAGCAATATCAACGATCCTAGGATCAGTACACCTTCTTGGTGTATCCGTCCGGGGCGTTCAAAGGTATGAAATTCAATTTGCGAGCCTCTCTTCCGGGAGAGCTCTCTTTGTTCATCGTAAGGGTGAACACAACCAATCCCTTCTTCTGCTCCTGCTGGAGCCGTTCCACTCTAGCCTTCGTCCAAGGATCTTTCTTCCAATTGCCGCGCCAGTCTTCCCAAAGCAAAGCATCGATATAGGCTGCCGAATCGTCCAGCGTATCGAATCCCCTGTTTTGAATGACCGAAAGTCCCGGATAGCTTGCCTTCACCTCTTGCAGGAAAGCTGCATAGGCTTCCCGCATGGGGGCCTGCGCTTCCATGTCCTTCATATAATCGTCAATATCCCCGACAGTATCCAGAAATATGCCTTGCATCCCTTTGGATGTAATGGAGGCTTCAATTTCCGACAGCAGCAGCTGGCGATAATGGGCTTCGCGCAAATCCATGAGATAGGAATTCCACTTGGAGAAGTGGATCCGTTCGTCATTGTGCAGGAAATAATCCTGCTCACGAAGCTCTTCGGTGCGCAATTGGTTCCAGGAAGGCGTCTCCATGACGCTAAGATAGCCGATCACCAACGTGCCGGCAGCTTGAATGTCTTGAATCTGCTCACGGGTATACAGCTGAGGCTCTATAATGACGAGATCCTTCGTCTTTAGCTTGGCCATAGCCTGAACGTTCGGGTTTCCATAATAAAGGGAATAATTGTTCACTTGTTGAAAAGGGCCGGTCGCATGCGCTTGCTGCTTCCATATAAACGAGAATAGGGCGAGTGAAACGAGGATCGCTGACGTGTATTTCCATGTGATGGTCATCGTTAATCACTGTCCTTCCTTAGATTTTCCTACATTATATGATAAAAAATGACAGAGATATAGATAAAGTTGACGTAACAGAGCAATGCTATATTTGCATAGGGAGTTGATCACCATGAAGCATATAGCGATTGTAGACGACGATCATATTTTACTTGGTTTTCTCAAAGAACGGTTTGAAGCCAAAGGCTTGCAGATCTCGGCCTACGGAGATCCTTTCGACGCGTTACCGGCAATTAAAACGATAAAGCCGGATGCCATACTGGCCGACGTGCTGATGCCGGGGATGAGCGGTTTTGATTTTTGCCGGGATCTTCGCTCCGATAAGGCGTTTGGGAGAACGCCGATTATCCTCATGAGTGGGAAGCACTCCGCCGGCGAATTGTCCAAGTCGATGATGGCGGGCGCTGATGACTACATCGTTAAGCCTTTTCAAACCGACGACATGTATACGCAATTACAACAAACCTATTGGAAAAAAAACAATCCGATCGTCATTCGACCAATGGACGGTTAGCGGGGAGGAAGCCTGATTGATTTATCGCCAAAACCGCAGGTGGCTGCCCTACATCGAACTTGCAGCAGTTGCTGCTATCATCGTTGCGATCTATCTGGTCTACCGCTTGGACTGGCTGGCGTGGTCCTTGAATCCGTTCATGTTTCTTATCTTGTATTTTGCCCTGCGTTACGGGAACCGGGTCGGCGTCATGGCTGCAGCGGGGGTCAGCTTGCTCCACATTGCCGCCTATCTCTCGGTCCATGGCGATATGTACGGACTGTTTGACCGCTGGGAGCAGGCGAAGTGGTTCATCTGTTACTGGGGCATCGCGCTATTCGTCGGTCACGTCGCTTCGGACCTGCGTTTCAAGTACAGCATGGTGGCGGACGAATTGGAAGAAATGAACGCGCAGCTGGCCAAAGTGGAAGGAAGCTATCGCGATCTGCATGTTGTGAAGAAAGCATTGGAAACCAAAGTCATTGGCGCCCAAGAAAGCTTGTTTACGCTCTATAGAATCGCCAAGGCGCTCGACTCGGAAGATTCGGAAATTATTTTCACCGATGCCGTCCGCTTGTGCAAGGATTTGATCCAAGCCGGCTCCATCGTCATTTACCGGATGAATCAGAATGGCGATGTGCTGCGGCTGAAAGTGTACTATGGCCCCGAGACCCGATATCCGGCTACCGTTTTTCTGGACAAACCGTCGATATACAGCCGAGTTCGCGAGGAGAAAAGCATACAAATGCGCTTGGAAGGCGAGCCCCTGGATGTACCGATCATGGCGGGACCGCTGCTTGATCAGAACCAAAATATCGTGGCAGTGATCGGTCTGAACGGCATGGATCTCGTATCCCTCAACAAGTATACGCTCGATTTGTTCCGGCTTATTCTCACTTGGATGGGCGAGAGCTGCGTGAAGGCGTTCGAGAGGGAGCGGAAGTTAAAGGATGAGCGTTATTTCCCCGGTACGAAAGTGATGGTGCCCGAATATTTCTACGCCAAATTAAATGAAGAAGCGCTGCGGGAAACGGATTTCGACCAGAAATTCCTGCTCTTGAAGCTGCCCGTGGAACTGGGTGATATGGAGGAGTCTGCTGCGCTGTTGGAAATCAATGAGCTTACACAGCGCATGCTGCGTGACGAGGATGCCATGTCCTACGACGCGTTCCGCGGGGAATTGTTGTTCCTGCTGCCCGCAACTTCACCGGAGCTGGCAGCGCTCATTGAGGAGCGGATTCGCAACCGCTTCGACAGGGGGGCTTAGCCATGCGCGTAACCAGGCATGCCCGGCACTTCGACGTTACCGCATCCGCATGGCTGGCGGCGGCCGCATGTTTCCTATTTGCCGCGTTTGACGTCCTGCAAATGGTTTATTACTCCCTTGGATGGATTTGTTTCATGGTTCATCTTCTCCTTGTTGTTCTGTTCTATTTCATGTTTCAATTCGTCGGCTTGCGCACGTATGACCGTATGAGCGCCGGGCTGATACAGACGTTGTTCCTCTTCTTCCCGGGAGTCGGCTTTGCGGCGGGAGGGCTTATCCTGAGCGGCTTGCTGCTGCTGAGGTTCCGGGAAGACTTCTATGAGGAATACGAGAATTACGTGTATCATGTCCCACACTCGCTGGAAACCTATAACATCGATATCGAAGCCGAGTCGAACCGGGTTCCGTTCCGGGAAGTTCTCATGTCAGGGGAGCATGCCGGTAAGAAAGAAGCCCTATTCTCCCTAATGGAATATGAAGGCCGTAACAAAGTGGAGCTGTTTCATGAGGCGCTGACGAACAGCGATCCTGAAGTGGTGCACTATGCCGCGACCAGTTTGAATTATTTGAACGAGCAGTATATTCGCAGTATTAAGAAATGGACCCAGCTGCTTCAGCAGAACGACAAATCCATAGCGACGTGGACGGAATTGTTTGATTCCTACCGGCACTATCTGGAGAGCCGCTTGCTGACGGAAGAGTTGGCGATGGAGGTCAGGGAAGCCTTCAAAGGTTGGATCGCCAGAGGCAGGCAGCAGTTTCCTAACGAGCCTCGCTTTACCGTGGAGTTGTGCCATCTGGCCCGCATGGAGAAGGATTATAAGACCGCGGTCCGGCTTGCCGGGGAAGTATCCGAAGTAGAGGGCTGCCGGTATTTAACGAATCTGACCAAGGCCGAACTGTTGTATGCGGAAGGAAGGCTGGAGGAGCTAAGCCGGTTCGCTCAGATGTGGTTGGATAGCGATGTGGAGGTTCCGCAGGAATATGTGCCCGCCATCCGATTATGGAAGGAGATGAGGGAGCAAGGTGTCCCGCAAGCTGATCACTTTGTCGTGCGTTATCGTTAGTATGCTTGTACTCGGCGTTATGCTGCAGACGATGAGGGTTGTGGACGTATTTCCTTTGTCCCCGTCGAGATATGTATTCAAAGAAGCCCCCTTCACCACGAAAAGCTCGCAGCCGGCATTCATATCGGGCGCTCCATTGGGCTTATCTTTATATGTGAACCCGAAGGATACGGAAGGTCTCAAGGTCCGAGACAATTTGGAGCATGCGCTGGCGCTGGCCAAACTGCCATGGGATACGATCGCTGCGGAGGACCTTGCAACATTGAAGCCGGGACCTTGGACAGCGCTTCTATTGATGGGAGAAGACGTTAGCGGGCTGGATCTGAACATGGTCCAAACGTACGTTCGCCAAGGCGGCAGACTGCTTGTATATACGCGCTTCTATGCGCCCGCCTGGAACGGCATGTTCGGCATCGCCGCCAACAACGGTTATTTCCCGGGATCGAACCGTGGCATCACGGTGAACCAAACGGTGTTTCCCGGTTATCCAAACTTGCCGCCGACGAATTTGTTGTTCTCCAACAATATGCTCGATGTTAAGCTGCAGCCCGAAGCGGAGGTCTATTTAACCTCACAGGGAACGCCTCTGCTGTGGACGTATGTGTACGGCCAAGGCAAGGTCGTGTATTGGAATTCCACGGCTTCAGCCCAGAAGGAGGGGCGGGGGCTCATGGTGCAATCCATCGGCCTCGCCGTGGACAGCCTTGTGACCTCGCAAGTGGCAGCCCGAAGCTTAAACATCGACGATTTCCCCTCTCCGGTGCCGCAGGTCGATAACCCGCTCATTCATCGAGAGTATGGCTTAAGCACACCTGCTTTCTACGAACGCATCTGGTGGGAGGATATGGTACGCATCTCGAAGCTGTACGGTTGGAAATATACGGGACTGATAATTGGCACCTATCAAAACCGGACCGAACCGCCGCTTCCTTCCTTGCTCGACGGCACGCCGGAGCTCATCCCTTATTTCGGCTCCAGACTGCTCGGCCTCGGCGGCGAAATCGGCCTGCACGGCTATAATCACCAATCGCTCGTAACGGCCGATGAGCCGATCAAGCCGGAGCTCGGTTATGTCCCTTGGCCGAACCAAGCGGCGATGGCGAAGAGTCTAAGGCGGTTGACTGAGCTGACCGACAGCTTATTTCCAGGGCATGAATTGAAGACGTATGTGCCTCCTTCGAACGTTATGAACAGAACGGGCAAGATGGCGTTGGCAGAAGCTGCGCCGTCGATCGATATTCTTTCGTCCCTGTACTCGGTTGGGGGAGAGAAGGGCTTTCTCGAGCAGGAGTTCGGCGTCGATAGCGAATTCCCGCAATTTACGAACTATCCGCGCATTTCTTCCGGTTACGCAATCGATGAAGGCCAATTGTTTTTCATCAACGATGCTATCGCCAATTTCGGCTTGGTCAACCATTTCGTTCATCCGGACGATGCGCTGGATATCCAAAGGTCAGGGGGCAAAGGCTGGAAGTATCTTATCCAACATTTCGAGGGCTGGATGTCCTGGTTGAATAAAACGTATCCTTACTTAGAGCCGCTTACGGTTCGAGACGCAGTGAAAAAGTTCAGCCTCTACGAAGCCGGAACGGCGGATGTTCATTATGGAACCCAAAGCATTACGATTACAACGAAGGATCAACTGATTCCGATGCATTACACGGTTCGGGTGCCCGCTCGTCTAGTTCCTCAAATCTCCAAAGAGTCGGGCAATCTCACCCCTTTGGATGAAAAAGAAGGGATCTGGCATCTGGAAGCTCGCCAGCCGACAGTAAATATTCAGTTGAAGGAAAGCAGCCCATGAAAATCGCTTTGATCGTTGAAGGAAGCTATCCCTACGTATCCGGGGGCGTAGCCGGCTGGATTCAGATGCTCGTTGCGTCCATGCCCCAGCATCAGTTCGAGATCATTGCCATCTCTTCCTCCCGGCAGGAGGAGGCCGGCTATAAGTACCAGCTGCCGGCGAATATCTCCGGTATCCATGATATCTACATCATGGATTATCAGAATTTGGAAGGCGGGCGCAAACCGCGTCTGTCCGCTGCCGAGGCGGAGGCATGTCTGGCTTGGTTCGGCTTTCACCCCGGCTCGGAAGAGGCGCTCACGCTGATCGCCGATCCAGCGAAGCTGGGCAACCCCGTTTCGTTCATGGAGAGCGAAAGCTTCTGGAATTTCCTCGTCACCGCCTACGAGACGGAGATGCCGAACCACTCGTTCAATAGCTATTTCTGGACGTGGAGGTCGATGTACTTGCCTGCGGTGTACCTGCTGCAGCAAGCTTATCCGCCGGCGGATGTCTATCATGCCGTGTCTACGGGCTATGCCGGTTTGATCGGCACATATTTGCGGATGAAGCGCAAGAAGCCGTTTCTGCTGACCGAGCATGGCGTGTATGCCCGGGAGCGGGAGGAGGAGATCCTGAAGTCGGCATGGGTCGATCCGCCCTTCAAGCGGCGCTGGATCGATTATTTCTACCATATGTCCAAAGGAGCTTACCGGACGGCCGACCGTACAATTGCACTCTACGGCGGAACCCGCCAGATTCAATTGGAGCTCGGCGCTCCTTCGGAACGAGCTCTGGTCATTCCCAATGGAGTCGACTACAAGCGATTGTCGCAGCTTCCCCGGCGGGCAAATTGTGCGAGTGGCCGGATCGTCTTCGGAGCCGTCGTACGGCTCGTGCCGATCAAGGATATCAAGACGCTGCTCTATGCGGCGCGGCTGGCCAGCAGCGAGATTCCTCACATGCAGCTGTGGATCATGGGACCTACCGACGAGGACCCCGATTATTATCAGGAATGCCTCGCTTTGAGACGCAATCTGCAGTTGGAGGACATGGTGACGTTCACCGGCAAGGTTGCCGTCGAAGACTATCTGCCGGCCATCGATGTGCTGATCCTGAGCTCCATTAGCGAAGGGCAGCCCCTCGCCGTCTTGGAAGGCATGGCGGCGGGAGTCCCGTGGATCTGTACGGACGTCGGCAGCTGCCGGGAGCTGCTGGAAGGAAAAGATGAGCGGGACACAGGCATGGCGGGCTATATCGTGCCTCCCGTGAATCCCAGAGCGATGGCCGATATGATGGTGAAGATGCACGGCCTCCCGGATCAGCGGGTCTACATGGGGCAAGTCGGCCGCAGGCGGGTAGAAGCCTTGTATCAGATCGATCATTTTATTGAGGCGTACAAGCAGTTATATGATGAGGTGGTAACCTGATGGCAGGAATCGGATTCACCCTGCAGAAGCTGTTCCGCGAAGATTATTTATCGCTGCGCGTTCGCGCTTACGCATACGCTTCTTTCATTGCGGCGGGCCCGTGGATCTTATCCGTCGGGAGCATTGCCTTCATTAATGTCATCCTCGTTCATGTCGCCAATGTGGAGGACTCCCAGCGTCAGCTGTTCATCGTCACGGTTTCCTACTGCTTCATCTTCTCCCAGATGCTCTCCGGAGGATGGCAGCTCCTCGTGACACGATATTTGGCCGACCATTTTTTCTTGAACCGGCTGGAAGTCGTTACGCCCACCTACACCGGTATTTCCAGAATCGTTTTCGCCATATCGCTCGCAGCCGCCGTCATTTTCTACGGGTCTTCTCCTTTACCCGTCCTATACAAAGGGATAAGCGTGATGCTATTTTTCATGTGCGGTCAAATATGGCTGGCGATGGTTTTCTTGACTGCGGCCAAAGATTATAAAATGATCGCCTATTCCTTCCTGGCCGGGTCCGCCGTTTCGGTCGCCGGAGTTTTCGTTTTCCTCCGCTTTCCGGTTATCTTAGGGGCGTACGAGCAGGCGGTCAATATGTTGCTGGGGTTCGGCTGCGGCATTCTGACGACGATGTGTATGCTGGTGTTTGTGCTGCTGCGCGCTTTCCCTGCGAAGATTTCCTCCAATCCGTACGCATTCCTAAGATATGTCGATAAATACCCATCACTCCTATGGGTCGGGTTCCTATACAACATCGGGGTGTGGACACACAATATGATCGTTTGGATGGGACCTTCCGGGGTCTGGATCGAGGAGACGTTCGTGTACAGTCCGATCTATGATACGGCGGTATTCCTGGCCAACCTGACGATTATCCCATCGCTTGTTCTGTTCGTCGTTTCCGTGGAAACGCAGTTTTATGACAAGTACAAATCGTTCTATGGCTATGTGGCGAATGGCGGGACGCTCGAAATGATCCATAAAGCGAAGAAACATATGGTGGAGGTGCTGTGGCGGGAGCTGTACAGGCTCACGAAGCTGCAGGGGATTATCACCGTGTTCGTGATTCTCGTGAGCGAATTGCTGCTGGAGCGAATCGGCTTGCAGAAAACCGTCATCGACATTTTCAGACTATGCGCGCTGGGGGCTTTGTTGAATGCGATTATGCTCATCCATATTCTGCTCCTGCTGTATTTCGAGGATCGCAAGGGCGCCGTCATCGCCGGAGCGGTTTATTGTGCAATGAATGTGCTGCTGACGGCCGGCCTGCTGCCTCTGGGGGTCGATTATTACGGGTTCAGTTACTTCCTGGCGGGTCTTGCCGCTTACGCGTGGAGCGGGTACAGACTGCTGGCCTTTCTGAAACGGATCGAGGTGCATACTTTTATTACGCAAAGCATCGTTTACAAGGATAGGTCCGGATTGTTTACATGGCTCAGTAGGATAAGCGATGCCCGGCGGTTATTCAAATAATCTTTATTTGAACGCTTTTCGGGCTGCGGCGGGCGTCATCCCCAGCACTCTTTTGAACATGGCATGGAAATGGGGAAGGCTCTCGAAGCCGCAAAGCTCGGCGATATGCTGAATGGTGGTATCACTTTCGGCAAGCAGCTGTTTGGCGCGAATGATGCGCTTCGTCATGATGTACGCGGTCACATTCAGGCCGGTCAACTGCTTGAACACCCGGCTGAAATGCGCCGGCGAGACGGCGGCTTGCTTGGACAGCGTGTTAAGCCCGATATCCTCGCAGAAATGCTCATCGATATAGAGCAGACTCTCTCTCATCCAGCCGGGAGCGGCAAGGGGATCGCCTGTATGCAGCGGCATATCCGAGCCTATGTCCCGCTGCAAGTAGAGCAGCACTTGTAGCAGCTGTACGTAGACAGCCTGCCGGTGGCCGGGACTCCTCAGCTTAAGCTCATGCCGGATCGCATCCCAGCAATGCTCCAGGTGCTGCCGCTGCGGCAGCAGTGTGGCCAGCTTGTAATGGCGCAGCTGTGCAGCCTGCTCGAAGCTGTGCAAATAGGAGAACGTATCGCCAAGCTGCGGCGCTTGAACGAGCCCCGGGCTGAAATACACCGCGGTAGAGGTGACGGGGGTTTCTTTATCGGGTGTCGCCCGATGAATCGTATTGCCCGGAATCAGGAACACGTCTCCGGCCTTCATTTCGTAGAACGTGTGATCGATGAAGAAAGTGCCGTTGCCGCGGTACACATACACAATTTCATACCAGTCGTGCAGATGGTCAGGAAGCTCGCTTTGCGAGCTTTTTGTGTTTTTATAGGCATAGGAGAAAGGGAACGTATCTTGGTTATCGAAAATTTTGCGAATGGGCCCCACAGCGACAAGCTCCTTCCGTTTCTGTATGAAGCAATGATATCAAAAAACAGTATAAATGTGCTAAAAATCATTATTTTATTGTTCGGAAATGCTGTTAAAATGAAAGAAAGCGATATCATAAATATGCTCATAAAAGAAGGGATGAAGTCGGGATGCGAATCGATGCTCACCAGCATTATTGGACAATCGACCGCGGGGACTACGGCTGGATCGGGCCCGAACTGCCGGTCTTGTATCGTGACTATTTGCCGGAAGACCTTAGCGCTCATTTGCAGCGGCATCAGTTGGATCGCACCATCGCGGTTCAAGCGGCGCCTACTTTGGCGGAAACGGATTATCTCCTGTCCTTGAGCGAAGGTTCCGAGACGATTGCAGGCGTAGTAGGGTGGCTCGATCTGAGCGATCCCGAGCACTTGCAGCACTATGCAAGATTTCGCGAACATCCGAAGTACGTCGGCTTTCGCGTGATGATCCAGGAAATGCCGGATGCGAGCGTCATTCTTCAGCCTTCCTATGTGGAGGCGCTGCGTTATTTTGCCCGGGAGGACGTGCCTGTTGATTTACTCGTGAAGTCACAGCAACTGGAGGCGGTCGTCGAGCTGCTCGACAAGGTGCCGGGCTTGCGCGGGGTTATCGACCACATCGCCAAACCGCAGATCGCAGCAGGCGTGACCGAGCCTTGGAAGAGTCAGATGACGGCGATCGCGAAGCATCCGGGCATCTACTGCAAGCTGTCGGGCATGGTGACGGAAGCGGATCATGAGCGTTGGCAGGAAGCGGATTTCACCGGATATATCCGGCATGTGCTGGATGTGTTCGGGTCGGAGCGGGTGATGTTCGGCAGCGATTGGCCGGTTTGCCTGCTGGCGGCTGATTACGATGAAGTCATGCAGATCGTGCAGCGCGCATTGCCGGAAACTTGGACGGATCGGGAACGGGAACGATTATTCGGACTAAACGCAAAGGAGTTTTATAAATTATGAGATACCGACAATTAGGCCAAACCGGGCTGGACGTCTCGGTGCTGAGCTTCGGGGCTTCATCGCTCGGCTCCGTTTTCCGGGAGACGAATGAGGCGGAGAGCATCCGGACCGTGCATGAGGCTGTTGACTTAGGCATTAACCTGATCGACGTCTCCCCGTATTATGGACTGACCAAGGCGGAGACGGTGCTGGGGAAAGCGATCGGGCAAATGGATAGGTCACGCTTCATCTTGTCGACGAAGGCCGGGCGTTACGGGGAAGCCGAGTTCGATTTCTCGACCGAGCGGATCATTCGCAGCGTCGATGAGAGCCTGAAGCGGCTGCAAACCGATTATATCGATATTTTGTATTTGCACGATATTGAATTCGTCCCTTTTCATGAGGTTGCCGAAGGGGCGTTTCCCGCGCTGGATGCCTTGAAGCAGTCCGGCAAAATTCGGTATTTCGGCGTATCCGGCTTGCCGCTGTCCGTATTTGAAAAATCGCTGGCCGTGAAACCGCTGGATTCCGTCCTGTCTTATTGCCATTACGCTTTGAATGACACGTCATTGCTGGATGTAGTGCCGCTTCTCGAGCAGCACGGCGTCGGCTTGGTGAATGCGTCGCCGCTCTCGATGGGGCTGCTGAGCACGAGACCGCCGGCGGCCTGGCACCCGGCACCGGCTGATATTCAGCAGGCCTGCAGGGAGGCGGCGGAGCATTGCACCCGCCAAGGCACGGATATCGCCAAGCTGGCGGTGCAGTTCGCAACAGCAGACGAACGGATCCCGACGACGCTGGTCAGCACCGCCAACCCGGAGAATATCCGCAAGAACATCGCATGGACGGATGAACCCATGGATACTCAGCTGCTGCAAGAGGTGCTGGACATTCTGAAGCCGGTTCATAACAAATCTTGGTTAAGCGGAAGATCTGAATATAACGAAAGAACGTTTGTGTAGTGGAGGGCAACCGAATGAAAGCGATCGTATGTGAACAGATTGAGCAGTTTCGAATGGTAGAACTGGAAGCTCCTGAGCTTCGAGCCGGAGAGGCTATCGTTCGTATTCAAAGGATCGGCATCTGCGGAACGGACTTGCATGCTTACAAAGGGAACCAACCCTTTTTCAGCTATCCGCGCGTATTGGGGCATGAGCTTTCCGGTTATATCGAATCAATCGGAGACGGGGTAACGGGGCTTGCGGTCGGCGATCAAGTCAGCGTTGTGCCTTATCTCCACTGCGGATCTTGCATTGCCTGCCGCGAGGGCAAGACGAACTGCTGCACCGACATGAAAGTGCTTGGCGTCCATGTCGACGGGGGGATGCGGGAGCTGATCGCTGTACCGGCCAGCCATTTGATCAAGACCGACGGGCTGACGCTGGAGCAAGCGGCCATGCTGGAGCCGCTCGCCATTGGCGCCCATGCGGTGCGCCGGTCGGAGCTTCGCGCCGGTCAGACCGCGCTCGTGATCGGCGGGGGGCCGATCGGGCTTGGCGTCATGGTTCTGGCCAAGCAGCGCGGCGCGACCGTCATCGCCATGGATATCAATGAGGAGCGCTTGGCGTATTGCCGCAATTGGGCGGGGGCGGACTACACGGTGAACGCGCTGGAGCAGCCGAAGGATCGGCTGCTGGAGCTGACGAACGGGGAGCTTCCGGTCGTTGTCTTCGACGCGACAGGCAATGCCCGGTCGATGACGGATTCGTTCGGGCTTGTCGCCCACGGCGGCAAGCTGGTGTATGTCGGACTCGTGAAGGCCGATATCTCGTTCCACGATCCCGAGTTCCATAAGAGGGAGCTGACGTTGATGGCCAGCCGCAATGCCACGCTGGAGGATTTCGCTGCCGTACGGGCCGCCATGCAGGCCGGCGTTATTGATGTAGAGCGTTATATTACGCACCGTGCTTCCTTCGATGAGATGATCGGCCAATTCGAAACTTGGCTGAAGCCGGAGTCGAAGGTGATTAAGGCCGTTGTATGTTTGTAAAAGAAGCGCTCAACCGCTGTTATGGCGGTTGGGCGTTTTTTGCGGTGTGGAGTCCGCCGCTGCCGGGCAGGGGGCAACGTGTGCGGGGCGAGCCACCGGCGTGAGCTGCGGGAGGCACGCTAACGGACTGAGAGGTCCCTATTCGGCGAGCAAGGGCCTCGAGGAGAAGGTAACGGACTCCAGTGCCGTTATTTGCCCGTTCGGGCCTGATTATGCCCGGAAACTGGGCAAATAAGGCCCCTGGTGTCCGTTAGCGGCGAAATGCGCCGTTTTTCGCGCGATTAGCGGCCGCTGTGTCCGTTAGAGCGCCGCCGGGCCGGGGGCAACGTGTGCGGGCGAGCCACCGGCGTGAGCTGCGGGAGGCACGCTAACGGACTGAGAGGTCCCTATTCGGCGAGCAAGGGCCTCGAGGAGAAGGTAACGGACACCAGTGCCGTTATTTGCCTGTTTTCACTCGATTTTGGATGCCAAATCGGTAAATAAGGCTTTGGGTGTCCGTTAGAGTCGGCACACCACAGCTTTCACGAGAATAACGGCTCCCGTGTCCGTTAGAATGCGTGCTGCATGACCTGACGGCTTATGGAGCAGGCAGCTGCCATGCCAGAATCTATATACTGGCGGGATAAGCTTATTTGGGTGGAAGTTCGGATACCGGCGGGGATAAGACACTCTTGGCGGGTGACGGCACACTTGTAGACTAGCTAACGGACACAGCGGCCGTTATTCGATGATCTTGCGACATTTGGGAATTCTAACGGACACCAGTGCCGTTATTTGCTCGCTCGGGCCTGATTTCGCCCGGAAACTGGGCAAATAAGGCCCCTGGTGTCCGTTAGCGGCGAAATGCGCCGCTTTTCACGCGATTAGCGGCCGCTGTGTCCGTTAGAGCCGCTGGGCAGGAGGCTTCCTGTGCGGGGCGAGCCGCCGGCGTGAGCTACGGGAGGCACGCTAACGGACTGAGAGGCCCCTATTCGGCGGACAAGGGCCTCGAAGAGAAGGTAACGGACACCAGTGCCGTTATTTGCCCGCTCGGGCCTGATTTCACCCAGAAATTGGGCAAATAGGGCCCCTGGTGTCCGTTAGCGGCGAAATGCGCCGCTTTTCACGCGATTAGCGGCCGCTGTGTCCGTTAGAGCCCCTGGCCTGGGGCTTCCCGTCCAGGGCGAGCCTCCGATGGCCAGGGTTCGGCTAACCCATACCGCAGATGCGCCCTCCCCAGACGCTTACACCGTCAATCACATCAGCGGCTCCCCTATTCGAACAGTCACCGCAACATGGTCAAATACTATAGACCTCATCTATAGTGAGTATCGAAACTATTAATTATTTGAATGCCGAAACAATCTTTATAATAAGGAGTAGCTAAACGAACTACTCACGAACATACATGATGGAGGCGAATAGATCTTGAATCAAACAACTGTTGGCATTGAAGAGTTAAGCATCAATTCCATCCGCACGCTGACCATCGACGCCGTCGAGAAAGCAGCGATGGGTCACCCCGGCATGCCGATGGGCGCGGCTCCAATGGCTTATGCATTGTGGACGCAGCATCTCAAGCACAACCCGGCTGACGCACAGTGGGCAGACCGCGACCGCTTCGTGCTGTCGGCAGGACACGGCTCTATGCTGCTGTACAGCTTGCTGCACCTTAGCGGATACGGCCTGACCCTGGACGATATCAAGGAATTCCGTCAATGGGGAAGCCTTACGCCCGGACACCCGGAATACGGCCATACGGTCGGCGTAGAAGCGACGACGGGTCCGCTCGGTCAAGGCGTAGCGATGGCTGTAGGGATGGCGATGGCGGAGGCACATCAGGCATCCGTCTATAATAAGCCGAACTTCCCGATCGTGGACCACTACACGTACGCAATTTGCGGTGACGGCGACCTCATGGAAGGTGTTTCCTCCGAAGCGGCTTCACTGGCCGGACATTTGAAATTGGGCAAGCTAATCGTGCTATACGATTCCAACGACATTTCGCTTGACGGGGAACTAAACATGTCGTTCTCCGAGAACGTCCGGACACGGATAGAATCCTACGGCTGGCAGTACCTTCGCGTCGAAGAAGAAAACAACGTCGCGCTGATCTCCGCTGCTATCGCAGAGGCTAAGGCGGATACGAGCCGTCCGACGCTGATCGAGATCAAAACCACAATCGGCTACGGCTCCCCGAATAAAGCCGGCAAAGGCGGCCACGGCGGCACGCACGGCTCGCCGCTCGGCAAAGATGAGCTGCGCCTCACGAAGCAGGCGCTGGGCTGGCCGCTTGAGCCGGACTTCTATGTGCCGGCTGAAGTATACGAGCACTTCGCGCACTTCAAGCAGCAGGGCGCAGCAGCGCAACAAAGCTGGGAGCTCCTGTGGAGCGGCTACCAGCAAGCATACCCCGAGCTCGCCAAGCAATTCGAGCTCGCCAGCCGCGGCGACCTGCCGGCGGACTGGAACGCCGACGTGCCGCGCTTCACACCGGAGAGCGGCGCGATCTCGACGCGCACCGCGTCCGGCAAAGTGCTCAACGCCCTGGCGCAGCGGGTGCCTCAGCTTGTCGGCGGCTCGGCTGACCTGGCGAGCTCCAACATGACGATGCTGAACGGCGATGCCGCATTCAGCGCCGCGGATTACAGCGGCCGCAACTTCTGGTTCGGCGTTCGCGAGTTCGCCATGGGCGCGGCGCTTAACGGCATGACGCTGCATGGCGGGGTGCGGGTATTCGGCGGCACCTTCCTGGTGTTCAGCGACTACCTGCGCGGAGCTATCCGCTTGTCCGCGCTGATGAAGCTGCCGGTGGCGTACGTTTTCACGCACGACAGCATCGCGGTCGGCGAGGACGGCCCGACGCATCAGCCGATCGAGCAGATCCCATCCCTGCGGATGATTCCGGACCTGACATTGTTCCGCCCTGCGGATGCGAACGAAACGGCGGCCGCTTGGGAGTATGTTCTCCAAGCGAAGGAAGGCCCGTTCGTCTTCGCCCTGTCCCGTCAGAACCTGCCGGTACTGCCTGGCACGGATCAGCTTGCTTTCGCCCATATTCATCAGGGGGCTTACGTTCTGGCTGAAGCGGCGCCCGGCGAGAAGCCGGATGTGCAGCTCATTGCCACAGGCTCCGAGGTCAGTCTTGCACTTGACGTGAAGAAGCAGTTGGCGCAATATGGTATTGGAGCTAACGTCATTTCCATGCCAAGCCGTGAACTCTTCGAGCAGCAGTCTGCCGACGTGCAGCAGGTGGTGATTCGCCCTGATGCGAAGGCGAATGTCGTCATCGAGATGGCATATCCTGCCGGATGGGACGAGATCACAGGAGGCAAGGGCTTCGTCGTAGGCATCCGCAAATTCGGAGCATCCGCGAAGGCGGATCGGGTGATTCGTGAATATGGCTTTACCGCAGAAGCAATCGTAGAACAAATCAGACAGAAGTATTTCCAAGATTAACCCGCAGAGGGAGAAAAGGTAGGGAATCAGGATGAAATTGTTTATCGACACAGCCAATGTAGAAGAAATTCGCAAAGCACACGCACTAGGAGTAGTTGCAGGCGTGACGACTAATCCTTCACTCATTGCCAAAGAAGGCAGAGATTTCTTCGAAACCGTGAAAGAAATTGTCTCCATTGTAGGCGATGTTCCGATCAGTGCCGAAGTGGTTTCCTTGAAAGCGGACGAAATGATCGAGCAAGGCAAGAAGCTGGCTCAGCTTAGCCCGAATATCGTCATTAAGCTGCCGATGACACTTGACGGTCTGCAAGCGACAAGCGCGTTCCGGGCACTAGGCATTCCGACGAACGTTACACTGATCTTCTCCTCGACGCAAGCGCTTCTGGCTGCGCGTGCAGGGGCAACCTTCGTATCACCGTTTATCGGCCGCTTGGACGATATCAACCAAGTCGGGATGAACTTGATCAAGGAAATCAGCCAAATTTTCCAAGTGCACAACATCCAATCCGAAATTATCGCAGCGAGCGTTCGTCACTCCGCTCACGTTATCGAGGCGGCGCTTGCAGGTTCCCATATCGCAACAGTGCCTTATAAAGTCATTGAATCCATGAGCAAACACCCGCTGACCGATGCGGGCATCGAGAAATTCCTGGCTGACTGGGAAGGCGCAAACCAAAAAACGTTTTAATCTATGGTCCTAAAGCAAAGATCCGCTTTATTTAAAGCGGGTCTTTTTTCTCTGGATGCGCTATAGTAATTGTAGGATTTCGAGATTGAAATTGGACAAGATGAGGGAGGATTAGGCATGATCATCAGCAATTTGCAGCACTTCGAGAAGGAACGCCATCTGTGGCCGGCCGCCATCGGCCGTGGAATCGATTACATCGTTAGCCGCAATCTAGGTGAAGCGGAGCCTGGACGTTACGATTTGGAAGGCGATAACGGGCAGCTTATGTATGCCAATGTGCAGGAGGTCGTCACTTGTCCGGCCGCGGAGCAGCTGGCTGAATCTCACGTCGTGTATACGGATATTCAATTCCTGATTCGCGGCGAGGAGAAGCTGTGTTTCTATAAGCTGCATGAAGGTGCCAAAATAAGCGATAACAAATTTGACACGCACGATGTGGCTTTCTATGAATCCGATCCTGCACAGCAGGAGACCGGCGTTATTTTGCAGCCAGGCATGTTCGCGGTCTGTTTCCCTTCGGATGTTCACCGTCCGAACTGTACCGTCACAGCGCCGACTGCGAACAAGAAGGTTGTCGTCAAGGTACATAAGGATTTGCTGCAGCTATAACGACATAGAGGACTGTCTCCAAGGGTCTGCCGTGACCGGGGGATGGTCCTCTTTTTATTCTTCTAACGATGCCTCGATAACCAAAAAACCGCCCCCAAGTCACAATGACTTGAAGACGGTCCTCCAACATTAAGCTTTTCCCGGAATCATTCTTGCTTGCTTCCATTTCCCGAACTTGTAGTAGATCAGATTCAGCACCGCAGCAACGGTAAAGCTAACCGGGAAACTCCACCAAATGACATCGAAGCCGTATTGGTGGGATAGCACCGTAGCCAGCGGAATCCGCACCAGCAGCAAAGCGACGAAAGCGACCAACAGCGGGAACACCACCGCCCCGGCGGAACGTACGACACCCGCGACAACGTTAAACACGCCGAAAATAATAAACGACCATAGCGTCAAATTATTGATGTGAACGCCCAGATCAATGGCCTTGCCTTCCGGCGGAAGGAAGAGCGACACGGCTTCGCGGTTGAACAGATGCAGCACGACGACGATCAGTCCCGTCATGGCGATGTTGACCCCGACGCCGGTCCATGTGATCCGGTTCACCCGGTCCCATTTGCCCGCGCCGATATTCTGCGCGGCCATGGAGGTGACGGCTCCGCCAATGGCCATTGCCGGCATCTGCACGTAGCTGGAGATTTGCATCGCAACGCCGAAGGCGGCCGTCGACTCGGAGCCGTACGAGTTCACGAGATGAACCAGCAATAAGTTGCTGACGGAGACGACGACCATGTTGAGTCCCATCGGCACACCCTTTTGCACCAAGGTCCGAATAATCGTCCAATTAATGCGCAGCAGCGGGAGATCCTCCCGGGTAATCCGCAGAAAATATTTTTTCCTGTACAAATACATCACGAGCAGCACGAGGCTGACCAGTTGGGCGATGAAGGTGGCGACAGCAGACCCGGCAATGCCCATCTTCGGGAACGGCCCGATCCCGTCGATCAGCAGCGGATTCAGAATAACGTCCAATACAGCCGACAACAGCAGGAAATAGAAAGGCGTTTTCGCATCACCCGAACCGCGCAAAATCGCCATGATCAGGTTAAATCCGAACATGAACGGCACGCCGGCGAACATAATTCTCGTATAGGTAACCGCAAGGTCTTTCACATCCAGCGGGGTATTCATCCACGTTAGAATCGTGTGCGAGAAGATGAGTCCGAACAAGGCGACGATAATCGATAGAATCAAGAAGAAGACGGTGCTCGTCCCGACCACCTTTTTGGCTTCATGCGTCTTCTGAGCCCCGAGATTTTGGCCGATCAGGATAACCGCAGCCATCGCGAAGCCGAAGATGGAGGAGATCAGGAAGAACATGATCAGGTTGGCATTGGACGTTGCGGCCAGGCCGGCTTCGCCTAAATATTTGCCGATCCAGACCGTATTGATGGAACCGTTCAGCGTCTGCAGCACATTGCCTAATAGAATCGGCATGGAGAATAAGATCAATGTTTTGGTAATTGGGCCTTCCGTTAGTGAAGGTCGTGCTTTCTTAGGTGCGTTTGCATGATCACGCATTGTTAGCCTCCTGCTGTTTCTGACTTGCTATCAAATGCTTCTTTCTACAATGACTTAGCGCTATTTCGAAATCCGGCGGTCGAGAATCCATGGACCGAACGGAATGAAAGCGGCCAGGAACGCTCCTAGCACACGCCACACGGTCCAGCGATGAGCCATCGTTGCCCAGGCGATGGCCAGCAGATAGAGGGAGAAGAGAACCCCGTGAGCCATTCCGACTACGGTTACGGCTTGCGGCATATCGAGGGCATATTTGAGCGGCATGGCAATGCACAGCAAAATTAGAAAAGAAAGTCCTTCCGCCCACCCGACATAGCGCAGCGTTTTTAGCGATTGGTTTGGCAACTCGTACAGCTCCTTAGCATAAAATATTGTTAAAACTATCCTATTGTAAACGAGAAATATGTAGGGAGTATGAACAAATGTTTTCAATTGGACACAATCTAGTTTTTTTAGTAGGATAATAGGAATAGCTTAACAATAGTAGTTTAACATTAGTAACTAAATTTTAGTAGTTTCGTAGAGGTAGGGGGAAATAGGATGCTTCGTCTTGGCGAGAGAGTCATTGTAATTGGAGACAGTTTGGAACAAAACCTGCCGATCGGCGGATACGGATATATCATTGCTTACGACCGGAATAACGATAATATTTTCGATTACGTCATTCGTGTGCCTAAAGATAATAAGCACTATTACGTGCCTGCTTCGGATATCGAGCTGGAAACCGTCATTCTGTCTCAGGAAGCGGAACAAATCGAGAAGGAAGCGCTGATCGATTTTGCGCTGGCCACGAAGAACGAGGAGCTATTCCGCAGAGTGATGAACGGTGAGCCGCTGCCGGACAAAGAGCGCGATAAGGAAGTTCAGTCCAGAGAGGATTTCATTAAACAAATCGGCTTGAAGGCCTGGATTTAAGCGTCATATATAAGGAATTGGAAACCGCCCGTGTGGCGGTTTTTTCTTTTTTTCTGCGTATGGATTGATAATTTCGGTAAATGGTGGTACAGTAGTATCCGAACACAAAACCAATTTAGTATTTTAGTTCTGAGGTGCGCATATGGATGCCAAGAAACAGTTAATTATGGAAGCCGCGAAGAAATCTTTCTCCCTGTTCGGGTATAAAGGCACGACGATGGATCAAATCGCCAAAATTGCCGGTGTCGGCAAGGCGACGATCTATACGTTTTTCGAAAATAAAGAAGTGCTTCTGAACGATATCATTCAATCGCTTATCGCCGAGATGAAGGACGTCGCCGGGAAAGCACTTGCCGAAGGCGAAACGCCGATCGCCAAAATTCATAGCGCCCTATATGAAATTCTTGTGTTCCGCAAAGAGCATGAGCTGCTCATCCAGCTGGCGCATGAAGTTCAGCAATTCGGCAGTCCGGTTACGATTGAGGCTATGGCCAGTATCGAGAAGGAAGTGGTTCAGTTTATCGCTGAGCATATTCAGAAGGCGATACATAACGGCACGATGAAAGCTTGCGAGCCGAAAATGACGGCTTTTATTTTATTTAAGCTGTATGTCGCGCTCGTGTTCGATTGGGAGAAGCAGAACGAGCCATTGACCGATGAGAAGATTTTAAGCTTGCTGCAGATTTATTTTGGCAATTTTTTGAACTAGCTATACGTAGGGGGAATTTTCATGCGATTTATTCGACCGATGGTTTATTCTGTGATGGCTGTTGTGATAGGGACGAGCGCTTTTCTATTGACGACCCGAGAGGCGACGAGCCAGAGCGATGCGGCCAATCAACTGCATCCGACCGCTTATATTGAGTCGAACGAAGTGAGCGCCAGCTTCAAGGTCGGCGGAAGAGTGACGGAGATCCTCGTGAAAGAAGGGGATACGGTGAAAAAAGGGCAAGTGCTGGCACGATTGCAAAGCGCCGAGATTGAAGCGAAGGTCGAGCAAGCCAAAGCGGCTGTCGCGCTTGCCCAAGGCAAGATCGCCGAAGCGCAAGGCGCGACGGCAACGGCACAGGCGAAGAAGCAGCAGGGCATCGCGGGCGTGACCGTGACGGCGGATACCGCCGAGCAGCAGGTGGCGCAGGCGCAAGCGGCGGTTAACGCCGCCCAAGCCAAAGTGGACGCGCTCAAGAGCGGTGCCCGGCCGGAAGAGAAGAAGCAAGCGGAGATTCAGTTCCAGGCGGCTTCTGAAGTATACGCGCTTGCCGAGCAGAATCTGAATCGGATGAACGCGCTGCTGGAGCAGGGGCTCGTCTCGCAAGCGGACGTGGACAAAGTGAAGATCAGCTACGAGGAAGCGAAGACGAAGCGCGATCTGGCGCAGCAGCAGCTGAACATGGCGAATCAAGGTCCGCGCGAGGAAGAGATTCGCGGAGCGGAGGCGCTGCTGGAACAAGCGAAGGCATCGCTGAAGCTGGCGGAGGCGAACCGCGGGACCGTGCAGGTGAGACAAGGCGACGTTAAGGCGGCGGAAGCGGCGGTGCAGCAAGCGCAAGGCGCAGTCAAGTCGGCGCAGTCCGGCGAGCAGCAGGCCAAAGCGGCGCAGCTGGAAGCGGAGACGTACCTCAGCTACACGGAGCTGGTGGCGCCGGCGGACGGCGTGGTGCTGTACCAGTCCGCACAGGTTGGCGAGCTCGTCGGCTCGGGCTTCCCGGTCTTCTCGCTGGAGTCGGCCGAGAAGCGGTGGGCGAAGTTTTACTTGCCGGAGACGCATATCGCCGGACTGCAAGCAGGCAGCAAGATCAGCATGAAGATGTTGTCCACCGGCGAGGAAATCGTAGGTACGATCACCTCGGTAGCGGCAGCGCCGGATTTCGCCATCAAGAAAGCGACACAAACCTCAGGCGAAACGGATATCCGCTCGTTCGGCATCAAAATCGATTTGAGCGCATTGCCGGATACGGCTACGACGGGCATGACGCTGCAATGGAACGGTAAAACGGAAGGATGATGAAGGAGATGGATCTTCGGATTGGCAAGCTGATAGCGGAGGAATGGATGCACATTCTGAAGGACCGGCGCCTGTTTCTGATCTTGTTCTTCGTACCGGTCATGTATACAGTGCTCTTCGGTTCCATCTATGTTCATCACAAAGTGACGGAGATGGCGACCGTCGTCATCGATGAGGATCAAAGTCCGCTCAGCCGGCAAGTGATTCAAGCTTTCGAGCAGAGCGAGTCGTTCGAGATCAAGAAGGAATATCACTCGGAAGACGAAGTGAAGCGGGCTCTGGAAACCGGCGAAGCGAAGGTTGGCCTCGTTATCCCCGCAAATTTCGAAGCGAAGCTGAAGCATGGCGAAACGCTGCCGCTTCTCACGCTGATCGACGGCAGCAACATGATGATCTCCAACTCGGCGACCAAGGGAGCGAACGAGGTCATCACAACGTTCAGCATGGGCTATTCGCAGAAAAAGCTCCAGCTGCAGCAAGGCTTGCAGAACGAGCAGGTCATGAATACGTTGTCGCCGATTCCTTACCGGTATCGGATTATGTATAACTCTGCTTTTAACTATAGCGACTTCATGCTGTATGGCCTTGTCGGGGCTATTCTGCAGCAAGTGTTGTTTCTCGGAATCGCTCTGACGATTACAAGGGAGAAAGACGCCGGCACCTGGCGCCGTTATGAACCGTGGAAGACGAATCCTTGGCGTATCGCTTACGTGAAAACCGCACCTTATTTTCTTATTAATCTGTTTAACACATCCGTCGCCTTGGTGATTGCTCTGTATGCCTTTGGCGCGCCGATGGGCGGCAGCCTGCTCGTCGGTCTCGGCATCATTCTCAGCTTCACCTTCGCCGTCAGCGGGATCGGCTATCTGATCTCCCTGTTTTCAAGCAATCAGCTCGGAGCGACACAGACGGCGATGCTGATTGCCGTGCCTTCGTTCATGCTGTCGGGCTTCACCTGGCCCTTTGAGGCGATGCCGAAAGCGCTGCAGGTACTCGGCCATATGCTGCCGCTTACGTATTTCTTGGACGGCGTGCGCAGCGTGTTCGTGAAAGGCAATGACTTTCAAGTGGTTTGGCACGATTGCGTCGCGCTCATTCTGACCGGAGCATTAACGTACTTCATTGCGATGCTGCTGACGCGTTTCGTCGTTTTCGCGAAAAAGAAAGAGGATCCCGCCCAGCCCGTTCCGACGTCCGGCTCCAATCTCACTGTATAACGATTCAGGAAGGAAGCGATTTTGGTGAAAAAAACGCTCATTAGCCTCACGGCGGCACTGCTTCTCGTTGCCAGCTCCGGCTTGGTCTATGCCGATGAGGACACGGTGCAAGAACCCGAGCAAAATGTTTATGTTCATGAAGAAGTTCTGGAGACGGTAACTTCTATAGATTTGGATTTTGTGTTGGATAAAGCGCTGAAAGACTCCCATAATTTAAATCTGCTGGCGCTCAAATATGCCGCTCAAGGCAGCAAGAAGGCGGATTTGGAGGCCCAGATGGACGCACTGGACGCGATGGGCGCAGCCTCGTTCACGCCGGGGCATCTGCCGAGTACGCCTGCGGAGGTGACGAATACGGGCAATCCGCTGCTGCCGAATTTGACGGAGCCGTCCGATATTGCCTGGACTGTCATGCAGAACAATGCTATGAACCAAATGATGCAGGGCATGGGCGCTCTCGCCGGAGGCATGAACAGCATCATCGCCGCCCAGCGGGCCCAAATGAAAACGGCGGCGCATCAGCTCGGCACGGATCAGCGCAACTCGCAGCTGCAGTCGGACGAAGCGAAGGCCGGCATTCGGCTGCAGACGATCGCGCAGTATGCGCAGCTTCTCGGCCAGAAGAAGCAGCTTGACTTCATGAACGCGTATGCCGGCGTGCTTGACAAGGAGCTGCTTCGGGCAACGCTGCTGGCGCAGCAAGGCCTGGCCTCGCCGGAGGATATTTTGACGGCGCAGAAAGCGGTCAATAAGCAGAAGGACGACACTGCCGCTCTGCTGAACAATTATCGTTTGGGGCTCGTCCAGCTCTCTACGGATATCGGAATTTCCTATGATCCCAATCTGCAGCTGAAAGAAATTGCTCCAATTACGGTGGAGCCGGTAACCGAAACGGACACGATGACCTTGCTGAGGAATTCTTATCAGATGAAAGCATCCGGCAACAACATCGACGAAGCGGTTTGGGAAACGGTCCATACCGTCACCCAGAATACTTACGGGGATACGTATTTAGGTGTTAATGTGGCCATCAGCGGTCAGAAAAACGAGCAGGCACAGCTTGAATTGACCAAGAAAATTCAAGCCACCTACCATGATGCCCGCAACGCTTACGACGCCGTTTTGACCGAGCAGCGGAATGCGGGCGACGTGCAGGCGGACTGGCAGAAGATGAAGCTCCGCTACGACATCGGCGTTATCTCCAAGCACGATCTGAACAAATTTCAGATCAAAGTGACTCAGAGCGAGACGGCTCTTGCCGCCGCCAAGCTTAAATATTATGTGCTCAAGGAAAAAGCGAAAGCGATGGACACCGGGTTCATTCAATAATAGGCAACCACAGTCCCTGATGCGCTGCGGGTTCTCAGAACCTTAGCCGTCAAGGGACTGTGGTTTTTTCTGGATTGAGTTCGCAAAATTTCTGGGATATAATGAAAAGAATGACCAAATGCTGTTCAAAGGGGTGTAGAAAACTTGAGCATTACAAGGAAAGATGTCGATCATGTCGCGAAGTTGGCTAGACTCGATCTGAGCGAGAATGAGAAAGAATTGTTTACCGGCCAGCTTAATGCCATTTTACAATATGCAGAGCAGTTGAACGGCCTGAATACCGAAGGCGTGGCGCCAACGAGCCATGCTATGCCGCTGACGAACGTGATGCGTGAAGATGTGGTGACACCTTCGCTGCCGATTGAGAAAGTGCTTGCCAATGCGCCGGATCATGAGGACGGGCAGTTCAAAGTACCTGCTGTTTTGGAATAATTCTGTAGATTAGAGAGTCATATGAAAGGGTGTGCCTGTCGTTGTCTTTGTTTGATCTGAACCTACAACAAATTCACGAGAAGCTTCAAGGCAAAGAGATTACCGTTGCCGATCTCGTGGATCAATCCTATACAAGAATTGGGCAAGTGGAGAGCAAGATTCGCGCTTTCCTTACATTGGATGAAGAGAATGCAAGAGCGGCTGCGGCCAAGCTGGACGCTCAGATTGCCAGCGGCGCAGCGCGCGGCGATCTGTTCGGTCTGCCGATCGGGATCAAGGATAACATGGTCACGGAAGGCTTAAGAACGACTTGCGCCAGCAAGTTCCTGTCGAATTACAATCCGATTTATGATGCGACGGTTGTCAGCAAGCTGAAGGAAGCGCAAACCGTCACGATCGGCAAGCTCAATATGGACGAGTTCGCCATGGGCGGCTCCAACGAGAATTCCGCCTTCCATCCGACCCACAATCCGTGGAACACGGCTTATGTGCCGGGCGGCTCCAGCGGCGGCTCCGCTGCGGCGGTGGCTGCAGGCGAGTTGTACTTCTCGCTCGGCTCCGACACCGGCGGCTCGATCCGCCAACCGGCAGCCTATTGCGGGATCGTCGGGCTGAAGCCGACGTACGGTCTTGTGTCCCGCTATGGTCTCGTCGCGTTCGCCTCTTCGCTCGACCAGATCGGGCCGCTGACGAAGAACGTGGAAGATTCCGCCTACTTGCTGCAGGCGATTGCCGGCTACGATCCGAAGGATTCGACCTCGGCAAAAGTGGACATCCCGGACTATCTCGGCGCATTGACCGGAGATGTGAAGGGTCTGCGTATCGGCGTGCCGAAGGAATACATGGGCCAAGGCATCGACCCTGCCGTGAAGGACAATGTGCTGGAAGCGCTCAAAGTGCTTGAAGGGCTGGGCGCTACATGGGAAGAAGTGTCGCTGCCGCATTCCGAATATGCGGTGGCTACCTACTATCTGCTGGCTTCCTCCGAAGCCTCCTCCAACCTGGCGCGCTTTGACGGCATTCGCTACGGCGTTCGCTCCGACAACGCGAACAACCTGCTCGACTTGTACCATCTGTCCCGCAGCGAAGGCTTCGGCCCTGAGGTGAAGCGCCGGATCATGCTGGGCACCTATGCATTAAGCTCGGGCTATTACGATGCTTATTATTTGAAAGCACAGCAAGTGCGTACTTTGATCAAGCAAGACTTCGATCAAGTGTTTGAGAAGTTCGATATTATTATCGGGCCTACGGCTCCGACGCCTGCTTTCAAGATCGGCGAGCAAAGCGATGACCCGCTCACGATGTATTTGAACGATATCATGACCATTCCGGTCAGTTTAGCGGGTATTCCTGCAATCAGCGTCCCTTGCGGATTCGTGAACGAGCTTCCGGTTGGCCTGCAAGTCATCGGCAAAGCGCTGGATGAGACGACGCTTCTGCGTGTCGCTCACGCTTTCGAGCAGCATACCGATCACCATAAGCAGCGCCCGCAATTGTAAGTTCACAGTTCTTGAGTAACGAAGGAGGCAATCATTTTGTCGGCAACAGATACCCAATATGAAACGGTCGTCGGTCTTGAGGTTCACGTGGAGCTTCATACGGCATCCAAAATATTTTGCGGTTGTGCAACCTCGTTCGGTGCACCTCCGAATTCGAATACATGTCCCGTTTGCTTAGGTCACCCCGGCGTACTGCCGGTACTGAACCGCCAAGCGGTGGAATATGCGATGAAGGCTGCAATGGCGCTGAACTGCACCATTTCCACCCATAGCAAATTTGACCGCAAGAACTATTTCTATCCGGATTCGCCGGACGCTTACCAAACTTCCCAATACGACAAGCCGATCGGTCTGAACGGCTGGATTGATATCGAAGTGAACGGGGAGACCAAGCGCATCGGCGTAACTCGCGTTCACTTGGAGGAAGATGCGGGCAAGCTGACGCACGTAGACGGCGGATATGCTTCGCTTGTCGACTTGAACCGCGCCGGCACGCCGCTCATCGAGATCGTCTCCGAGCCGGATCTCCGTTCGCCGGAGGAAGCGCGCGCATACCTGGAGAAGCTGAGAGCGATCATGATTTACTGCGACGTATCGGACGTCAAGATGGAAGAGGGCTCCATGCGCTGCGACGCGAACATCTCCCTGCGGCCATACGGCCAGGAGAAATTCGGCACGCGCGCTGAGCTTAAGAATATGAACTCGTTCCGCGGCGTCCAGAGAGGCCTGGAATACGAGGAATACCGCCAAGCGGACATTCTCCGCAGCGGAGGCGAAGTTGAGCAGGAGACGCGCCGCTGGGACGATGCGCAGGGACGCACGCTCTCGATGCGCGGCAAAGAGGATGCGCACGACTACCGTTACTTCCCGGATCCGGATCTCGTGAGCCTGTATATCGACGATGAATGGAAAGCCCGTGTCCAAGCGACCATTCCGGAGCTGCCGGATGCACGCAAAGCAAGATACACCAGTGAGTACGGCTTGCCTAGCTATGATGCGGATGTCATCACTTCTTCCATGAAGCTGGCTAACTTTTTCGAAGAGAGTTTGAACTATACGCAGGATGCCAAAGCCGTCTCGAACTGGATCATGGGCGATCTGCTCGGATATTTGAATGCGAACAATTTGGAGCTAACGGATGTCCGAATTACAGGCAAAGGCCTGGGCGAGATGATCGGGCTGATCGAGAAAGGCACGATTTCCTCGAAGATCGCCAAAACCGTGTTCAAGGGAATGCTTGAATCCGGTAAGGATCCGCAGCAAATCGTAGAAGAGCAAGGCCTCGTTCAGATCAGCGACGAAGGCGCCATCAAGGCGGTAGTCCAACAAGTGGTGGACAACAATCCGCAATCAGTGGCCGACTTTAAGGCGGGCAAGGACAAAGCCGTGGGCTTCCTGGTCGGACAGGTTATGAAAGAAACCAAAGGCAAGGCGAACCCAGGGTTAGTGAACAAATTAATTGTGGAGTGCCTGAACAGCAAATGATAAAGTAAAGTGGTGATCGCTTGGCGGTCACCACTTTTTTCACTTTCATCGAGGGGGCTACCGAATGCGTATACAACCGCTTTCACTGCAAACGAATGAGGACATTTTGCATTTGCTGGCGTTACAACTCGCATCTTACCGCGTGGAAGCGGAGTTAATCGGCTTTGATGACATTCCTCCGTTGAAAGACGGCATCCAGTCGATCCGCGAGGCGGACGAGACATTCTATGGTTACTATGTGCAGGAAGAGAATGAAGCTGAAGAGGGCAAGCTCGTCGGGGCGATTTCGTTCTCCCGCGAAGGCTGCGTGGTGACGATTTGCCGGATGATGGTTCATCCGAATTTTTTTCGCCGCGGGATTGCTAGAGCTTTATTGGAACATATACTACAAGAACAAGAACATGCTGGCGCCCAGCTTTTTATCGTCTCCACCGGAACGGCGAATGCACCGGCTATTCAGCTTTATGAGAACTTCGGGTTTGCGGCCAAACGTGTATTTACCGTTCCGCCCGGCGTGTCATTAACGACCTTTGAGCGGCCGACTGCGACGAGGTGACGCGGGCTAGGCGGTTGCCACATCTATTCATGCCGAAGAGGGAGCGGATATCTATGAGTAATCCATGGGTTATTGATCAGATTCATATCACCATACGGTTAGTTCTGGCTCTTTTGCTTGGGGGGTTAATCGGCTTCGAACGGGAGGTCAGCTCGCATGCGGCAGGACTTCGCACGCACATTCTCGTCTGTGTGGGCTCCGCGCTTGTCATGCTGCTGTCCATGTACGGATTCAGCGCTTTTGTGAACGAAGTGAACGTGCGGATTGATCCGTCGCGTTTGGCGGCGCAAGTCATTAGCGGCATCGGGTTCTTAGGTGCCGGTACGATTATTTTTAACGGGAGATCGATTACGGGACTGACGACTGCGGCCTCCCTATGGGTTGTGGCGGGAATAGGGCTCGCCGTAGGGGCGGGCTTTTACTATCCGGCTGTATTGGCATGCGTTATGGTGCTGATTTCTTTATGGAGCCTTAATAAGCTCGAGCATAAGTTTTTTAACGGGAAGAAGGTCCGCATTCTCAAAATTCAGGCGGTCGACCAGCCGGGAACGCTTGGTCTCGTCACGACGCTGCTCGGGAAACAGAAAGTCGATATCCGCAAGATCACGATGGAAGAGCAGCAGAACGATGACAAGCCCAATCAGGTGCAGATCACGTTTCATGTAACCGTGCCTAATCCGTCAATTATCGTGACCATGCTGGAAGGCATCAATCAAATTGAGGGCGTTAGCGGTGTGGCGATCGAAAAAAGCAAAAGTTGAAGGGGTCCTTCTCTGCTGAACGTCTAAGCATATGGACGAAGAGAAAGGGGGGAAGTCAGGCATGGAACATTTGACGGATGAGCAGTTGATCGATCGGGTCCGTCAAGGTCACTCCGATGCTTACCGGGTGCTGGTAGAGCGGCACAAAAGCTATATTTATACGCTTATTTACCGGATGGTGGGGCATAAGGAAACTGCTGAGGACTTAACCCAGGACGTTTTCGTCAAGCTGTTTCGTTCTTTATCCCATTTCCGCGGGGATGCTAAGTTTACGACTTGGTTATATCGGATGGCAACGAATCTGGTCACGGATTACCGGCGCTCTCAGAAGCGCAAGCCGTATGAGGCGCTGTTGGATAAGATGAAGGGTTGGTTTACGGATAGCCGGGAGCAGCCGGAGGAGAAGGCTCTTTTGCGTGATGAGCAGGAGCGGATGCAAGGTGCGCTGTCCGAGCTTCCGGACAAGTACAGGCTCATTATGTATTTGTATCATTACAAACAGCTTTCCTACCAGGAGATGTCCGAGGTTACCGGTCTGCCGGTCAAAACGCTGGAAACCCGCCTATACCGGGGCAAAGCGATGCTCAAAGAGAAATGGTTGGAGGTGAATCCTCATGAATCCCAAGGGGCAGGAAGACATCCGGCTCACGCAATACCTAAATAAGCTGCTGGATGAAATGCCGGTGCACGAGCCGAACCCATCGTTAACGGAACGGATCATGCTTGCCGTGCAAGAGGATAAGGTCCCCGTCCAGCCGGCGAATGCGCAAGGAACCCGCAGCAAGGCTTGGATGAACGGTATGGTCGCTGCGACGGCAACGGTGCTACTGTTCCAATCGGGCTTGATTCACAAAATCATGAATATCGATTCCGGAATCATACAGCTAACCGCTTACATCCATCATTTATCAGAGTTTTTATAACATGAACAGAACGGAGGCTATCCCTATGCAAATGCCCAAAGACAGCTCGTACATCCCCCCATACTCGGCGGAATCCTCATATCCGAGCTATGCGCCTTACTATCCGATTCCGCGCAAGCGGAAATGGGTTGCCGGCGTCCTCTCCTTCATCATCCCGGGGACCGGCCATTTTTACCTTGGCCTCATGCAACGCGGCGTATTCCTCATGATGCTGCTCATCCTCGATATTTTCATCATCACATCGCTTGCTTCGCAAGACGATACAAGCGTGCCCGCGGTTACGCTGTTCGCCTTGTTTCTGCCTGTCATTTACTTCTACAATCTATTCGACGCGCTGCAAATTACGGATTATGTCAACCGCCGCAGTGAGCTTGGAGAGTTCGCCGGTACGTATGAAAGCCATTTTCAAGATCCGCTGCAGAAGCTGATCAAAGGCACGAATATGGGCGTGCTGCTGATCGTTGCCGGCGTTCTCTTCTTCATGCTCAGCAACAAACCGCGCTGGGTAACCGGGCTTTTCGATTTCATGGGCTCCTATCTGGGGGCTGCCGTTCTCGTTGTGGGCGGCATGGCGCTTTACCTCTGGGATTCCCGCAAAAATAAATAGCCTTAGGACACACCATTCCGCACAACCATCATTGACAAATGGGAATAACCGAACGTACAATATAATGTAAGGTTTTAACGACTAACAGCGGGTGGTGTGTACCATGGCAGCACAATTAGAACAAGCTTTAGCTAAATTGAAAACAACAGGTGTTCGAATGACGCCTCAGCGGCATGCGATTTTAGCCTATTTGCTGGATTCCATGACGCATCCGACAGCAGATGATATTTATAAGTCCCTTGAATCCAAATTTCCTAACATGAGCGTAGCGACCGTTTACAATAACCTGAAAGTGTTTATTGAATCCGGACTCGTTCGTGAATTGACATATGGAGACAGTTCCAGCCGTTTTGATGCGGATATGACGGATCATTACCATGCCGTTTGCGATGTATGCGGGAAGATCGCGGACTTTGAATATCCGCCGATTCATGATATTGAGCATAAGGCTGCCAGCCAAACAGGCTTTAAGGTCGGCGGCTATCGGTTGGAAGTATATGGCGTCTGCCCGGATTGCGCGGGGGTTACCAAGCATTAACTTGCGCAGAATTCCTCATAAGCGGTTCCTATGTTGTATAATGAAACGTGATCGTACCTTCTTCAGTTTCGGGAGGTAAGAGCGCGTTTTTTCTTTTTTATATCGGATAAAGGAAGTGAAATTTTGCAGCAGCGCAGAAGATCGTCGAAGAAAGTCCTTCTCATCTGTTCGCTCGTCATGGGGATGTTCGCCGCGGGTGCGGCTACGTTTCTATGGCAGCAATTCGCCCCGAATCGGACGCAAGTAGATACCGAATATCATGAGTTAAGCAAGCCGGTCTTTTATCAAGGGAATTATTATAAAGTAAGCGCGGTTGGTGAAAAAGAAGGATTAAAGCTGCCTCTGGAGCTCATTCAGGAATGGATCGATCCCTCCATACTGTATGAGAAGAGCAGCGATTCCGTGATCATTACCACGAAGGATAAAGTGCTGCGGCTCCAAACGGCCGAGCTCTCGGCTTTCATGAATGAGAAGCCGCTTACGCTGTCTTTTCCTGTAGAGAAGAAGGGAAGCGACATTTATGTGCCGGTAGAGCCGCTTCGCCAGCTGTATCCTTTTGAAATTCGAGAGTCCGAGCAATCGGGTGCGGTTCTGTTGTTCAAGAGAGGGGAGACCCTGAAATGGGCCAAACCGACGAAACAGGAAGTGGTGCCGATCCGTACGTTTGCCTCGATCAAGGCGCCGATCGTTTCCAGCATCCCAGCCGGCGAGGACGTTTATCTGCTCGGCGAAGAAGGCGAGTGGTATCGTGTACAGCAGGTGAGCGGGCCAATCGGTTATGTGCGCAAAACCGATGTTGCGGCGGACCATGAGGAGACGATTCCTGTCCAAGAGCAAGCGGAAACTTATGTGCCTTGGAAGCCGCCGACCGGTAAGCTGAATCTGACATGGGAGCATGTCATTAGCAAGAACCCGGACACAACCAAGATCGGCGATATGCCCGGCTTGCAGGTCGTCTCTCCGACCTGGTTCTCGCTCGCCGACGGCGAGGGACGCATTAAGAACTTGGCCGACGCGGCATATGTCAAATGGGCGGAATCCCGCAATTATCAAGTGTGGGCGCTGTTCAGCAACGGCTTTGATCCCGACCGAACGTCCCAAGCGTTATCGACCTACGATAAGCGCATGAAAATCATCAAACAACTGCTTGGCTTTGCGCAAACGTATAAACTGCAGGGCATCAACATCGATTTTGAGAATGTGTATCTCAAAGATAAAGAAACACTGGTTCAATTCGTCCGTGAAATGACGCCGTTCATGCATGAACAAGGCTTATCGGTGTCCATTGATGTCACGCCGAAGTCTACCAACGAGATGTGGTCGATGTTTTATGACAGGCCGGCTCTTGCTGAAGTTGTTGATTATATGATGGTGATGGCCTATGACGAGTACTGGGCGACGAGCCCCAAATCCGGCTCTGTGTCCTCCATTGCCTGGACGGAACGGTCGGTAACCCAAATTTTGAATGCGGATAAAGTGCCTCCTTCTAAGCTGGTCTTAGGTGTGCCGTTTTATACACGCCAATGGACGGAAGAGACGAAGAACGGCAAGCTGACGGCGTCCTCCAAGACGTTGACGATGGAGGCTGCTCAGACGATTATCAAAGATAAGAAGCTGACGCCCGTGTATTTGCCGGAAGCCGGTCAAAATTATGTGGAGTACAAGGATGGGGAGAAGCTCATTCGTATATGGCTTGAGGATGAAACATCGATGAAAGCGAGGCTGGAGCTCGTGCGCAAGTATAATCTTGCCGGAGTGGCTACGTGGCGGAGAGGGTTCGAACAGCTGCCGATCTGGAAAGTGATCCAGGACGGACTGCTGCCGGGCGCGCAATAATAGGAAAAGCCGGTCCTTTGAGGGATCGGCTTTTGGGGTTCTTCTATAGGAATCTTAATGAGGCTTATGCTCGTGATCGCGGTTCGGCTCCAGTTGGGGCATATGAGATGCCGCCGTTTCATTCTCGGCTGTCGGCTGGTATTTCGGATCGACCGTCAGAATCGTTTTGCAGAACATGCAGCGGTCTGTCTTGCCGAGCATCTTGGTTCTTCGGCCGCATTCCGGGCAATCCAGCGCGATAGCGGATGTTGAAAGCATGCCGGCCCAGAAGTAGATGCCCATACTGACGAGCATCGAGATCATTCCGACAATCATGAAGATGACGGCGATAATGCGGCCGGCTTGTCCCCAGTCGAACACGATTCCGGCCAGCCCGATAATCATTAGCAGCATGCCGCCCATTGTGAGCGCAAGCCCCCATAAGCGGAATTCATTGACTTTGCTTGATCTGAAACGCACGTGATGTTCCCCCCATAAAATTGCTTCAGTTTTGTATGATTTGTCACAGAATACAGCAGGAAACTCCTCTGACCATGTAGAAATAAGTTATAAACAATTGGAGACAGGAGCTTTGGACACCCATGGGAATTGATAAAGAGCAGCTATTGCTTAAGTTCCGAAATGACGAGCGCATTATTAGCGTCATGGCGGTTGATAATCCTAAGCAACTTCCCTCGCTGACAGATGGCTTTGATACCCTTCTACTTATCGTAACGAACGACCTGAGCCTGAACAATCATACCTCTAATTATATAAGAGACGATACTAGGATACAAGAAAGGTGGATAGATCCTTCCTCCATCGAGCAATGGATACGTCAAGGTCATAACCGAAATATCCTTCACTGGCTGTTAAAAGGGGAGATACTTCTGGATCAGAACACGTATTTAGAAGGGCTGCGCCATCGCATCCTTGAATTTCCGGCTGACCTGCGCGAACATAAGCTGCTGGTTGAGTTCTCTCTTTTTCTTCGCAAATATCTTCAAAGCAAGGAATATATCCTGGACGAGCATCTGCTCGACGCTTATAACAACATTCTCGAGGCGCTTCATCATTGGGCTCGGATTGTTATTATTGAAGATGGCTACCATCCGGAAATCACCGTGTGGAGGCAGATTCGTGCGATCAACCCAGGCGTGTATAAGTTGTATGAAGAATTGACGATGAGCAAGGAGACGCTTAAGCAGAGGGTTCAGCTCGTCTTGCTGGCCTGTGAGTTCTCGGTGATGTCCAAAATGGAGCGATGCTGCGAGGCGTTTATTCAAATCCTCAAGGAGCAAGATCAGCCGCTCAGTCCGGATGAGCTTCAACAACATGAGCAGTTGAGCGAAATCAAAGCGGAGCTTCCATTGTTATTGAACAAGCTGGTCAAAAAAGGTTTGATCAAAGAAGTCGCCATGATTAACGATGAAGAAGCAGCGGAAATCGAGCTGCGTTACACGAGCGTATCCTGATTGCAGAGAAGAATCAGAGCAAATCTGATTCTTTTTTTATTTTTAAAAGAATGCTTGACTTTGAATGTGTTTCTATGATAAATTAACTCTCGCCGCTAAAAACGGCTCACACGAAAGCTTACGAATTAGAGATGCAAGCGAAGGTAAGAAAAAAAGAAATTAAAAAAAAGCTTGCATTGAATAGCCCGGATGTGATATATTATAAAAGTCGCCGCTAAACGGATGGCGAGAAAAACGGAAGACATTGATCTTTGAAAACTGAACAACGAGTGAGTAAACATGAACGAGCAATCGTTCATTAATGAGATTAACAATCTCGCTAGCAAGTCAATTGAGCTATTCAGCTTTCAATAAGGACGAGCAATCGTTCAACTATTAT
>NZ_JAVDUS010000037.1:0-43268 GCF_031456485.1 Bacillus sp. 3255
CGCTGGCCAGCATCAGGGATCCCTAAACATCATACCAAGGAGTCTTTTTATTTCTCAAATCTCGTATTTCCTCATAATAGGAATGCTGCCCGTTACTTCCAATAAAACAAGGAGCAGCTGCCAGCCACGGCAATCTACTCCCTTACTTTTAAACTATCGTGTCCCGTTAGTTGAATCGTGTTAGACTCCGTAGAAACTTTTTACCTTTAGCCATGTCTCATACCAATAAGTTTTCACTTTATTGGGTTTCGAAATCTCAATCTCAACATCATTTTTAATTATATAAACTGTACCATCTCTGGTTTCCAATGTATCGCCAAATCCAAAAGCAATATCTAGACTGTCTTTTCTATACTGTTCTTCTCTTGTATCTGACCACTCCGCTTTGCCAACCGAAAATCTTTTTTTCAATTTCCCTTGTCTCTCCCGTATTAAATTTATCTACTTCCAGCCTTGATTTTCTGACGAAAGTTTTGTTGTGCTATCTTTCGCCGTTTGTTGAATCAATTTTTTACATTGTGGTCAGTTCATTTGTTCGTAAGATCGGGAAAATTATCTATGTAGTACCCACCTGAATTACCCGCTTTATCAGCTCTCTCTAGAAGTTCTTTAAGTGTCTCCGTTGATTCACCAAATCTTCTCTTAACAGCTTCTTTAAAATAATCCATATCACGACCTTCAAAAACATAATCTAGTGTACAGTAACTATCACCAATATAGATTGAAAAGTTGAAGCCAAAGTAATCAGCAATTTCTTTGCAGATATTTCTAAGTTCTTGTTGTAAGTTCGGATTAACTAAAAAACTGTACCACCTAAAACATGGGTTAAATTCACATATATTTTTATTAAAAGTGAAGTCAAAGCCTCCAGGACCGTAGACCTCAATATATTCTTCATCTCCAATTATGATTGGATCAAATGGACCGAAGTTCATTGATTCAATTATTCGTTCACGATTTATTGACCAGTCCTTTCTAAGGTGTGGGTTATGTTCATTCACTTGTAAAATGCATTGAACAGTATTATGAAACCTATCACCTTTAACGAGCTCTTCTTTGAATTTCTCAATTGATTTGAAGTCAAATGAATGTTGAAAAGTTGCTGTGAAATTTACCCCCATCTTGCCGCCCCCATCTATAACTAACTGTAAAGTATACCACCTCTTAGGAAAGAGCTGTGTGGGAGATAACTCCCTTTCCTGAAACGGTTACAATTAAATATAGTTCCAGAAGTCCCACATTTACTAAAACTCCTTGCTCAGCCATGTAGTTTATCCCCCCCCCGCTCTAGAAAATAATACCACAATATGGGTTTTGTAAAGGAATATTCTTCCATGCAAACCTGCCCGTTACTTTAATGGACAACGGCAGCCGTTCGTGGACCGCTGCTATCATCTCGTGATTGATCTATCACACATAATTATACATATTGTATGTCTCACTGGGTAAGATTAATAATAGCTTTTACACCTTTTAACTCTAGAAAAGAGGTCTATGCATTATGAAGTCAGTGCTCACAGGAACTGAAATGGGGAAACTTTGGGCGACTTATGTTGGAAACACAATGGGAAAGTGCGTGCTCAGTTATTATCTAAAGCATGTAGATGATCCCGAGATTAAAGCAGTTTTAGAATATGCATTAGATTTAAGCAATAATTATATCCAAACGATTAAGCTTTTCTTTAATCAAGCAGACTTTCCTATACCTATTGGGTTTACTGATAGTGACGTGGACTTGAAAGCACCTCGTTTATTTATTGATGAGTTTTACCTTCATTATTTAAAGTATGCGAGCAAAGGTGGTATGAGTCTCTATTCAATTGCTGTACCATTGGTAACAAGAAGAGATATTCGGGATTTTTTTATCAAATGCGTTGAAGATACAATGAAATTGCAGTCCGTGGTTGCGGTGGTTTCAGAAAAGAAGAATGAGCTTATGAATTCGCCTGTTATTCAGCCCCCCGAAAAAGTTGATTTTGTTCATAGCCAAAAGTTTTTAGGCTCTTTTTTCCAAGAAGGTAGACCCCTACAAGGATTGGAAATTGCGCATATCTTCGGAAATTTGAATAACGATATCACTAGTAAAGCACTTATTATAGGGTTTGCTCAAGTAACAAATGACAGCAAGGTAAGAACATTTCTAGAGCGCGGAAAGAATATTAATCAAAAGCACATCGAATTGTTAACAGAAAAATTGTCTCAGGATGGATTGCCTTACCCGACACTAAAAGATCATTTGGTGACTTCTTCCTCAATCTCACCATTTTCTGACAAGCTGATGGTTTTTCACAAAGTTGACATGTTCAATGTCAAAATTAGGGAATATGCCAATGGCTTATCGCTAAACGGAAGAATAGATATTGGTGCTTTATTTTTGAAATGCCAATCGGACGTAATGCTATATGTGGAAGATGGCGCAAATCTCATGATTGAAAACGGATGGTTAGAAAAACCACCAGAAACAGTTGATCGTAGTAAATTATTAAACAAATAAGTGCTTAACCAAAAAGCCGTGTTCGCTCGACTAATGTGGTATGATTTTCAAAATAAGGGAGCAGAATACCGCGGGCCGGTAGCTGTTCCTTTTTTTGAAGCAGTGTATAGAATAGTTCAAGAACCTACAGCTCCTTTAAAAGAATTCAGCAATTAATCACCATTAATTTAAACCTGGGAGCAGCTGCCGTGTAGCGAGTTGCTCCCAGGATAGTTATTCTTTTTATCGTTATAATAATGAACTACAATTGCCTTTTGCATGAATACACCTCCAGAACACCAATGTACCATACATATTATTCCATTAAACTGCCCGTTAGTTTAGTAAAGGGGCTCATATTCTGAAAACCATCATTACTGAAGTGCAAAGAAATTCTAAAAGAACCGACGATAAAGTTCCCTTCGGCGCTCGCCGCGAAGCTGGGCATATATTTGAGTGGTCGATGCTTTCTCATGCCCTAGCATACCCTGAATAAAATCCAAAGGAGCTCCGTTGTCCAACAACTGACACGCATAAGTATGGCGAAACCGATGAGGGTATACATTGGCTGTGACTTCTCCCCGATCTGCAATCCGTTTTAATGACCACCTGATCGTAGGAATGGCCATTCGACGAGTAGGATGAGTGTCGGTAACAAACAAAGCTTTGCAGGAGTCCTTGCGACTTGTAATATACTTTTTCAACCATACCTTGCACTCTGTAGTGAAATAAACTTCTCTCTGTTTAGATCCCTTGCCATTAACGATGGCAGAGCAATTCTCCCAGTTCAAATCTTCAATGTTTATCTTTTGTATTTCTCCAACTCGGCAACCGGTAGTATACAGGAACTCAAGAAGAGCACGTTCCCGAATGGATAGACAAGAGATCTTTAAATGGACCACATCTTCCTCAATTAAATACTTAGGAATACGTTTCTCCATCTTAGGTTCTCTTAATTTAAGAGAGGGGTTTGATGTTAGGTAGGTTTCCTCGTATGCAAAGCGAAACAAGGATCTAACAAAGCGGATACGATGCCCTAAACTACTTGGCTTCAGTCGATCAGACTGTTTCGATAAGTATTCCTTTAACAGCTGTAGGGTAACATCTGAAATATGAATATCGCCAATTTCATTAACCAGCATTTTTAGCTGCAGGGCGTAGGCTTTTAGTGTATTTGTACTGAATCCCTGGATCCGCTTATCGGCTTCATATAGCTTCCACAATTGACTTATATTCATAATAAAACCTCCCATTAGTCCTATTAAATCTAGGGTTTCTTCTAATGAGAGGTTTTAATCTGTTGCTTTGAACTAAGTTTCTCGATTTACTACCATTAATCAATCCGAAAAACTTCCTCCAAATCCTTCCCCAACAAGTCACTCAATTTCTTTGCAGTCGCTGGCCCCACTGACTTCAATGATCTTTCTAGCAAGTTGATATAGGAATGACTTAAACCCGAGTGTTTTGCCAGCTCCCTCTGGGAGAACCCTTTGATTATTCGAGCCTTCACAAACGAATCGGTCTTAGCCATGATCCTCATATCACTGCTCTCCTCCACCCTTTTACAATTTACTTATAAAAATCCCTTATATATCTTTTTTGGAATTGGACTTTTTAATTACTTCATTGGACTCAAACCGTTAAAAAAAACTAAAAATCTGAGTAATTTATTATTAAAATTCAATATTCACCCTCGATTTGACCACAAAAAGCACGTGTTTACAAAAGTTAAAACGACTAACGAACTTTATTTTCCATTAACGAACTCTATTTTCCACTAACGATCTTTATTTTCCCGGATCAACAATGAGATAAATTACGTTCTTCTGTTTTGCTCCTTGTTTTCTATTGAATACCGATAAATTTAACTTTTATAATCAATTCCGTTTACTATGTTATATATTGTAGTTATGCAACCAAAAAATAACGAAACCCTACGGAGCTCCGGCTCTCATCTATCCAATCTCACTCAACCTTCCATCCCGAAAATACACAACCGCTTCGCCTGCTGCGCAATCCCCAGATCGTACGTAGTCAGCACAATCGTCCTGCCCAGCTCATTTAAAACCTTGAATATATTAAAATCTCCGTACCCGTCTTGGAGTCCAGCGCTCTCGTCGACTTATCCGCCAGGATAATCGCCGGTTCTCAGGCCAGCGTCAGCGCAATCGCAGCCCGCTGTTGCTGCTTGCCGGACAGCAGATGCCGCCTGCGGTCCAATAGATCAACCGCATCCAGTTGTAGCTGAATAGCTCAAATAAAGATATCCACAAAATAGCTGAATTTATTAATATTTCACCTGTAATTAAGGTGGCATTGAGCTCGAGCAGAAGTTTTGTAATGAAAAACCACAAAATTAAAAGGAGCGAAACCCCAACGGGATCCCACTCCTCATCCTATCCAACTTCACTCAACTTCCCATCTCGAAAATGCACAACCCGCTTCGCCTGCCGCGCAATCGCAAGATCGTGCGTAATCAGTTCATTCAATCTCTTGAAGATCTCCAGTATCTCCGTACCCGTATTCGAATCCAGCGCCCCAGTCGGATCATCCGCCAGGATAAGCGCCGGATCCACCGGCCAGCGTCAGCGCAATCGCAGCCCGCTGCTGCTGTCCTCCGGACAGCCCGGACGGCAAGTGCCGCCTGCGGTCCACAAGATCCACCGCTTCGAGTGCCTGCATCACTAGCGGCTACCGCTCTTTCTTGCTCATGCCCCGGTAAATTAGTGGTAGCTCTGTAGCTCTGCATTCTCGTATGCGGTTAAACGAGGAAGCAGGTTAAAGCTCTGGAAGACAAAGCCAATCTTCCGGTTCCTTATTTCAGCCAGTTGAGAATCCTTCAGCTGATTAATCGCCTTCCCATCCAGTACATACGCCCCACGATCCGCAACGTCCAAGTACCCCAAAATGTTCATCAGCGTCGACTTTCCTAACCCCGACGGACCCATAATCGCCACGAACTCGCCGAGGTCAATCTCTAACGTGACATCATCTAGCGCATGAATTGTTTCTCCACCCATTACATAATTCTTGCTCACATGCTGCAATTGGATTAAGGTCATACGCTTCGCTTCCATTATCTGAAACCAAATAAATGAAGTACGCGTTTCACCTGACCCGCCAGACCGACCTTTTCGCTTCACCTTATAAAACTCATGATACAGCTTCATGAGCGCCCGCTTTTCAATCCGTGATACATAGGAACGACTAATCCCCAGCTCCTTCGCAATTTACCTCTGCGTCCGTTCCGCTCCAAACAGAATCGCCCGACAATGACTACTACTCGCGTTCATCCAATATTGCGAATGTCGTCAGCTTCGTCCCCTTGGTCGGCGAGAACGACTCAATTACTATGATCAAACAGATCGTTCCGCTCGAGATCTGGTCTTAGAGATCTTCGCTTTTTGGAATTTTTAACGTGTGAGCAACTAGCTAGTACACCTTTTTAAACAGTTTGAATATCTATCTCCCATTCTAACTGTTTAATATACTCCATTAACTCTTCTTCAGTTTTAACAGTAATAAACCCCGGCATTTGCTTCCTTTCAAATTTGATGAGTTCCTCGAAGTACTCACTTTTTCTTTCATTTGGTGTAGGACGTTTTAATTTAAATCGTTCTAGGACATCATTAAAATGCATCATACACTCCAGCTCTTTATGTAAGAGCATTAGTTTGTAATAATGAGCAGTATCGCTTGTAAATGGATAGTCACTATATTTCTTATTCCGCTCAATTAAACATTTGAGTACTCGAATGTTATTTTCTACCCACGAAACTATTTCTTCCATGTTTTATCTCCCTTCGAAATGAAGAAGGAGAGAATTGAAATTTCTCTCCTCACATGCCCGTCGTCTTCAAGACGTGGACTCATCTTCATCATCCTTTTTCATCTTTTTCTTCTCTTCGGCAATAGCTACTTTGAAATTAAAGGAGGCATTATTAAACGGATTAACAGCATGCGGTCTAGCTGAGAGTTCGATTCCACTAAAGGCAACAAACAAGTCATCTTCAGTCAGCTTATTCCTGTCCGCCGCTACTGCCTCGTAGGTGGCACTTTCGATTAACCGCATCAGAATACGCATATTTCCTCTTGTTGCATAATAGAGTTTTTCTGCCATTTTGGGATCCGAAAGGTGAGAGGATTCTGTGAAAGGGTGTTCTTCATCAATCCCCTTCAGTAACCCACGAAAGTTTTTATCGAACTTGAATGGTTTTAATCTCTGCCTATTCGTAAAGCGTGTATCCAACTGGATATTTACTTTAAAAATCCTTTCGGCAGCAGGCACACCAGATAAAATGATGGGGATCTTCACAGTATTCGCGAGTCCTTTTATCCAATCTGCAACCTTCTGAAGAACACGTTTTGTATCACTATCGATTAAGTGGTTAAATTCGTCCAGAATGAGAAGTTGCACACCACATTTATCGATATAATCTACAATACGCACTTTCATAGTTTTCTCTGTTCCCTTATCAAAGAAAGGGTCTCCCATTTCAAACAGAATTTTCGATGCAACGTCTTTGGGTTTTGCCCCTGATGGAAGTTCAACAAGTAGTACTGGAATTGTAGACCCATCCTTCTCCTCCCTTCGAGGAAACTTATCTCGATAGTGTTCTAGCACTGTTGTCTTACCAGCCCCAGATTCCCCCAGAATGCAGAGGCATTCTGGTTTTGTAGAATTTTTAGACAACATATGACACTTAAGCATTTCTTGGTAAATACTTTTGAAAAGAGGGTGAAAAATAATAATATTTTTCACCTTCTCCATAGCTTCCCTTTGCTTCTCTAAGAGCACAGGATCAATTTCAAAGTCATCGTAAAAGCCTTCCATTTAGCTAACCCCCTTAACAGCACTTTTAAATGTTGGTATCTCATCTTGATCTTCATTTTTCTCGGAATCATTATCCACGGAACCTGATTCTTCAGTATTAATTTTCTCATTTTTAGTTGTAGGTCGCTTCGGTTTGTTTATTTGTGGCTCCTCTACTTCTTCAATCGAGTTAATTGATGTAATATCAGCCGGGAAGTTTAGTTTGTCTAAGCTTTCGCCAAGCTCTGTGAACTCAAGCAATTGCGATTTTATCTCTGCCAATGTTTCTGGATAACCCTTGGACATATCCTTCTGCTGCTGTTTAATAATAGAAGCAACAGCTCTTTCGGCCTTGCCTACATAATCATCATTGTCTTTATGATGCTGCGTAAGCTCCCCACTTTTTTCCACAGATCGAAGTTGTATTTGATAAAATGGTACTGGGAGATCAAGTCTAATCTTTTTATCAACAAGAATATCTTCGTCAGGATATGCCTCAACATAAGTTTCGTTAATTGGATCACGGATGTAGATTACACGTAGATCATCTATATCATATCTAACTCGAACCTCTTCCTTAGCTCTATTCAATTTATCTAATTCATAACGAAGATCTGCTAAAGATCCACTTTGAAAATTAACTCCTTTGAGAGTAATCCCTTTATTAGTAATCTTACTGAACTCAAGTCCGGAGCCCATTACAATTTTTAATTCCTTTAAATTACGAGGAATCGCAAGTTTTAAGTGTGGATTCTCTGCAAGACTTTTTTGCCATAATACATGTGGTACACCTGAACGAGTAACCGAATGCCTCCAGTCATGTGAAATCATATCTACCAACGCAATATGAACTAAATAATTAAAAGCTTGGAGGGTAATGCATGCCTCTCCTTCCGAATCATACTCCGCTCTCTCGTAGGGGTTTGAAAACGTAGTTCCTGGGGATGCATGAATTAACTTCTGATTTAAACTTCTGAAAGCACGTTCAATGGTACCTTTTTGATGACCAGAAGCAATACTACAATATTGAATATCAATCCCATAAATGCGACAAACATCCCGCAAGTCATAGGATTCATTTACAGTAGCATTATCCAAAATAATTTCCTTAGGAATCCCGTAAGCCGCCCATTCCCTTTGAATTAATGGATATACCTCTTTTATATATGTTTTTGGTAAGAAGCAGTGAAGCAAGCATTGTTTAATTGCAGCAGTATCAGGAACTTCAAATGTTGTATGAAAACCTAAAGGTTGCCCTGAATGTACATCAATTGCATAAACAAGCCAGGGCCGTTGCCTTTTCAATGTGATCGGATTCACCAATAGAATATCGGCTTGTGTCCAATCAATCTCCACACGTTCTAAGATTCTTTCGGTATGTATCCTACCTCTTGATCCTTTGCGGATCAAATCTGCTTTCTGCTTACCATGTTTTATAGTGTTTTGCTTGTGAAGATCCTTTTCAGCTCGATAGATCCTCCAAAAAGTAGTCATTGAGATTTCTTCTAACTTGTCCTCGTTAGATCGAAATTCATTTACTTCTTTTATTCGGAGGCCTAGCTCTCTATACATCTTGCGAACCGAAATCTTCACTCCTTCGTAAGCCATTTCATTAATTACTTCTGCAGCAATTAAAACCACAGTTGCATCTGATGTTGCTTTCCTAGGACCTCGATTAATTGGTATTAGATGCCTTATGTCACGATACTTCAACCAAATTCGAAACCAATTATAGAAGGTCCCTTGCGAAATGTTATGCTCAATTAAATGAGCCTCCAAATCAGCATAAATCTTCTCCCCTTTTATGAAAGGCTCGAGAATAGCATATCGTCGTATGGCTTCAACCTTTTGTTTTTCTGGTACGAGTTCGAACTCATATTCAATTTCCTCCACTTTGTTATCCGAAGCTAATTTAAAGTGAAGTTCTCCCAATCTCCATGCATTAAGGAGCTCATCGAGCAGATAGTTTTCTCGTAATCCGTACTGAATGTTTTCTAATACTACCTCCGTGGATCCGGATTTCTTAACAACATATTCCTTGCCTTGCAGAAGAAACATAGCACCATGTGAAAAGTCATGAAGTGACATTATCTTCACTTCCCCTTGTCATGATTTCTTTTATGTTATCTTTTAGCGGCAGCTCCGAACCGATGATTAAACGTGAATACTGATCAAATACCAGTATTAAACTAGGGCATTCATTATTACTTAAAACAACGTCTAATTGCACAAACTGTACGTTTACATCCAATTTTCACCACTCCTTTTTTTCATTAACTTCAATAATAGAAACTTCTGTTAGAAGCTGATTTATTAAATCTGTCTTACACAATTGATTAAGAAGGAGTTTATATACTGAAGCATTAATTACTCCTGTATCCAATTCCGAGAATGCATTATGTAGATCTTTGATTCTTAAAGGGCCAAAATTCTGAATCATTTGGTAAATAATAAATAGGTCTTCAGTTTCAATATTAATTCGCTGAACTTCCAGCAATAAATTAACATTATGTTTTAGATGACCGCGATATAAGTCACTATCACTTATTACCTTAAAGGTCCACCCTTTTTGCTCACAAAACATTTCCCCTACTTTGAACTTAATCAGATTTTCTTCATCATCCAATCTGTTCGAAGGTTTTACTTCAACCAAGATCTTATTACCATCTCTTGTTGAGATCAAAAAATCAGGAAAATATCTCCTCCTTTTTCCGTTGTAGTTATACGCCAAACAGCGAGGTTGATACTCCACCTTCATTACATTAGGGATACAGTTACAGAATTTGATAAAATCTCGTTCTAACAAGCTTTCACCAAAACTCATTGCGTCGGCGTCTGAATTATGTGAAACCAGACACCTTCTGTTAACGCCTTTTTTAGGGCCGATTCTTCTAGATGGCATAGTTCACCTCCTTATAAGCCTTTTTAACTAGACCCAGCTTTTATATTCGAAGCTAGAGTATGTTCTCTATCATTCATTTCCAATTGATTAATTTAATAAACACTCCCTAACAAAATTAATATGTATACTCTAAAAATCCATTCTAAATAATCAATTAACTAATTAGATAACTAATTAGATAACTAAATAATATACAAGAATTATGAATAACAACTAACACAAAAACATATTCTATTAGAAACAGAATAAAAGTAGTTTTAAAGATTTATAGATTGGAAATAATATAAATAAAAGAACGCAAGGAGTGTTGGAAATGACAAACTTAAATTTTCGGAGAGCTGAGGATTTAATATTTCAAGAGATTGGGAAACGAGTAAAAGTTGCTAGACGTAAACGGGGACTAACACAGACTGAGTTTGGTACTAAAGTAAGTCTCTCAAGATCTTCAATTGCAAATATAGAAAATGGAATACAAAAAGTTACAATTCAATCATTATATCAAATCTCTTATGTACTTAAAGTCTCAATTTACGATCTATTACCAGAGAATAGATTATAATATTAAGTAAGTTATATATTAGTTAATTGGTTTGAGTAATATATTACTAATTTGATTTACTAATATATTTGTAAAGTTAAATCCCCCACAGAATGGAGGAGTTAATGTATTTAGTCATTTTTGGAATTGTTGTGTTTTTATTTATTCGATCTAGGAACTTAATGTCATAAAACCTATTCCTCTAGGAATAAGTTTAGTTTTGCAAAATCAGCTCGTAAAAAGAGATACCCCTTCCCACCATCCACCTGTGGGCCAGTTAATGCCTTAATATTGATTCTCTCGAACTCTTCTAATAATTTTAAAGTATTGATTTCCTTTATTTTCATTATTTCTTTTAGAGTAATATATTTATTTTGAAATCTAAAAAGTTCTTCTAAATTTATTCGAGTATGATTCCCCTTAGTCGTAGACGCCTTGATGAAACCTCGTTTAATCCACGACATTATATATAATGGACTGGTTTTTAAGATTGAAGAAGCCCTTCTAACCGATATCATTTTTTCGATGAATAATGATTTATTTTTTATCTGTTGGACTTTAAAATAAAAACTATTCATTTCAAATCCGTTTCCCCCTATAAATATAGGAGTTATTTTCTTGTTTTTAACCGCGTAATACAGCTCTTCTACTTTTATACGGTTCAAACCTAATATACGAACTGAATCCCGGAATGAGATAATATCTCTCATATCGATTTGGTTGTTGTTAGAGTTATTATAAAATGTTTGATAGAAATCCCTAATGTCATTTTTAGATAATAACCAAATTTTCTTCCCATAACTAGTTATGTTTCCAGAAATGATTCCACTAGAAATTAATCTCTCTGCAACCTTCTGATTTACTTGGAGAAATCTCATCATCTCCTCTTTGGTCATATAGGTTTCTCTTTTATTTTGATATTTTTCGAGAGATTCTCTTCGAACTAATACAGTCTTATGCTTTTTTGTGACACTTACAATCCCTTCAATATCTCCTTTTTCAATAAGTGAGACAATACCTCTTAATGACATTCTAAGGATTTTCCCTGCATAACCCCCTGCCAAAATAGTTCTGGAATTATTAGCAGATATTTTAACGAGTGTATTATATGGCATTAAGCCCTCTTTCCAGTTATTAACTATAAAGGATTCGAATTGATTTCTGATAAAATCGTAATTTGAATTTATTAATTCATAATAAAACAATTTGAATAATCGTCTAAAAGAATTTTTATAATGATCATATTTTTTTTGTTTTTCTAGTGTCATTAATTCATCCAAAAAAGAAAAAAAGTTATTTGGCCAACCAATAAATATCCTTACCGTATTTTGAATAATTTGATGCAGTTTTAATATTTCCTTACTTCTAAATTGTAAATACTCCTCAAATCGAATTGATGATATGACATTTGCCAATCGCATAATCAGATAAACTAGATCAGCAAAATTGAAGGTTTTTAAATCAGAATTCATATTTATACTTGCCCCTGAAAGAACAGAATTCACTTGTTCAGCAAAATAACATTCACAATTATCTACTACTTGAGTAGTCAATTTAATATAATCCAATCCACATTTACACCTTAAAAAAACTTTATTATCTATTCTAATTTCTCGATCGCAATTAGAGCATGCAGCATTTAATAGAATGTTATGATTTGGACATACAGTTACTAAGTTAATGTCCCATACCTTACGAAAATGAGGTGATTCTTTTAAACATAATGGGCACACCTTCGTTCCGCCGCAATTAATCCCCATTCTCCCGATATAATTAACAATTTCCTCCTTACCAGTAAAACAAAGGAATTTTTTATGAAATGTTAATTCATATAATATTTTTACTTGTTTTTGTAATTTCATTGCGATTTCGTCTAAAGAAAAGGCCTTCTTCAGCATAAATACATTCATTTGATGTCTTCCAGAATTCAAACCCAATTCCTTGTATAATTCCATAGTAGTGATATTATTAACACTTGCTAGTCTTGCTAAATAGCCTCTTAGGCTTTCATCTAAATTTGGATCTGGCCTCCTTAGGATTCTTAGCAAATCAATAACCTCCTTAAATTACTAAAATTGAACTCTATTAGTAGCTTTTATGTTTACAAGCGAAGTAATATGATAATTAAATAAAAAAGGAAACGAAGGATATTTTGTAATCCCTCGTTCCCTTTTTTTTCTCTGTATTTTTATGCAATCTAATGCATGGATGGTTTTTTGAAACAAAACCTACAACAAATTTTGAAACATTTACAGTTATTTATGAAAAATAACAAAAAACCAGGGGCCCCAGCCCCTGGTCTCCTTACGAACAGCGGCTATATCCGCAGTTCGCGCAATTCTTGCACCCTTCGCTGTTGATCAGCGAAGCGGAGCCGCACGACGGACATAAGTCCTTCGTCGCGTCATTAGCACTAGCACTCACGCTGCCATGCGCGGCGTGCCCGCTCGCGGCTGCAGCCGGTACAGGCGCCGGCGCCTCAACCACTTCACTCGTCGCGGTCACATAGTTCCGCACGTCGTCCTGCTCGTTCATCACTTCGTCGTGCTGCTCGAGCGCCTTCGCAACCGCATCGGCAATCGACTCGACGCGATTGGATCCGAACCCGATGGCGCCGGAACCGCCGATGCCCTTCAAGTGCTTCACGAGCAGCTTCACTTTATCCCCGTGGTCGCCGTAACGCAGGAACAGCGAGCACACGCGTCCGAGCGCTTCGGACATGGCGAATACGTCGGAGCCGGCCTTGCCCACGTTAAGGAAAATCTCACTCGGCGTTCCGTCCATATCGTTAATCGTAATGTACGCCATGCCGAACGGCGTATTCACTTTATACGTAGCGCCTCGCAAGATTTGAGGGCGGCGTTTGTACTGTCTGTCGAAGACTTGCTCCGTCTTCGCGTCTACTTGGACAGCAAGCTTGCCGGAGAGATTGGCGAAGCTAGTCTCTTCTTTGACCGCCTCCGCAGCGACAGCTACAGGAGCCGCTTCTTCCACTCTCTTCTCTTCCTTGGCTTCGTCTTTGTTATCCGTACTTGTGCTTAGCACCTGCACGTCACGGCTTCCGTCACGATAGATGGTGACGCCTTTGCAGCCGAGATCGAACGCAAGCTCATACAACCGCTTCGTCTCTTCCACTGTGAAATCGGACGGACAGTTCGCTGTTTTAGAGATGGAACTGTCTACCCAAGTTTGGATCGCTGCCTGCGCGCGGATATGATCTTCGGCCGTAAGCGACATCGCCGTCACGAAATAATCCGGCAGCTCTTGTCCCGGGTTCGCATCTTTCCATTCCTGCGCGATCGGCACGTACTGCTTATCGAAGCCGAGACGGCTTTGACGGTAGTATTCGAAGGCGAAATACGGTTCAATCCCCGTAGATGTACCGACCATCGTTCCCGTGCTCCCGGTAGGAGCCTGTGTAATCACAGTGACGTTCCGCATGCCTTGCTGCTGGATAGCCTCCCCGACCTCCGGGAACACTCGGGTCATGTTCTTCATGAAGCCGCTCTCCAGGAATTTATCCGCGATGAACGCTTGGAATGAACCTTTCTCGCCGGCAATTTCCGCCGATGCCAGATAGGCTTCTTTGGCTATAAAGCCATAGATTTTGTCCAGAAATACCAGCGATTCCGGACTTCCGTAACGGATCTTCAATTTGATCATCAGCTCGGCAAGGCCCATGGACCCCAATCCTACACGGCGTTCGTTCTGCTGGTTGGCACGGTTCTCTTCAAAATGATACGGCGTCTTGTCGATGACATTGTCAAGGAAACGCGTGGAGTAGCGGACAACAGTCGCCAGCTCCGCCCAGTTGACGTCATGCTTCTCGGCATCGTAGAACTTCGAGAGGTTGATCGCCGACAAGTTGCATACGCCCCAAGCTGGAAGCCCTTGCTCTCCGCACGGATTCGTACAAATGATCGGATTGAAATACCAGCTGTTGGACATTTGGTTGTAGTATTCCATGAATACGACGCCGGGTTCGGCCGATTTCCAGGCAGACTCGATAATCGTATGCCAGACTTCGCGCGCCCGCACCGTACGGTATGGCTTCACGGCTTTGCCGAGCTTCCGCCAAGCGTCCAGATTGCCATCCCACTTCTCATCGTATTCAGGGTCCGTCGTATCCGGGAATACAAGCTCCCACTCCAAATCTTCCTTCACAGCCTTCATGAATCCATTGCTGACGCAAACGGATAAGTTGGCGTTCGTAATTTGGCCCATCGTCGATTTGACCGTAATGAAATCTTCCAGATCCGGGTGCCAGTCATTGATCATCAGCATAAGCGCGCCGCGGCGGCTTCCGCCCTGCTCGATCAGACCGGTCGTGTAGCTGAACAATCCTCCCCATGACACGGCGCCGCTGGAGGAGCCGTTAACGCCCTTCACAACGGAGCGGCGTGGTCGCAGCGAAGACAGGTTGATGCCGACTCCGCCGCCGCGGGACATGATTTCGGTCATCTCCGACAGCGTGCTCATAATGCCGCCGCGGCTGTCATGCGGAGACGGGATCACATAGCAGTTGAAAAGCGTTAATTCGTCGCTGGCATCGGCGCCGGCAGCAATTCTCCCGCCCGGTACAAGCTTCCAATCATCAAGAATATATCTGAATTTGTCCGTCCATTCTTTGCGTTTCTCCGGCGTTGCCTCCACGGATGCCATGGCACCCGCCAAACGATCCCACATTTCTTCCGGTGTCTTCTCTATGTTTAGCGTCAGCTTCTCTACCTGGGATGTAACCGTTTCGCCGCTCCGCGTGCGCACTTGAACGGTGCCGCCGTCACGGCTGATAATTTCTCCTACTTCTTTGGCTGGGAATTTAGGGTCATCCTTCGTTAATACAAGAACGGTATCCCCGACTTTCGCAAGGCTCGTATCCGCATTCTTGAGTGCATAGCGATCCAAAAATATTTTCTCGCTTAAACCTTCCAGCTTCTTCCCTGATTGCGCAATCCCCATCGATAAATGCCCTCCCAATAAGCTACAGATTCAGCTGCAACTAAAATAAAAATTACAATATATGGTGTGAGATATTCATTATACACCACCAGATATTGATCTTCGAATGGCTAAAGGACCAATTTTGATACGAAAAGAGAAACTATCGCCACATTAGCTCGGATAAGCTGTTCAATTCTCGTTATTTCGTAGATTTGTACCGGATCTGCAATTTTTGACGTTCGCGATTTCCTTTGCTAACCTATACTTAGTATATCATAAGTCCATCATTTTTAGAACATTTGTTCGTTTTTTTTATCGAAAGGGGCTGCAAGCCATATGTATTTTTATAAAAATGAGTTCATCAACAAGCAGGATCTTCACGTCTCGCCGGACGATCGCGGGTACTATTTCGGGGATGGCATCTATGAAGTATTCCGCGTATATAACGGCCATCTGTATGAGGCTGATGCCCATATGCAGCGTCTTGCAAGAACTGCAAGCGAGGTTCGCATCGAACTGCCTTATCCCGTGCAGCGGATTGAGGAAATTCTAACCGGTCTTGTGGCGCGCAATCATCTCATTGAAGGCACGGTCTATCTGCAAGTGACCCGTGGCGAAGCGCCTCGCGCCCATCCTTTTCCGCAGCAATCCGAACCGGTAATGCTCGCTTACTGCACGGAGGTCCCCCGCCCCGCCGCAACCATACATAACGGCATCAAAACCATTACATTCGCCGATATTCGCTGGCTCCGCTGCGATCTCAAAACGCTGAACCTGCTCCCCAATGTGATGGCGAAGCAGGCAGCGCTCGATCACGGTGTGCAGGAAGTCATCCTGCATCGCGAAGGAACCGTGACGGAGTGCAGCGCCTCCAACATCATGATGATCAAGGACGGCGTGCTGTATACGCATCCGGCCAATCATTTGATTCTGCACGGTATTACCCGTGCGGTTGTTCTGCGTCTGGCCCGCTCGATAGGCATACCGGTCAGCGAGGAAGCCTTTACGACCGAGCAGCTCATGCTGGCGGACGAAGCTTTCATTACGGGGACGACCGTTGAGGTGACTCCGATTCTGGAAGTGGACGGCGCCGCCATCGGCACCGGCGTACCCGGGCCGCAAACCCGCAGGCTGCAGGAGGAATTCGTTCGGACTTTCGCTTAGTGGAGGATTACTAAATAACTTCATCAAGGGGTTTTTAGCATTAAAGAAGGAGCTAAGCAATTTAACTTGCTTAGCTCCTTTGTTTTAGCCGCCTTCTTCAAATTCTAACGGACACAGCCGCGCTTATTCCGCGTTTAGGAGCCGCCCAGCAATTGTAACGGACACGGAAGCTGTTATTTCCCCTCAAATCCCGCCATATCGCGGAGAATTCGGGTAATAACGGCTCCCTTGTCCGTTAGCGCCGAAACGTCTCTCTTTTCGACCGATTAGCGGCTCCTGTGTCCGTTAGAGCTAACTGAGCCGAAGAGGCCGCCCCTCTTTTTCAGCAAACTTCACCGCCGCAAATTCCAATCGTCGGTGCCATACTTCTCCCGCACCAGCTGCTCCGCCAATTCCGTCTCGAAAGGCGTCAATGGCGCTTCTACCAGCTCCACGCCTAACCCCAGCGCAATCTCCCGGCGGAACGCCGCCTCGACCTGTGCCAGCGTAACCGGCTCTTTGCCCTGCGCCCGCAGCAGTTCGTTAATCGCCACAGCTTTCTTCAGGAAGCTTTGCTTCATCCGCTCCGCCACCTTCTCGTTCGAGAAGCGCAGCATGCGGAACAGTTGATCCGTATCCATGTCCAGCAGAATAGACCCATGCTGCAGCACAACGTTCTTTTGCCTCACCTGAGCACTGCCGGCAACTTTGCGGCCCTCAACAACGAGCTCGTACCAAGAAGGAGAATCGAAGCAAGCGGCCGAGCCGGCCGAAGCGTATTTCTCCTTCTCTTCCTCGCTGGCCAGCTGCACCATCTCGGCACCGAGCCCGAGCGCCCGGAAGCCTTGAAGCAGCCCTTCGCTCAACACGCGATACGCCTCCGTCACATTCCGGGGAATGCCCGGATAATCCTCAGCGACGATGATGCTGTAGGTTAATTCTCGGTCGTGCAGCACAGCTCTTCCGCCCGTCGGGCGGCGTACGAAGCCGATCCCTTCGGCGGCGACGGCTTCCTGATCGACCTCGGCGGCCTTCTGGAAATAGCCGATCGACAGCGTCGCCGGATTCCATCCGTAGAAACGAACCGTAGGCGGCACGAGCCCTTCGCTGTGCGCAGTCAGAATCGCCTCGTCCAAAGCCATATTTTCAGCGGGAGAACGATCTCCCGTATGTATGAATCGCCATGACGTCATCTTCCAATGTCCACCTTTCCCGCTTTGCTTTCCCAATGACAACCTCTATCATACCACAAATTCACCGGCTCTTACGATTGCAGCCACCTTCCGGGGAGGACGTACGCCCCACACTGCCGTTTTCCATTGGAAAAAGTTATGAAAGCGCCTCTAATGGACATACTAACACGTATTCGGCGTTTAGTTACCGTTTTGCCTGGCAATACCTAGCAGAACTCTATTTAGGAGGGCACATCATGCGTCAACATGAACAGCAAGAAAACATTCGCCCCATTCATCATCAGTTGGATATGCACTTTGAGAGGGACTGGTTTACTGAGCTGGATCATCGCGTGCGCGGAGGTGGTCCATGGGACGATTGGACATTGTACCAGCTAGCCTATGAAGCGGAAGAATCCGGGCTTATTCCTACGTTCGACGAAATGCAATGCCTCGTTCACCTTGGACAGCTCGAGCCGATGGCTCACCAAATTGACACAGCGAAGCGAGTACTGAACGAAATGCGCGGTCGCGCGATTCTCGCCGATGAAGTCGGTCTCGGGAAAACGATCGAAGCCGGATTGATTTTAAAAGAATACATGATCCGCGGCCTGGTCCGCAAAACGCTCATCCTGGTGCCGGCTTCCCTCGTTCTGCAATGGGTCCGGGAACTAAATACCAAGTTCGGCATTCCCGCCGTCGCCCACAAGAAGGCGTACATGTGGCAGCAAAGCGACATCATCGTCGCCTCCATGGACACGGCCAAGCGCGATCCGCACCGGGAAATCGTGATGGGACTCGAGTACGACATGCTGATTGTTGATGAGGCTCACAAGCTCAAAAATAAAAAGACGACGAACTACACGTTCGTCAACGAGCTCCGCAAAAAATACTGCCTGCTGCTCACAGCCACACCGGTGCAGAACGATTTGAAGGAGCTGTACAATCTCATCACCCTGCTCAAGCCGGGGCAGCTTGGCGTTCACAGCTCCTTCAAGTCCAATTTCGTCGTCGGCAAACGCATTCCGAAGAACGAGATTCAGCTCCAGCAGGAGCTCTCCAAGGTAATGATCCGGAACCGGCGCGGCGACGGAGGCGTGCATTACACCAAACGCGTGGTCAGGAACATCCCGATCACGCTCTCGGCCGAAGAACAAGCGCTGTACGACGGGGTGACGAATTTCATTCGCACCCGGTACAAGGAAAGCGCCGGCGATCTGACCAGCATGCTCTCGCTCATCACGCTGCAGCGGGAGGTCTGTTCCTCCAGGGATGCCGTCTTCATCACGCTTGTGAATCTGTTCAAGAAAACGGCTGAGGATTCGCCGGCCCGCGCCAAAATATGGGAGCTGGTCGAGCTCATCCGCAGCATCAAGGCGAACAGCAAAGCCGAAGCGACCATGAAGCTCGTTCAGGAGATTAATGACAAAGTCATCATTTTCACGGAGTACCGCGCGTCTCAGGAGTATCTGCTCAACTACCTGAAAGAACATAAAATCACGGCCGTCCCTTACCGCGGCGGCATGAATCGCGGCAAGAAAGATTGGATGATGGATTTGTTCCGCAACCGCGTCCAGGTGCTGGTTGCAACGGAGGCCGGCGGCGAAGGCATTAATCTGCAATTCTGCCACAACATGATCAATTTCGATTTGCCGTGGAACCCGATGCGCGTGGAACAACGAATCGGCCGTGTGCACCGGCTGGGCCAGACCCATGACGTGAACATTTACAACTTGTCCACGACGAACACGATTGAAGAGCACATCCTATCGCTGCTGCACGAGAAGATCAACATGTTCGAGATGGTCATCGGACAGCTGGATACGATTCTTGAGAAAATCGAGAAGAAAGGCTCGCTCGAAGCCTCCCTCTTCCGGATGGTGATGGAGTCCGGGTCCAAGGAAGATATTCGCCGTCAAATCGACGAGCTCGGCCACTCCTTCGCCGAAGTCCGGGAAGAAATCGAACAGAATCCGCACTATGGCGCTGCGTTCCAGGACATTCTCGACGCCGTCGGCGGGGCACAGAGCGGTGAGGTCAGACCATGAATAAACGCAACATTCATACGTTCGTCATGCGATTTCTGGAAGCCTACAATTGCACCATTTTAGAGAAGTCCCCTGCCTACGTAACAGCCAAGCTCTCGCCCGAGGCCGATAAGGAGATGACCGGCAGGCCTTACTACTGGAGCTTCGTTGAACGAACCGGCGCTCCGGCCGAAACGATGACATATAAATTCGTTTTCGACCCGGAGCAGATGAAGCTCGAAGCCAAGCCCAAGCCCGCCGCCACAGCGGTCAAGCAGGCACCGCCCCCCGCAGGTCCGCCGAACCAGCCCGCAGGCCAAGCCCCTGACGGCTCGTCGGACAGCATTCTCGGCCGCTACTTCGGCTTCGTGCCGACGGCGATCGCTGCGCGCGTGCCGCAGGATGACGTAACTTTCGGCAGCAGACGGCTGGAGCAGATGTTCAACATCGTCCGCGAACGCGGCAGATTCGTGCATCTCTTCGAAGAGCCTTTCCCGATGGGAGCCACCTATCAAGCGGCGCTCGTTTACGATACCTGGTTTTGCGTCAACTACAAGGTCGAGCTGGCCTGCGACCGCAAGCGCAGCGAGATTCATTCGTTGGCCATCCAATTGAACAGCGGGGAGATCCGGGAGCATTTCCACAAGCATCTGCTGACCAAAAGCTTATCTCCGAAGCTGCCGGCGAACAGCCATATTTTGCCGGACACAATCTCGCTTCCCAGAGCCATCAACGCTTTGGAAGAGACGCTGGAACGCAAAGTGAGCGCCTACGACCACAGCTGGGCGGACGAAGCGAACGAGCAGCACCGCAGCGAGATCGACCGCGTCGAATCGTACTACAACGGTCTCCTGCTGAACGCAGAACCCGAGCAGCGGGATGAGATCGAGATGCAATGCCGGAACCGGCTGAAGGAAATCGATTGGCAGCATAAACCGCGCATTACGGTAACTGTCATCAATGGCGGATTATTTCATTTGAATGCCGGACGATCACACAGGAACTGACGCCAGTCGCTAAAACATCGCAAAATGTTCGCTCCAGGTTCTAACAATCTTTTTATAGCATAAGCATTACAATAGATTCATACAAATGAGAGGTTAAGGATAGGCAGGTGAATGCATATGAAGCTGTGGACCGCATGGACGGCAGCATGCGTCATTGGCATCAGCAGTTTGATATTCGTACCGCTCCAAAGCTCTGCAGGCGACCATTCCGACCGGACAAGCCTTATACTTACAGCCGATCGACCCTCCGGGGACAGCTTGGCTGCGGCTTCCGCCAAATCTGTACCCGATCTGAAGAGCGAGGCTACCTTGCCCGCTACCATCGACAAGTGGAGACATACGCTCGCCCGCGAGGAAGGCTTCGAGGACTGGCAGGCTGCCGCATGGAACAGCTACCCGCTCGGCCCTGGCACGCATGGTTGGGTCGTTATCCTCACTTCGCATGGCGAAGACGTCGGTTACATGATTGTCCATGCTGCAGAGAACGGTTCTTTCCGCCTAACGGAGTACGGAACCGGCAAGAATCCGCTTTTCAGCTTGAACACGCTGTATCGTTCTTTGGTACAGCAAGAACTCATTCCTGTTTCGTTTACTTATTCCGATTTCGCCGCTGATGAAACGATTGTCCAAGCCCGATTATATATGGATGCTTTAACCGCCGTTTGGAAAATCAAGCTGCAGGATCAAATCCTGTACGCGGATGCCAAGTCCGGCGAGGTGCTGCCGCTGACTGAAGATCCCGTCCCTAAGACGGAGGACGACCAGAATGCTTACTCCGATCTGACAGAAAGCGCCCAGACCGCCCTGCAGCCGACCTTCGATCCTTATGAGCGCATGCCTTGGATCACCGGTACGCCGCTTGCGATCACCGGACTCCCGGCTCTTCAGAGCGCTATGAATCTGAAGGAGCACCTCACCTATGTCACGGAGCTATATGACGGGCAGGTCACGCTGCCGCTCGCCGTGCTCGGCTATCAAGCTTGGCAGGCGGGGGAAACGTATCTCGTGCTGGATCATGCAGGCCCAAGGTACGTCCGGATGACACCTGCTCTGGAGCAAGGGCATTTATACTAAAAAAACTGCTTAGCCGAAATGGCTAAGCAGTTTTTTCGTTCAACTTATTTCTTGGGCTTAAACTGATCGAACAACATCCGGGCCGCCAGCGGCAGCATACCGAACCAGCGTGTTTGCCAATGCTCACGCTTCTCCTTGTTCACCGCTTTTGCCTGCTGGCGAACATCCTTCGGCGTATCGATATACGTCACAACCTGCTGCGTTATGTATTTAACCAGCTCATCACTTTTGGCCATATGCCCACCTGCCTTTTCTCCCTATTGTAACCAGAGAGACTGGCCCCTAAACCGTACAGGCAGGTGGAAGCATGCATTCAACCGACCTTGCCGCCGCTCTCCATGATGATCTTGTCCGCGAATGACTTGATCGTGCCGCACCCCAGGAGCATCGGCTTGTTATCGCACTGCAAGAGCAGCGTCTGGGCATTCATATCCCATGCATATTGAAAACCGACATTCATCCCTACTACGGTTATCATGAACTTGCCGGATGCTGCGTTAGGAATGGAAAAGCCCTGTTTCCTGCCTATTTGCTGTAACGATCTGAATACTGAAGATGAAATCCCTCTATACGTCCATGTACTGCAAGCCGCCATAGGTCATTCTCCTCTCTCCCCATATAGGATCACTAAATTGTATGAAGGGAGGGCGCAAATCGTGCTTGTATCATGAAAATAGGCTGCTTGTAGCCAACCGCCGTACTCGCCGGAATAACGCGAAAAAGCACGTTCGATTCCCGATGCGGGTTTCGAGCGTGCTTTGGGTGAATGAAGCCTTAGTCTCTGTTAATGCCGGCGATAGAGGCCAGAAAACGCAAGATATACAGGAACAAATTGATGAAATCGAGATAAATGTTGAGCGCTGCCAGCGGCACTTCCTCCGATGCCACACCGTTGCGGTATTGAGCAACATCGTAGAGCACCCATCCGCTGAAAATTAAGATCCCGATCATCGACCATACCAGATTCGTAATCGAGCCAAAATTAACGAACATGCCGATGACACTCATCAGCACAAGACCGATCGTTCCTGCGAACAGGAACCCGCCCAGGAAGCTGAAATCGCGCTGCGAACGCGAAGCGTAGAAGGCCAGTCCGCCGAAAATGGCCGCTGTTGCGAAGAATGCGCCGGATACGACGTTAGCTCCGAGCATGCCGCCGTACATCATGATGACCGGGTACAAGGTAACGCCGGAAATCGCTGTGAAGGCATACAGGAATCCGTATCCGATATGCTTGCCGCGAATCCGAATCACGATGGCCGCTACCAGCATCACCACTTCGACGATGACGAAAAGCATGACCATAGAAGGCGGAACGACCATAGCTCCGACCAAGGTTCCCAGGAAGGAAACGAGGAGCGAGATGGCAAAAGTTTGAAGCACGTGGGCAAAGCTGCCCGAATGTGAAACCGTGACTGTTCTATCCATGAACGATACCAGCTCCTTTATTAAAAAACATGTACAATCTATACTATGTATTATAGCTAAATTTCATGAAAACCGCTACAGGCTTGGGATTCCAGCTCCTCTTACCGGAAAGTCGAGATGAACTTCAGGAAGATCCGCTTCACGCGTGCGCGTATTTTCGCCGGAAGTTTCAGCTTCAGCCTTGTCCCCCACCCGTCATAGGTCCCCCCGCCTTCGGAAGCCAATTCGAACAGCTCTTTCGTAATTTCATTGACCGTCGGCACATCGAGCGTGTGCATTTTGCTAATCTGCAGAACGTAGGGCTCCACGACCCGCTCCGTATCCATTTCCGAGGCGATCACGCGGTAGCCCAGCTGACCGACCTTGCTCTTCACTTCATTCATCCGCTTGCTATCCGAGAAATACATCCAGTGCTGAACTTCCCTCACGAGTTCCAAATTATCCCCGCGGCGCTTGAGCGCATAAGCGATTTTGGCATTGCGCATCCACTGTTCTTCGAGTGCAGAGGGCGCCATTTCATTCAAATAAAAGCTCCACTCCGGATCCGCCGTCATTGCCGAGTAGTAGCGAAAGCTTGGGAAATCGGCCATAATTCTCTTCAGTTCGGGCTCCCAATCCCAATCTTCTCTGGCGTAGAAGTACATTTCCATTTTGTTGTGGGAAGAAATCCGTCCTGCGTAGATCGCAAAATCCTTAACCTTCATCCGGCAAATCAGCCTGTCCTCCAGCTCGTAAAACAACCGCTGTGCCTTCTGAGTCGAACTGCCCGACAGATCCCAGAGGCTGTACATATTGAATACGATCGTAATGCGATGACCATAGCCTATGAAAGGAACCCTGGATTTCAAAGCCGTGTTCATGAAAATGAGCACTTGCTCTTGATCCCGGATGCGCTCAAACAAATTCCAATCCTCTTCCACAGGTGGTCCCCCATTCCTTGCCCGATTATCTACCTTATATATTAGCGCCCTTCCCTCCCCATTCCTTTAAAAAAGAACATGGTTCCCGCTGCTCCTATCGGACGTTCGGCGAGAGCTCCTCCCGGGAGCTGCTCTAGCGCACCGTGGTGGGCTCTGAACGCGAGCGCATTTGCCAGTTTCGCCAGCCCAGTTTCCCCCGCCCCTCGGGCGATTCTATGCGATAATGGGGAAACGCCCGCCAGACTTTGAGTCGATTAACGGCCAAGTTTCCATGACATGCCCGTTTAGCAAGCTAACTTTCCCGAAGCATAACATAAAACAACCCCTCCAGATAGCTGAAGGGGTTGTTGTGGTTGGATGCGGTCAAGAGGACTCGAACCTCCACGGGGGGTTAGCCCACACGGACCTGAACCGTGCGCGTCTGCCAATTCCGCCATGACCGCATATAATGTGGAACGAGAATTAATATACCATAGATTATGGGGGCTCGTCAATGCTCTTTTACAATTCGTGAATAATTCCCTTGCTACTTCCTAACCCTATTGCCGAAGGAGTGATACCCATGGATAAAGAAGAAATTGAGGCGCTCGAACCGAAATATACCGGCAATAAGCGCCATCTTACGGAAGGGGAAGCTCAAGCGATTGTGCATGACCCCAACTTCAAGAATGAAGACAACGACGAAGACGGCGTAGACGCGGTAACAGCGGGACTAGCCTTTGGCGTTTTCCGCAGAAGCTGACAAGCGCTGCTCTACCTGCATCCCCAACCGAAGACGCCCTTTAGATCCTTGCCGGTCTAATAGGGCGTCTTCTCATAGATTCGTCCCGATGCCATAATCGCCTCGTACACCGTTCGGCCGATCATGTAGCCGACTGCCGTAGCGGTTCCTGCGTAACTGTACGTCCGCCCGCGCCCTGTTGCCGCGACGAGAACCGCATCCGTCGTCGTCCCCGTTGCCGGCTTGCCATCCGCCGTTACAATGCCCAGGTCGTGAAGCGCAGCGGCCTTGGCCTCCGTTGCCGTGATCACCGCATTGACCATCGCGGCGTCCGTCAGCTGGGCATCGATCACGAGGATCGTATTGATCGTGCCAGGATAAAGTGATGCTGCGGGAAGCACCGCACCCGCCCTGGCTTTATTGCCCAAGCCGACGGTAACCCATGCGCAGACGTGCAAGCGCTCCTGCTCATGCGCGCTGCTGCGTGCATGGCCCAGCTCCTCTACACCGTCCCCCGTCCATGTCAATGTCCGGTAGCCGGCATCCTTCACCATAGCCGCGGTAAGCATCCCCGCGGTTTCGCCCGGCGACAGCCCCTCCCGACGCATGAATGCGTCCATCTCGCTTAGCGGATCGGCCTCATTATACAGCTTGTCCACCTGCCGGTTCATCAAGGCCGTATGCATGCCGAAACCGCCGCCCCACGGGGACGAATTCAACGTCCGGAGCGCCGTATCACAGCGAATCAGCAAATAGCTTCCATAAGCAGCATTCACCAGTTCCATTCGCAGACCTGCGATCGGGATGCCCGCCGCGGAATGAGCACCACGATTATTCCCGTTATCCCTCATCGGAGAGGTCATCGGGCTCGATCGGGTCCTGCGGCAGCATGAATTCCGGCGGTCTCTCCGCCTCATAGGGCTGATATACATAATGACGCGAGAGCTTGACGACTCTGCGATTTTTTTTGCGGATAAGCACGCTCTCGTCGTCCCAGGCGACTACGATGCCGCGGACATCATTTCTGGGGGAAACGTCGCGAATAACGCGGAGTAATGTGCTCTCAATACGGAACTGATCCAGCTGCTCTTCCGATATCATACCTTTTACCTCCAATATCCGTTTCTACCCCCTTAGCATACACCAATTCCTGTCCCGATGAAACTTACATAAATGCTCCGGACTCAGGTTAACTTAACCTAGACGAAAGAAGGAGATCGCTATTTTACCCCTTGGGAGGTATTCGATTGGACAAAAAAACCTACTACGTGAACGTCGGTACCGGCGAGGTACTGGAAGACCCCTCCGCGTTGAATTATGAATTTTCCATCTCGGCAACGGACGAAGAAATTGACCAGCTGCAGGAGCTCCTCGAGGAAATTGACAACTCTTCACAAGCCAGCTACGCAACTTCATGGTACCCTTGGAAGGTTTATTCCACGGAAACCAGTGAGTTTAATCAGGATTACGATTATTATTTGACCGAAATCTACAGAACCTTACACCGATTGGGCAATGATCAGACGAAACAGCACATCGAGAGCATGGAAATTCTAGAAAACGGGATATAGCAGTAAAAAAAGAGGCCAACGAATCCTACACGGATCCATTGGCCTCTTGTTATACGTTTCGTTAGCTTACATGCTCTTTCGAATCGTTCGTTTCGAACCAGAAATCAAGCACTTTGCTCGACATGACGCGCTTCTGAATATATTCCACTTGAGCCGCGGTAAATTGCTGTTCCCATTCGATATTCAGCTCTGTGCAAAGCTTCACGATCGTTAACAACTCTGACCAGGCGACATAGCGTTTGTACCAAAAAAATTGAGGATGTTCGATCATATACGGATACAGATCATCAAATTCCGTATGCTTACAATCAAGAGCACGCTCAAAATGTGTTTTGGCTTCCCCTAGCTTAGTCATGAAATATTCAATGGAACCATTTTCGATACCCATAGATGTCAGCCTCCTCTCTCACCTTGTAACCATTATAATGGATAATTCGGTTTCAGGGAAGCCATTGACGTGATGTAAAATCAGTCAAAAGTGATCTGCCCGTTCTCCAGCGAGGCAATGCGGGCTAATGATTCTACGCGAATCCCCCGCTCGCGGATGGAATTGCCCCCCGATTGGAACATTTTCTCCACCGCAATCCCTACGCCGACGAGTTCCGCCTCCGCTTTCTCAATAATGCGAATCAAGCCCCGTGCTGCGTCGCCATTGGCGATAAAGTCGTCAATCAGGAGAATGCGTTCCCCTTTGTGCAGCAAATGCGAGGATACCATAATATCGGTGACGATCCCTTTGGTAAAGGACGGCACGCGTTCGCTGTATGTATCCTGATCCATCGTCAGCGTTTTCTTACGGCGGGCGAAAATCATCGGAACTTCGAGATGCAGAGCCGTCGTATAGGCAATCGGAATTCCGGAAGATTCCACCGTCAACACCTTATCCGGCTTCGTTTCCCGAAACAACCGGGCGAACTCCCGCCCCATCTCCATGATTAGCGCCGGATCCACCTGATGATTAAGAATGGCATCCAGCTTGAGTACTTTATCCGATACAACGACACCGACCTCTAGGATACGCTGCTTTAACAATTCCATGCTACTGGCCCCCTTAATCCTGTCTATTATGAGTAAGTTACCATAATGACGAAGTAGGTTTCAAGTCCCAATTTGCGAATATCCCCTGGCACAGTGAAACTTTTACGCCGCAATAGGTGTCTATACTAATACAAGGTTTTACTTATATGAATTTGCCTAAGATTGCTCACAAATATTTCACCAGATCGGTTGAGTTCAAGCTGTAGAAAGCGGTATGATAAGTAATGTTACTTTTTTTCCAATAAATATGCGGCAGAAAGGATAGATGACGATGAACAATCCGATGAGACCCATCATACTTGGCTTCGTGCCAGTCGCATTTGCTTCGCTCGTCGTAGCTGGATGCGAGAAGTCATCTGCGCCTTCCCCTCAGCCTACCATAGATTCCGCCATCTCGATCCAGACGCCGAGCACATCACCGTCAGCCTCGCCAACCGTTATCACGGTAGAGTCACCGCTTCCGTCTGCTCCGGCGGAGGATACGCCGGCCAAGCATGAAGCCCAAGTGGCGAACACGAACAAAACGGATTTGTCCGATCTTCCGCAATCGTCAGCCAGCGCGAAACCGACGACAAAGCCGAAGGTGAAGGCGGAGGATGTGTACCAGCAGGAGAAGCCGACTCTGATGGGGCTGAAGCTCGGTACGAGCAAGGACGTGGTGCTGGAGCGATTCGGTAAAGCGAAGAAACAATTTGTGATGGATGAAGATGACGACGCCATTCAAGTCTACGACTTCGGCGATTTCTCCGTCGGCTTCAACATGAAGAACGCGCTCGAGTTCGTCGACGTGCATTCGACCGATATTGATCCGGGTCTGCGCGGGCTGCATCTTGGCCAGAGCGTGCAGGAAGCCATCGACATCCTGGGCAAACCGGATGCTAACACGACCTATGTACTCTCTTACAAATCCCAGGGCACGTTGCTCAAGATCGATGTGGACCCGAACGAGAACACCATTCAATCCATCAAGCTTTTCGCGGACCGTTGACCCGAACAGCAAAGACCATGCAGCATCGCAATGATGACAGCATGGTCTTTTTTGGCATTCCTCAAACAGCACGTCTCTTCCGAAACCGCAAATACACAAGCACGGCAATGACCGCAATGACCGCGATTATGATCAAGCTCATTCCCATATATTTATGTATCAGCTGAAACAGCTCATCCAAATTGCTTCCGATAAAATGCCCCAGGGTGAGGAAGGTTGTACACCAAAGCAGCGCGCCTGTCCCCGCAAACAGCATATATTTATAAAACTTCACGCCGCTGACACCGGATAAATAGCAGGTAAAATGCCGGACCCCCGGCACGAAATATCCGAAAAATACGGTCCAAAGCCCATATTTGTGAAACCATTCCTCCGCCCGTTCAATTCGCCCCGGCGTCAGCTTGAACCATTTGCCATACCGGTACAGAAAAGGTTTGCCCACACGATGTCCGATGATATAAGACACGATCATGCCCGTCATCGTCCCCGCGTAAATCACCATGAGCGTAGGCACATACTCAAAGGGGCCTCCCGGCGCGGTTAGCGAACCGACGAAAGCCATCAAGGTCTCATCCGGTATCGGAACGCCCACAATGCCGGCGGATAGCAAAAGGTACAGGGCTATATAGCCATAATGGCCAATGAAGTCATAAAGAGCTTCTTTCATCCGAGCCACACTCCCACATTCTACTTCGTTCCCATTCACAACCAGTTTACCAGAAACGAAGGCTTGCCCCAAGTTGCAGTCATGCGACTGTCTTCGCGAACATACCTTGTACTATACCAAACGAAAGAAAGCGGGGCAATCCATGCGAACAGGTTCACAGATCATCCGAATTGCCTTTACGTATATCGGGACTGTCGTGGGGGCCGGTTTCGCTTCCGGGCAAGAGATTCTGCAATTTTTCACGCAATACGGCAATTTGGCGACGCTCACGATAGCGCTATCCTGCGTGCTTTTCATATGGATCGGAATTAAGCTGATGCTGATGGCGCATGAATTGAAAGCTGCCTCGTACGAGGATCTCAACCGGGTTATATTCGGGCCGAAGATCGGCAATTGGATTTCCTTGTTCACAATGGTGGTGCTATTCGGCATTACAACGGTCATGCTGGCCGGCGGAGGGACGGTCTTCGAGGAGCAGCTGCATCTCTCGTACCAAACCGGACTGCTGGTGACGCTCGTGCTTGCGTACATCGTCTTATCCCGCGGAATCGGAGCCATTATGACGGTCAATTCCATTGTCGTGCCCATTATGCTGGTCTTCAGCATCGTGATTGTCGTCTATACGTGGCACTCGCCCGCTTCCGACAACTGGCTGAGAATAACGACCGATGCATCGCCCGGGAAAATCTGGTTCTCACCGTTTCTCTATACCGCCTTCAACCTGGCTATGGCCCAAGCCGTACTTGTCCCCATGGGAGCCTCCATCGAGAAGCGCTCCGATCTCATCTGGGGCGGTCTGGTCGGGGGAGCAGGCATCGGTCTGCTGCTGCTGTCCGCTCATTATGCGCTCTCCGCACAGATGCCGGGAATCGCCCAATATGAGATCCCGATGGGAAACATTATCAACCGGTTAGGCTCCGCGCCGCAGATTGCTTATTTGCTCGTCATTTACGGTGAAATCTTCACGACGTTCATCGCCGATGCTTACGGCTTGTCCCTGCAGCTCGGCCAGCGCACGAAGCTGCATCCCAAGATCTTGCTCCTCAGCATCTTGGCACTCAGCTATTTGGTCAGTCAAATCGGCTTCAAAGTGCTGCTTGCCGCCCTCTATCCATTATTCGGCCTCATTAGCGTGATTTGGCTCGTGCTGATGGTATGGCGCAACCGGCGCCGTGCGGTGTAGCGCCCCCCTCTCGGCGAAGCCCAAGACGACAGCCAAGCGGGAAATCAACAGCAGCATGCCCATCGCGCAAAAAATAATGCCCGTAAGCAAATAGGAATAATGAAAGGCAGCCGATGTCGCCGCTTCATCGCGCAGAAGCGCGAACAGCTCTGCCAGGAGCAGCAATAGACCTAGAATAAACAACCCGATCGCTGCATAATCCAACACCGTCCAGCGCGATAAATAGGTGACCGCAATGTCCACCTGGCTCAATGCTTTGGGGGCTGCAGCCTGCTGCCGCCACAGCTGGTGAATCATCCATGCCGTATACAAGGCCGCCCCTGTGACGAAAAGCCCGACAAGCCCGCCGATAATCGCGAGTAGCAGGTTCATCCGTACGTCCTCCTCTACTTTCTCAAGTGTACTATCCGTGTCTTAATCCAATGATAAGAACAAGCGTCAGGGTGAAACAGAGTACAGGAAGCGCATAAAGAAGCGGCAGCAGCAGCCAGCCGGGAAGCTTCATGGCCGGAAGCCAGATCAGCTGCAGCCGCCTGCGGGCGGCTGCCTCCCAGGTAGGCTCCGCACGATGGGCTTTCGGGGCGAAAGCTTCCCCCGCTCCTTCATTCCACTCGATCTTGCCCTTCTTCCAACCGACCTGGTACGTAATCTCCCGATGCTCTTTGTTCTTCCCGCTCCCTGGCTCCACGTTCCGTTACCTCCCGCTTTTGTTTCTAACGTAAATGTTCCCAATGCGATTTCCATCCATATAGAAAACGCTGCTATAAGTGAATTAAACGGTGGCCCGGAACGACCCGAGCCGCCGCATCCCGTACATGACCATGGCAGGTGAACAGCAGCACTTGATGCCTGCCGCTTAACTCCTCCAGCACGCGCAGGCAGCTTTCCATTCGCGCCTCGTCGAAATTCACGAGAATATCGTCCATGACAAGCGGCAGCACGGCTTTGCCGGCGTATTCCTCCACAAGCGCGAACCGCATGGACAGATACAGCTGTTCGGCCGTCCCCCTGCTGAGCTGGCTCGTCTCGACAGCTTGTCCGCCGGCCCGGATCGCGACCAGCCGCTGTTCGCCGAACGGTGCTTTCACCTGCACGAAGGCGCCGTTCGTCATCTTCGCGAAGTACTCGGAAGCCCGCAGCAGCACGCCGGGCTGGCGCTCCTGCTCGTACACCTCGCGCGCCTTCCTCATCAGCAGGGAAGCGAACGAAGCGATGGCATATTGATCCGCCTGCGACCGGATTGTAGTCCGGTAGGACTCGGCTTGGAGCAGAGCATCGGCATGCTCGGTGCCCAGCTCCAGCTGCTCGATGCGTGCGGCCAGCTTGCCGGCTTCCTCGCGCCATTCATTCGTTCGGGCGGCCGTGTCCGCCAACTGGCTGCCAATCGACTGCAAACGGTCTGCCAGATCCTCATCTCCACACTGTTCCAGAAGCTCGGAATAGCTATCCGTCATAGCCCGGCCCAGAAGCGCTTCCTGTGAAGATTCCAGCAGCTTCCGCTCCTCGATCAGCTTGAGGCGCTCTTCTTGGGCCCGCTGGTGAAGGCGCAGCTCCTCGCCATCGCGAGCATAGCTTTCGCGCAGCAGCAGCTGCAGCCTCTCGCTGACGCGCTCCTCACTCGCCCGGAGCAGGAGCAGCTCCTCCTCCAATTCGGCGAGCTGGGTCTCGCAGTGCCGCTTCTCTTCGAGAAGACGAAGCTGCTCCTGCTCCTCCTCCTTCCAGCGTTTCAACGCAAATAGAGGCTCGTGTCCGTATGCGCCCCCAAGCCGGGAACCGACAGCTTCCTCAAATTGCTCTACACGAAGCCGCAAAGCCGCCGCCTTCGCAGACAGCTTATGCAGCTGACGGATGCTCTCCTGCCCCTGCTCAATCGTTTGGATCGTTTCCAAGGCGGCATCCGGTGACAAACGCCCGCTTAGTCCAAGCGACTCCAGCATGCCCCGCCATTCGTTCTGCAATCTAGCGGCCTCTCCGGCGAGCTGATCGGCGGCAGCGCTTCTCTGTCCGGCTTGACCGCGAAGGGCTTGCAGCTCCTCTTGGGCATCCTGCAGCTTCTCCAGCTTGCGGAGCCCTTGGCTGATCCGCTGCTTGTTCCCTTCCGCCTCTCTCAGCCACGCATCGAGCTGCGGCTGAAAGCCATGCAGCGGGATCTTGGCTGCTTGGGCCGCTTGGGAAGGCGGACTGGCGGAAGCCGCAGCAGCTTCGCGCCAACCGGGCTGCCCCTGCGCCGCCTTCATGAACGCCGCGATCTGCTCCTGCAGCCGCCGCTCCAGCTCTTGAAGCTCGCGAGCTTCATCGCCAGGGGGCTGCTCCGAAGGCGCGGCCATCGTCCGGCCAGCGCGGCCTCCTTCAACGGTGCGGTTCCCGCGCAGAATCAAGAGCGCCGCAACGGCGAGCAGCAGCAGCGCTCCACCCGCCAGCGCCCAGTTCCCTTGCCAGGCGAGGATACCCGCCACCACGAGCGACAGCAAGCCGGTCATCGCGGCCATGCGTCCGCGCAATTTCCGCGCGGCGGCTTGGTTGGCTTTAGCCGCTTCCTCGAGCCGGGCTTGAAGCTGGTTATGCACCGCTTCCCGCTCCTGCCGGTGCTGAATATCTCTTACCAACGTCTGCCATCGCGTATAATCCCTTGCCATGCTTTGCAGCGCTGCGGTTGGGTCCGCCCCTCCCGGCAGCACCGGAGCGGCCCGCAGCTCGTGCTCCAGCAGCCGGACCGTCTCTTCCGTTCGCTGAACTTGCTGTTCCAAAGTATCCCGTTCGGTCTGAACCCTTAGTTCATCCGCACGGCCGGTCTGAAACCGTTCCTTATACAACCGAATCTGCTCACGCAAGGAAATGGTCGCCGCGAACGATGCCGCCAGCTCCTCCCCGTTCTCATCGCCGTGAGTATCTATCTGTTTCAGCAGCCTGTCCAACTGTTCGCGCAGGTGCTCCTGCTCCACGCGCAGCTGATCCAGACCGCGTTTCTGCTCCTCGTACGCCGCCGCTTGCTCCAGCCGCAGGTTCAGCTCCGTCTGATGCGCCAGCACGTCCGGCTGAATGCGGATCGCTTGCAGCCGCTCGGTCAGCCCCTGCCGGCGCAGCCCGAGCTTCGCGCGCTCCGCCATGATGCGCTCCCGCTCCGCTTCCAGCGCGTCCAGCCGCGCCGACGCCTGCTCCGGGAAGCCCGCCAGCTCCGGCAGCGCGGCCAGCTCCTGGCCGATCTGCCGCAGCCGGATCCAGCCGCTGCGGGCCTTGCCGGCCAGGCTGAGCCGCTGCTGCTCCGCGCGAAGCGCTTCCTGCTGCTCCTCCAGAGCAGCGATGCGCGCCTCCGCGGAGCGGCGCTCTTCCTGCAGCCGGTCGTAATCGGCTGCCAGATCCTTGCTGCGGCGCAGCGACTGCTCCAGACCCTCGAGCTCTCTCAGGAGACGGTTCATCTCCTGATTGCGTCCGCGGGGTCTATACAGGCTGTCGGCCTGCGCCGTCAGCTTGCGCTCGGCCTCCATGATCGCCGAGCCGCTTACACCGAGCCCAGCGCTATACAGATAGCCGCTGAGCTCGTCTGTCTGCAGCGTGCGCAGCTCCTGCAGCTCGGTAAGCCCGAAAGCGAACAAGCTGCGAAAGAGGTCGGGCGACAGCCCGCCCAGCAGCGTGTTCAGCAGCTCTTCGCCGCCGGTGGTGCCGTCACCGCGGGTCACCTTGACGAGCCCTGCAGAGGCTCGCCGCCCGCCTGCGGCCGCCGCGTCGAACCGTTCGACGCGAATGAGCTCACCCTGCTCGTCCAGCAGGGTGAGTGCGCCGCCATGGGCGCCTCCGCCCAGCGGCTCGTAGCGCTCCGCCCCGCGCTGCCGGGGCGGGAAGCCGAAGAGCACCGCGCGGACGAAGCCCATGAGCGTGCTCTTGCCCGCTTCGTTGGCGCCGTAGAACAGCACCAGCGGGCTGTCCGTTTCGAGCTGCCGCTGGCGCAGGCTGCCGAAGCCTTCCACATGGATGGATACGATCTTCATCCAGCCCACCCCCCGTCCGCGGACAAGAGATCCGCGGCTAATGCTTCGGCGGCGCGCAGCCACTCGCGCAGCCGCTCCGGATCCGCCGCAGCCGGGTTGCCGGCTGACTGCGGCAAGCTCTGCAGCGCGGCGAGCGCCTCGCCGGCGAAAGCGTGAAGCGCGCCGTCGTCGCCTTGCAGCGCTTCTGCATACCGCAGGAGATCGCCGAGGAAGCTCTTCTCCTGGCGCAGCGCCGCCAGATCGAGCTCGCCCGCCGTGCGGTCCTCGATCGATTCCACCCAAACGAAGCGGCTTCGCTCCTCTTCATCGAGCCTCAGCTCCGCCGTCAGCTCCTGGAGCATCTTGCCCCGGCGCAGCAGACCGGAGAGCGGGCCGCGCCCTTCCAGCGTGAGCCGAACGACCGCATCGCGGCCGTCCGCTTCTTCCCGGATACGCTCCAGCGCTTCGCCGACCCGGTCTTTCAAATCCTGCTCCGTCTGCATGCCTGCAATCGTCAGACGCTGATGAAACCACCGGACGGCATCCAGCGCCCGGAAGGTCAAGTGAGCTTGTCCTTCCTCCGACATCTCCACAAGATAACAGCCGCGCGGGCCCGTTTCCCGAATATTCCGGCCTTGCAGATTGCCCGGATATACGATCGCCGGGCGTTCGTGAAGCACCTTTCTCGTATGTACATGGCCTAAGGCCCAATAATGCATGCCCGCCGCAAGCAAATCCGTCTTGCTGCAAGGGGCGTAATTGTCATGACCCGGGTCGCCGTCAACATTCGTATGCAGCATCGCAATCTGCGCTGCGTCCACGCGGCTTGCCCGGAACTGCAAGGCTAAGTTGTCGGTGACCGCGGAATGGCGGTACGAAATCCCGTGAATCTCGGCGATCACGCCTCGTCCGGGCTTCTCAACTTGAACCGTCTCCACCCGGTCGCACGCAAAAAAATGGACGCCTGCCGGCCAAACCAGCTTCGCGGCGCGTCCATCCTCCGGGTCATGATTCCCATGAATAATATAAGCCGGGATGCCGTGCGCGGCTAACTGCTCCAATGCTTTCTGGAACCGAATTTGCGCGCGCAGCGAACGATCCGACAGATCGTAGACATCCCCGCTGATCATAACAAAATCCACCTGCTCCTGCGTGGCAACCGCCACGAGCTCCTTGAGCGCGCTGAACGTCGATTCGCGCATTCGCTCACGAACCTTTTCGGGCAGCGCCGACATGCCTTTGAACGGTGAATCCAGATGCAAGTCGGCGGCATGCATAAACCGCAGTCGTTTCATGTCCCTAACGCCTTCCCGCCTTAGCTTTTATCGTTCTGTTCGCCGCTTGCTCCCTCAATCTGATAGCTTTCGTACACACTCTTGAGCTGTCTGAGCACACGGTTCAAGGAATACGTCTTCTTCGCCTTCTCCCATGCGGTTCTCGCCAGATTGTAGCGGAATGTCGGATCGATCACGACCTTCTCCAATGCATGGCTCAGCGCCATCGCATCGCCGACAGGCACCAGAAGCCCGTTGTGCCCGTGCTCGATTTGTTCGGCGATCCCGCCGACATCCGTGCCGATAAGCGCCAACCAACATAGCGCCGCTTCCGCGAACACCGAGCCGAAGGCTTCCGCTCGGGACGGCAGGACGAAGACGTCGAAGAACGGCATAAATTCTTCCGGATGCAGCATATAGCCGTAGAAAATCGTATCTTCATATATATTGTGCTCGATGGCCAGCTTCTCCAGCTCCGGCCGGCTTGGTCCGTCGCCGATAATATGTAGAACGAAGGGATGGCCCCGCTTCTTGAGTTCCCCGCAAGCAATCAGCAGCGTATCCAGCCCTTTGGCCGGTACAAGACGGCATACGGTAATGAACTGCGTCACGGCGTTCTCGTGGGAGATCGGACGGAAGCGCTTCTCGTCGAAGCCGTTCGGAATCACGCCGATTCGTTCGCTGTCCTGAACATATTCCGCAACGTATTGCTTGAAGGAGTTCGAGACCGTTATGATCTGATCGACCCTCGCTTCCAGCTCTCCATAAATCTGAGTCAGGAAGAGATGCTCGACCCCGTTCTCTTGAATGCGCCCGTTCAGAATAAGCTCCCTCTCGAAGCTCGAGTGAATCGTCAGAATGACCGGCGTTTCCGGATACAGCTGCTTCATCACCATCGCCGCAATCGGATGATGCGCATGAATAATATCATACTTCTTCGTCAATCTCAGCTTCGTCCACCAAACATAATCCTTGTACGTTTGAATGTATTTATCTACGATCGGGTTTCCGGCATATTTCCGCCAATCGAAAGTGACGAATTCCACTTCCTCTGTGCCCTTGTTGCGAATCCGCTTAGGCAGCGAAAATAACTCCATTTCCCAGCCTTTTTTATTGAAACGGTCCAAAATATAGGGAACCATGGATGACACCCCACCCGGCTGTTCCGGGGGGAAAAACAAAGCTTGCAAGATGTTCATTGCATGAGCCCCTCTCCCAAATCCTTGAGCTTACCTTCTTATTGTAACTTGTGCGGGTCGAATAGAAAAGAGAACAACAAATATGCGCTCTATGAAACGATTCTATCCCTCTCCTTCATTTTCCTTTATAATAGGTAGCAAAGCTTGTCGAAATCTTGGTTTTTATGGGGGAACGCATGAGACCTGTTGATCTCTTATTCGGTGATTTGGCTTCATTATTATCGAATGCTATCGTAGTGGTCATTGTTACACTAATGTTCGTGATTTCATTGCGATTATTTCTGGACCGCCGGAAGAAAGGCTATATGTCGATGACGATTTCGCTTGTTTTTGTCGGCGTCCATTACCTTCTGAAACTATATGTCATCCTGACGGCTCTGGATACTGGCTTGACGTCCTATCTGCTGCTCATGCTCAAAATCGTTTCCTTCGTTCTGTTGAATTTGGGCATCTACCAGCTATACAACCGTACCCGCCGCAAACAGTACATATTCTTCTATGGCTTGATTCTGATGGGTCTGGTCGTTTCCATCCTGCACTTCAGCGTACCGCAAATGTATAACGGAACCCCTCAGCAGGTCCGGCTGCTGCAGGATGTCGCACTTGAACTGTACGTATTCGTGCTGATTTTCCTTTGCTTTTATATGATTCCGCCTTACATCGGCCAGCAGGTCAAGTACCAATCGGCGTTAACCGTCTACTTCTTCATGCAGTCCGGCCACCTCGTCAATGCTTACATGTATGGGAATGCCCAGCCCTGGTTAACCGTCGCCGGCAATGTTTTGCCAATCGTGTTCTACTTCCTATTGTTCATGCTACTATTCGATCGAGTCGTCGAGCTGATGCAAGCGATTTACAATTCCTCCATCACGGACGGGTTAACACGGCTGTATAATCGCAAATTTTTCTACAACCGCGTCACGCAATACGTCGGAAGACATCTTCCCGTGTCCATTCTGTTCAGCGACATCGATAACTTCAAGAAATTGAACGACACCCAAGGCCACCAGATGGGGGACGATGTGCTCAAGCAGGTCGCCCAGATTATGAAGGAAGAGGTCGAGGAGTGCGGCATTGCCGGCCGCTACGGGGGAGAGGAAATGGTCGTCATGGTCACCGATCCCAGTGTCAAAATGGAGGCTTTCGCCGAACGGGTTCGCAGCCGGATCGAGAAGGAAACGATCGTCACCGCCAGCATCGGTTACAGCAAGTACAAGAATGGACTGAGCGCCGAAGAGCTGATCAAGCAGGCGGACGAAGCGATGTACAAAGCCAAAACAACAGGTAAAAACAAAGTCGTCAAATATGCGTAATTAGGCGCAAGACAAAGGGCTGTCCTATCAGCGGTCGCTTGACCGGCAGAGACAGCCCTTTCTTTCACTTTTTCACTCTTTCACTCATCCTCTATTCATCGTCCGCTTCCAGCACATGCTCCTTGCAGAAAGCTTCCACAACCGCAACCTCATCGTCCTCTAGGTCAAAATCCAGATACAGCTCAGTCGTTTTCTCATAAATCTCGTATTTCAACAAGCCCGACTTGTCTTCATCTACGTTATAGATGGCTCGAATGTACAGCCCGCTCTCGGAAAATAACTCATCGTCTTCTTCCACTTCAATATCGATAAGAAATTCATACCGTTGTCCGCTCAAAATGCCGAACGGATCTTTGACGATTTCCACGGTATAGCTTGTAATCGTAAACATCGAATCCCCCCCTTTAACATCTGCAGGCTATAGTATACCTGAAAATGTAGAGATTAGCACATAGGCCTACAGCTGAACCAACTGTCCGCCGGCAATTTCTACGGCTTCGCCTTCCACGCTGATCCAGACGGACATTGCCGACGGATTATGCACGATCCGGCGATCGGCCGAATAACGCAGCCTGTCCAGAGCCTGCATATAAGCGACAATCTCAGCATTCGTGGCATACCAGATATCGCTGCGGCCGCCGGCCAGCTCCCCGAACCGGTCGATGATCTCCCAATTGTTATCGTTCTCAAACTCGTAGCTGTGGCCCCATACATAGAATAACGCCATGCGGCTATGCCGCTGCTCGAGATGGACGAAATGCTCGGCAAGCTCCACCATCATCTTGTGGTGGCACGTCGGATGCCACCGGAGGAAATCCGCGGGAACATGGAATTTGCCATGGCTTGCCACGGTCCGGGCGTACTCAATGCCCAGGGCGGGCAGCATGGAGACGACGTGATCGTTATAAGTTCCGAACGGATAGCTCATCCCTCTGACCGGATAGCCGACGAGCTGCTCCAGCGCTTTCCGGTCCTCGCTAATCTCTTGAAGGATTTGCTCCGTCGGCGATTGCTCCAGGAACGGATGATCGACGGTGTGCGCCGAAACTTCATGCCCCTTGAAGAGCACAGCCACTTCCTCCGCTGTAATATACCCTTCCTTGCCCAGAAATCCGCTGTTGAGATGAAACGTCCCTTTGAGACCATACTCATTAAGCTTACCTACGAATCTGCGGTCGTGCACTCTGCCATCGTCATAGCTGATGGTCAGCGCCTTGTGGACGCCATTTGGAAATCGGTCGTTGCGAATACGCATGGGTTCCCCTCCATAACTGAAAGTTTGCTATTGCCAGTTTGTTGCGCCGATTGGTTACTTCCACATTTTACTTACGGCAGTCCGATTATGGCAAGGGGTGCAGGGACTTTACCTGCGTAGGGATTCCCATGTTTGAGCTGTTTAGGAGATGTGGAATTTTTAATATTCCTTGACAGGAATATTCCTTATGGGGTATATTTAGATCAACAACAAGGTAACCTTTCAGGTGAAGGAGTTGAGCATATACCGAGAAATCAACCATTAACGAGGTGACTGGCATGTCAGGAAACGATCCGGGCATGGACATGACGATACTGAGCGCTCTAGCCGAACCGAAGCGAATCGAGATCGTCGAACTCTTGCGCGACGGCCCCCTGACTGTTGGGGAAATCGCCGAACGCTTGGGACTTCGCCAGCCCCAGGCCTCCAAACATTTGAAGGTGCTTAGCGAGAACGGGATTGTGGAAGTGAAGGCTGAAGCCAACCGCCGCATCTATAAGCTTCGTGCCGAACCCTTCCAAGCATTGGAGAGCTGGGTGAAATCCTTTCATCGCATCACGGAGGAGCGATTCGATCATTTGGAAGCCTATTTGCGAAAACTGCAGAACAAGGATCAATCATAGAACCATTCCAAATCATTCAAAAATACAAGGAGGAATTACAATGTCAAACAATGCAATGCTTTCGAGGGTAGAGAACGATCGGGTACTGGTACTGGAGCGTGTGTTCGATGCGCCGCGCGAGCTCGTGTTCCAAATGTTCAAGGAGCCTGAGCATCTCAAGCACTGGTGGGGACCGAGAGGTTGGGACATTCCCGTATGCACCGTCGATTTCCGTCCTGGAGGCGTTTGGCATTATTGCATGAAATGCGTGGATAAGAATCATGGCGATTTCTATGGCATGGAATCTTGGGGCAAAGGCATCTATAAAGAGATCGTCGAGCCGGAGAAAATTATCTACACCGATTACTTCTCGGATGCGGAAGGCAATTCGAATGACGCTATGCCTTCGACCGAGGTTACGCTGGAGTTCGTCGATCTTGGCGGCAAAACGAAGCTGATCAACCGTGGCGAATATGTCTCCGCAGAAGCTCTTAAAACGGTTATGGACATGGGTATGCTCCAAGGCATCACCGAAACTTGGGATCGTTTGGAAGAGCGTTTGAACACACTCAAGTAGAACAAGATGGAACGGCCGCCTGGCTATTGAAGCCGGCGGCCTTTCATTTGTATTCACCCTTTTCTGCGCTTCCCCCAAGGCTTGAATACCGATAGCAAAAACATGGCAACTAACGAGGCGATCTGTAATCCGATACCTATGAATAGCGAGATTGTATTTACCACGTACGCGCCTTGATCCGCAGCCCCCACCCCTGTATCTGTCAAATACGAAATTCCTCGCAGCGTCCACATATACATACCTATCGGTCCGAGGAGGATCGCGATTGCACTTAGGACTTCTTTGGCTATGATCCAGTAGTATTTCACCAGCCCCCAATGCGTCCATAGGGAGAGCAGAACGCCGGTTACGATCGTCCCGATGACAGAGGCCCGCACGGATGTTGCGGATAACACGTGCATCGCTTTGTAGCATGCAAGCAGCAACCCCGAATCCTCCGTGCTCGCTGCGGTAATGCTCAAGATGAGGAACGTTACACTGGTCCCCAGCATGATGGCCGCGAATAGGAGATGTAGGCTCAGAAGCCACTTCTTCTGTGTCATTGTCAGGGTTTTCAAGCCGCATGACCCCCTTGTTATATTTATACCCTTACGATAATAAATTGAAATAAACTGCATCTAAACCATATCTTAAAAAAAGATAAACAAAAGACACCGTCGGCGGCTTAGTGCGGGTCTCGAAAAGGGGGATGCACACTTGTCCAGCAGTGTTGGTTTTGCCTTTGGTTCAGGCCTCATTATCTTGTTTTTTGTCATCTCTCTGCTGCTATTCGCAGCGCACATCGTCTTGTGCGTCTGGGCTTACCGGGATTGTATACGGAGACGAAAAAGCACGGAATTCGCTATCCTGATCCTGTTAACCATGCTGTTTTTTCCAATCCTTGGATTGATTGTGTATTTGATTATTCGCAATGACTAGCTCTCTTCGACCTCCCCAGCGGTAAGAACCTCTATCTAGGAATACGCTCGACGAACCTTTCGAGCGAGCCGTCGAACGGAAACCCTTTTTTCGCGACAAGCTCCTGCAGCTTCAATAATTCCTGCCTCGCGCGATGAATCAAATCCTCCGGATAGTGAAACTTGCTTGCATTCACAATGAATTCATCTTCATCAACGACTTTCCATTCCCCATTCCTGAACACATAGTCAAGGTCCAGATCGATGAAAGAAACGGTGTTCCCTTGCATCACCGCAGGGAGGTTAATGTTGCAATAATAGTGCTGGATCGCGCCGTTCACGACATCCGCACTAACCGTAAACCACGACTCTGTTGAGAAATATTCGATCGTCCAAGCCTCGACGGTAAATACCTTTTGCTTCGTATAATGATTCAATTGCCTGCCGTACTCGCCTAAAACGAAAATATGGGAATCGGTCTTTTCCAATAAGCTCGTGTTCCATTCATAATGCCGCCGATTTCCGTACTTCATTGCTTGAATGGTTATCAGATTGTCCACTGTGATCATCCTCGTTACTCGTATTGGAAGGAGAACCTCCCTCTCTTGCATCTGCTCTATTATAAATTACAGGCGCGCCGTTTCAAAACTCCTCGATCGGAGAGAGTTCGAGGGCGAGCGACGGCGGGCGCGGGGTGAGCCACGGCGGGCGCGTGGGCGCCGGAAGGCGCGGGGCGAGCGGCAGGGGGCGCGGGACGAGCGCCAGGGGGCGCGGGGCGAGCGTCGGTGGGCGCGGGGCGAGCGCCAGGGGGCGCGGGCGAGCGCCAGGGGGCGGGACGAGCGCCAGGGGGCGCGGGGCGAGCGCCAGGGGGCGCGGGGCGAGCGCAAGGGGGCGCGGGCGAGCGCCAGGGGGCGGGACGAGCGCCAGGGGGCGCGGGACGAGCGCCAGGGGGCGCGGGGCGAGCGCAGAATGAGCCGTAACTTGAATTTCTCCAGTTATTCCAGCCGCTTTCCCTTTAAACTGAAGCGGTAACTGGAAAATCTCCCGCTAATTTCGCAAAAACTGCCATGCCGGCTCATCAATCGCAAATTTTAACTGGAGAAATTCCTTTTATACTCTTCTGAGGGCCGCCCGGACACTCGATTAACTGGAGTTTTTCCAGTTATCACCTGCAGCATCAGACGCATAAACACATCCTTACGGTATCCATCGGGCAGGTGCGGGTACGGTTGCACTCTAAGGGTATAACTCACCACTCACCAGCAAGTTAGCGGAAATACGATCCGTTATTTGGCCCAAAACGGGGCCTTTGAGGGAAGATGCGGAAATACGATTCGCTATCTCACGGTTTTCCCTCCAATTTCTATGAAAAACCACCTAATAACGAATCGTATTTCCTCTTCATTCGCAGAATGGGTGGTCCTTGGTGAAATAGCGCACTGTATTTCCTATGCGCCGATGAATGTCAACGTGGGAACTCGCGGGACAGGAATGTATAAGTTGAAAAAAGCAGCCGCCGAAGCGGCTGCTCTTGTATGTAAGTTAGCGGAAATACGATCCGTTATTTAGCCCAAAACGGGG
>NZ_JAVDUS010000038.1:0-18473 GCF_031456485.1 Bacillus sp. 3255
TTGCCGGTTTCGAGGCAAATTCATGCCCGATGACGCCAAATAGCGTCGCCGGTGTCCGTTAGAATTCCGCGCCGGCCCGAATTCGCGGAATAAGGCCCGCTGTGTCCGTTAGCCCGCCGAGGAGCGAGCGGATGGCACCCGCAGGGAGCGAGCGGCTAACCGCGGCAACCGGGCTGTTATGTTGACCTGCCGGGAGCGAACGGCAGGTAGGCCGCAGTTGATGCCACGATAGAACTTTTATATCGATGAATAGAAAATTACGATATACGCTGGAGGTAGAAATCGGTATATAGTGAGAGTACGCAATTTAATTCCGACAATACACATCGGTATAAAAGGTTAATTAAGGAGGCACACATGGCAAAGAGACAATTAAAGCTAGGCGCTAATTTGAATGGGGTTGGGAACAGCATTTCCTTCTGGCGGCACCCCGAAGTACCGACGGATGCGAGCGTGAGTCTGGCGTTTTACAAAGAACAGGCGCGCAAAGCGGAGGAGGGGAAATTCGATCTCCTGTTCCTCGCCGACGGATTGTTCATTAATGAGAAATCCAATCCGCATTTCTTGAACCGTTTCGAACCGCTGACCTTGCTGTCCGCATTAAGCGATGCTACCTCGCATATCGGACTTGTAGCTACGCTGTCGACATCTTACAGCGAGCCGTTCACTGTGGCAAGGCAGTTCGCTTCGCTGGACCACCTTAGCAGCGGAAGAGCCGGCTGGAATGTGGTGACATCCCCGCTGGAGGGCTCTGCGCGCAACTTCGGCAAAGGCGAGCATCCCGACCATTCGCTGCGCTATGAGATTGCCGAAGAGCATCTAGAGGTCGTCCGGGGGCTATGGGACTCCTGGGAGGACGATGCCTTCGTTCGCGACAAAGCGAGCGGAGTGTTCTTCGACCCGGAGAAGCTGCACACGCTGCATCACCAAGGAAAGCATTTTGCCGTGCAGGGTCCGCTTAACGTCAGCCGGTCCCAACAAGGCTATCCGGTCATATTCCAGGCAGGATCATCAGAGTCCGGCAGAAATTTGGCCGCCAAGTCAGCCGATGCCGTCTACACGGGGCATGAAACCTTTGAGGAAGCGCGGCAATTTTATCAGGATGTCAAGTCACGGGCAGCCGCATACGGCCGAAACCCCGACGAGGTGCTCATATTTCCGGGCATCGGTCCGATTGTCGGCAGGACGGCGGAGGAAGCCGAGCGCAAATATCAGGAAATTGCAGAATTGGTGACGATCGATCAGGCGCTGAACTATTTGGGGCGGTACTTCGAGCATCATGATTTCTCACAGTACCCGTTGGATGAGCCATTCCCCGAGCTTGGCGACTTCGGCAGCAACAGCTTCCGCAGCACGACAGACCGGATCAAGAGGGATGCCAAAGAGCGGGGCCTGACGCTGCGCCAGGTGGCGCTGCGTGCAGCGACGCCGAGGAGCAATTTCATCGGCACGCCGGAACAGGTGGCGGATCTTATTCAGCAATGGTTCGAAGGCGGCGCTGCGGACGGCTTTAATGTGCGCACAGTCGTACCGAACGGATTGGCTGACTTCGTAGATCTGGTTGTGCCTGTACTGCAGGCGAGAGGGCTGTTCCGCACGGCGTATGAGAGTCAAACGCTACGAGGCCATCTGGGGTTACCCGTTCCCGTGAACCGGCATGCACGCAAGCTGGATGCGGTAAGGAGCGAATAATATGGCGACAGGGGTTCGTGTGCTTGTGCGGGATGCCCGCCCGGAAGAACGGGATGCTGCCGTAGCTTTGACATTAGAGGCTTACCGGCAGTACGAAATAAGCTTCGGCCAGCCGTTCTGGGAGCAATATATCAGTAACATCAATGCGCAGTGGGACCGCAAGGGAGACGAGGTGCAGCGCATCGTTGCCTTCCATGGGACTAAGCTTGCAGGCGCCGTTCTGTATTACCCGCCGCAAGCGGGACTGTACGAGAAGCTGCAGGAGACGATCCCCTACCCGGAAATCCGGCTTCTCGGCGTACATCCCTCTGCCAGAGGCCAAGGCGTGGCTACCGCATTGATCGGCGCATGCGCACAGCGGGCGAGAGAGGCAGACTCGCGTTATCTGGGATTACATACGTCCGGGCGCATGCCTGATGCCGTCAGGCTGTACAGGAAGCTCGGCTTCGAGCGCGAGACGAGATTCGACTTCCTCGCCGCCGATCATCGCACCGTCGTTGAAGCGTACCGGCTTGCTCTGATTACCAATTAACTATGTACCAGGAGGAGAAACTTACTATGAAACGTCTACAAGCTACAGTATTAATAGCAACTTCCGCTGTGGTTTTCGCCGGCTGCGGTGCCGCCCAAAAAGCCGCACAACCGGCCGATGCCTCCAAAGCGGCTTCGGCTTCGGCAGCACCCGCAGCTGCAGCGCCTGCAGCAACGTCAGCGCCGCAAAAAGCGAAAAAGATCATCGTCGGCACAAGCGGTACGTTCAAAGACGTAACCTTCCTTGACGAAAAAGGCAATTTGACGGGCTACGATGTGGAGCTGACGAAGGAGATTGACAAGAGGCTGCCCGATTATGAGTTCGAGTTCAAGACGATGGAATTCGCGAATATTTTGCTGAGCCTTGAAGCGGGCAAAGTGGATCTGGCAGTCAATCAGTATGAGGTGAACAGCGAGCGTCAGGCTAAGTTTCTTTTTAACGATGAAGCTTACAACATTTGGCCAAGTAAAGTGGTGGTCAACAAAGACAACAGTACGGTGAACTCGATCGACGACTTAAAAGGCAAGAAAGTTATTACTTCCCCAGGCAGCAATGGCGCCGTATGGCTTCAGGATTACAACAAGAAGAACGGCAACCCGTTCGAGCTCGTCTTCTCAGGCAGCGGAGGAACGAACGACGTGATCAATCAGCTGAAAACAGGTCGGGTTGACGCCACGATCTCCACTCCGTTCCAGGTTACCGGACGCAACAAGGATGCGGACGCCCAGCAGAAAGTGGTAGGTCCCGTGCTCTATACGTCCAAAATTTATTACGTGCTGCGCAAAGACGAGACCGATTTGAAAAGCAAGATTGATGAAGCGATCAGGCAAATTAAGAAAGACGGCACACTGGCTAAGCTGAGCAAGCAATGGCTGGGGGAAGATTTCACAGTAACCGAATAGGCGGCTGAATGGAGAAGGAGAAGGAAAGGCGCTGGGTGTCCTATGGGAAAACCGTTTGATTTTACATTAATCTGGATCTATTTGCCCAAGTTGTTGTCTTACTTGCATGTTACGCTGTTCATTGTGCTTGCCTCGGTCATAGTTGGCGTTGTCATAGGTCTCTTGATGGCATTGCCAAGGCTGTATAAGATCCCGGTACTGAAGGGTTTCGTTATTTTATTTCTTTCATATACCCGGGGAACGCCGATCCTCATTCAGATGTTTCTCGTCTATTACGGGCTCCCGGAGCTGCTCAAAGCGATACATATCGACATTAGCGATCTCCCCCCGCTGGTGTTCGTCATCCTGACCTATTCGCTGCATTTTGCCGCTTACTTCTCCGAAATCGTACGGTCGGCGGTGAACGCCGTTGACCGGGGGCAGGCGGAAGCAGGCTACGCCGTCGGCATGGGCGGATATGACGTACTTACTCGCATTGTGCTGCCGCAGGCATGGAGAGTCGCGCTTCCGAACGTGGCGAATCTTATCATTGGCACGCTTAAGGATACTTCACTGGCATATACGCTGGGCGTTATGGACCTTGTGGGACGTGCGGAAATGCTTGGAACGACGTATCACTTTCTCGAAATTTGGATCGCCCTGTCCATCATTTATTACGCCATCGTGCTCCTGTTCGAACACGTCTACCGGTTGATCGAGCGCAGGCAGCACGTTTACGAATTAGCGGTTACGGCCACATAAAAAGGAAGGAGGAATCCGTATCCATATCGATTTCAGTTTTATGGCGGAAGCTTTCCGGGCTATGCTCAAAGCGCTCCCGCTGACGCTCGTCCTCTCGATCGTTCCGCTTTTTACCGGCTTCATCGTGGGGGCTGCCGTTGCCTTTGTATGCATGTACCGAGTCAAATACGTGCATCGGATTGCTCAATTTTACGTGTCATTCTTTCGGGGGACGCCGCTGCTGCTGCATATTATGCTGGTTTATTTCGCGCTGCCGATGATGTTCGATCATCTGGCCGTTCATTACGGCTGGAGCATACGCTCCAAGGCCATTCCGCTCATCTCGTTCATTTTCGTAGCGTTCACGTTAAATATCGGGGCTTATATGTCGGAGACGATCCGTTCGGGCATATTGGCGGTGAGCAGAGGCCAGCTGGAGGCGGCGTACTCGGTCGGCATGACGACATGGCAGGGGATGCGGCGCATCGTGATCCCGCAGGCGTTAATGGTCAGCGTGCCGAATTTGCTGAGCAAGTTCATCGGGCTGCTGCACGGTTCTTCGCTTGCTTTCATGATCTCTTTGCAGGAGCTGACAGGCACGGCGCACATCGTGGCGATGAGGAATTGGAAATACCTCGAAGCTTATATTGCCGCAGCGGTTATTTATTGGATTTTGACGATTGTGGCAGAGCGGGCTTCCGGGCTGCTGGAGAAAAGGTTGAATGTTTATAACCGGAGCGGTGTGGTGTAAACGAACGAGTAGAAGAGGATTCAATTCTGTATGAAAAATCATATACAATTCCCGCGATATCGGCAAAATTGAAGAATTCTATATGAATAATCATATAGAATTCCTGAAATGCCGGAAAAACCGCCGATTCTATTCGAAAATTCATATAGAATTTACGATGAGGGGGTTGATCGGGGCATATCCGCTAAAGGGCATAAAGGCATATCCCAGACGGCATTGTGCAAGCTAGGGAGCGAGCGTTTGCCTTTGCATAAGCGAAGGTGCCTTGAATTAGAAAATTCAATAGATGAATAGAAGAAGTCTATTAGACGATCCGGCCGGAGAATGATAAGGTTAGTTTAAGATTAATTCATAGTATTTACATTGGAATTATAAGTTATGGAGATGCCAGGGGGTGCGCCACGCCATGATTCAATTGTCTAAGGTGTCCAAATCGTTCGGACGGCATCAAGTGCTCAGGAGCATCGATCTTACGGTCAACAAAGGCGAAGTCGTCGCCATCCTCGGACCGAGCGGATCTGGCAAAACAACCTTGCTGCGCTGCATTAATTTCCTGGAGAAGCCGAGTGACGGATTCATCGCCATTGACGATCTGCAGGTGGATTGCAAAAAAGCCGGCAAGAAAGAGATTCACAAGCTCCGTCAAAAGACGGCGATGGTGTTTCAGCAATACCATTTGTTCCGCCACAAGACAGCCCTGGAAAACGTAATGGAAGGGCTGGTCGTCGTCAAGAAAATGCCCAAAGAAGAGGCGCGGGCGGTCAGTGCCGAGCTGCTGCACAAAGTAGGTCTCGGCGGCAAGCTGGATGCCTATCCTTCTCAGCTGTCGGGCGGCCAGCAGCAGCGTGTCGGCATAGCCCGGGCGCTGGCCATGAACCCGGAGGTGATCCTCTTTGACGAGCCGACGTCTGCGCTTGATCCCGAACTCGTGGGCGAAGTGCTGGCCGTCATCCGTAAAATCGCGAAGGAAGGCATCACGATGATTATCGTCACACATGAGATGACGTTCGCGCAGGATGTCGCCAGTCATGTCGTGTTCATGGACGAAGGCGCGATCGTCGAACAGGGCAAGCCGACCGATGTGTTCAACAGACCCAAAGAAGAGCGAACCCAGCAGTTCCTGCGGCGTATCAGGCCGGAGCTGTCATATTCCATCTAGGAGGTAACGAATCTTGAAGCTTGCCATAAGCATTTTGGACCAAAGCCCGATCTACCCGGGAACAACGGCAGCCGAGGCGCTCGCACAGACGGTGCAGTTGGCGCAGAAGGCCGAAGAGCTGGGCTATCACCGGTTCTGGGTATCGGAGCATCATGACTCCGAATTACTCGCCGGCTCCTCGCCGGAAGTGCTGATCGCCTACTTGCTTGCTAGAACGGAGCGCATCCGGATCGGTTCCGGAGGCATTATGCTGCAGCACTATAGCCCTTATAAAGTAGCGGAAAATTTCAACGTGCTCGCGTCGCTGGCGCCCGGCCGAGTCGATCTTGGCGTCGGCCGTGCTCCTGGCGGATTGCCCCGCAGCACGCAGGCGCTGAAGGAAGGTCAGGCAAGCGCCAAATCGCTGACGGAGAAGCTCGCCCAACTGGAGGCTTATGTGAACAACCGGGCACCCGAGGATGAGGCGCTCGCAGGGCTCAAAGCGACTCCGCATGCAGCCGTCCCGGCCGATCTGTTTCTGCTGGGTGCCAGCCTGGACAGCGCCAAGCTTGCCGCTTCGCTCGGCCTTGCTTATGTGTTCTCCTTATCGATCAATGGGGATAAAGAGACGGCCGTCGAGGCGATCCGAACGTATCGCTCCCAATTCCAACCTGTTTACGGCAGATCACCGCAAGCACTGCTTGCGCTTTCCGTCATCGTGGCGGATACCGATCAGGAAGCGGAAGCGCTCGTCGGTGAGACGAAGCAATATAAAGTGTACTTGTCCAGCGGGAAGAAGGTAACCGTCGGCACGCTCGCGCAGGCTGAAGAATTCGGCAGGCAGGCTAACGAGCCTTACACGATCGAAGAGAAGGAAACGGTGGTCACGCGAGGCTCCAAGGAGACCGTGCGTAAAGAGCTGCTCTCCTTACAAGAACAAACGGGCGTACATGAATTCATTGTAACGGCACGCATCGAGGATGCCGGCAAACGCCTGCGCTCGTTCGAACAACTGAAGGAAGCGCTGAATGAAATCGAAGCGGCGGTATAAACCGCTGCATATAGGAGGAATTCCGTTGAGCAGTAACGATATTCAGGCATTTTTGGACACCCACGACTTGTTGGTTCAGGCGGTAGATGGCTTGGATTCCCAACAATTAACGTGGAAGGGGGCGCCTGCTTCCTGGAGCGTAACGGAGGTGCTGGCGCATCTGGCTGATCACAGCATCGTCATCTCGTTCCGCATTCGCGATATTCTGGCAGGTACGACAGTTCGCCTGCCGGCTTTCGATCAAGACGCTTGGGTTAGCGGACAGAAGGCGAACGACGGCAATGTCGCCGATATTCTAACCGCATTCGCGCAGCTGCTGCGCTACAATAGCCTGCTGTTGGGAAGGTTGAGCGCCGAAGACTGGGAGAGATCGGCGATTAACGCCAAAGGCGATACCGTCCGCATTACGGACATTGTGAAAGGCTTCGTCAAGCATGTGAACACGCATCTCAATCAGATTGAGCGCATCAAGCGTTCCTTGGCCGCTCAGTCCGGACAAGAGGTGAGTTCTCATTGAGCGACATCTATCGCCTAGCCGTACCCGAGGATGCCGAGCGCCTCGTGGAGGTAGTCTATGAAGCTTATGCAACGATTCGGGAGCTGGAGCTCAAATGGCCGGCGGCACATGCCGATCTGGCTTTGATACAAGAAAACATTGCGAATAACGATTGCTATGTGCTGGAGAGGAACGGGATCATCGCAGCGACGCTAACGTTGAGCAGGGATAATACGAAACGCTGGGACAGCGCATACCCGTTCCTCAAATGGTTCGCGGTACATCCCGATGAACAAGGTCAGGGCTTGGGGACGAAACTGCTCGCTTGGGTGGAGGAGCATGTCATCAACGAACGCTTGGGAGCTTCGGCAGTAACGTTAGCCACGGCTGAGAAGCACCCTTGGCTGCTCGATATGTATGAAAGCAAAGGCTATGAGCGCATTGACGCCATTGACCGGGGCAATGGTGACGGCACGATGTACCTGCTGCGCAAAATCGTCAATCCGGCGAAGTTCGAGGCGGATCGGCGCGAAGGTGCAAGTCTATGAAATTCGCCCTCTTCAGCTTGGCGATGAATACGCGCAACGCCGTAACCGGAGAATCGTTCACCGCCCAGCAGAAATTTCAGAATATTCTAGGGCAGGCGGTGCTTGCCGAGGAGCTGGGCTTCGATGCTTATGGGATTGGCGAGAGGCATGGACCGCCATTCCTGTCTTCTTCGCCGGCGGTTCTCCTGACGGCCATTGCCGCCAAAACTTCGCGGATCAAGCTGCTCACCACGGTTGCCGTGCTCAGCGTACTGGATCCTGTGCGGGTCGCCGAGGATTATGCAACGCTCGATCATCTCTCGGGCGGGCGGCTCGAGCTCATTATCGGTAAAGGCAACGATCCCCGTCATTACCCGCTCTTCGGGATTAAAGAAGAGGAGCAGTGGGAATCGCTCGCTGAGCGATATGCCTTATTAAGGCGTCTATGGCGGGAGGAGAACGTCACATGGACAGGGAAATACCGCCCGCCCTTGCAGGACGTTACCGTCCTGCCCAGACCGCTGCAGCAGCCGATTCCGGTTTGGCACGGCAGTGCGTCGAGCACGCTTTCTACGGAGCTGGCCGCCAAATACGGCGAGCCGATCTTTTCCTCGAATACGTTTCATCCGCTTGCGAAATATAAGGCGTTAATCGACCACTACCGGGAAAGATGGGCGTATTACGGTCGCGATCCGCAGGATGCTGTCGTAGGCGCCGGAGCCGGGAGTTTGTATCTGGGAAGAACGACGGAAGAGGCGATCGGACGCTATCGTCCGTACTATGAAGCTTTTCATTCGACGGAGTCAGCCAAGCATAATCAGTCGCCTTTCCAAAGCCTGGAGGACAATTTGGAGAATGGTCCCCTGCTGATTGGAAGTCCGGATCGTGTCATCGAGAAAATTATGAAATATCATGAGGCTTTCGGACATGAAGTGCTGTCCATCAGCGTCGACGGACTTAGCGAAACGGAGCAGCGGGAGCAAGCAGAATGGTTTGCTTCCGAAGTTGCTCCGGTGCTGCGCCGGGAAATTCCGAGCAAGGTATGGAGCTCCGGCAAAGCCAAGCAGCCGCATTCGATTGGATAAGCGGCTGCGCAGGACAATGAACGCATTATTCGTCATATGGAGCGTGAAACGATTGTGAAGAAACAGCGATGGATTTCCTTACTAGCTAGTCTGTCGGCAGCCGTATTCGTGCTGGGCGCTTGCGCCGAGGCCGGCTCCACAAAAGGGGCGAATGTGCCAGCGCCCCAAACGACGTCCAAGGCGAACGCGCAGCCTGCGGTTGGCGGCGAACTCTCTTATGCGCTCGCGACGTCGCCGGATTCACTGGATCCGCATCGAAGCGGCTTGGCTGTAGCCGTTCGCGTGTTCCGGACGTTATACGACAGCCTCGTGGTGCAGCTGCCGGACAATTCGATCAAGCCGTGGCTGGCAACCGAATGGACGATATCGCCCGACGGCAAGAGCTACACGTTCAAGCTGCGCAAGGACGTGAAATTTCATGACGGCACGCCGCTCAATGCCGAGGCGGTCAAATACAGCTTCGATCGAATTCTGGATCCGGCGACGAAGGCTGCCAACGCTACGGCACTGCTGAAGCCTTACAAATCGTCGGAAGTTATTGACGAGTACACGATCAAACTGAATCTGGAGACGCCTTCCGTCGCGTTTCTGGGCAATTTGAGCCAAGCGATGCTGGGCATCGTATCCCCGACGGCGGCCAAGAAATACGGTGACCAGTTCGGCAAAAATCCCGTCGGCTCAGGCCCGTACAAGTTCGTGAAATGGAACGACAATGCCGAAATTAAAGTCGAGCGCAACCCGGATTACAGCTGGGCGCCTGCTTTGGTCGAGAACCAAGGAAAGCCTTATCTGGACGGCATCGTGTTCAAGATCGTCCCCGAAGAGGCGACACGCATCGGCAGCGCGCAAAGCGGCCAGGTGCTCGCAGCCGAAACGGTTCCTCCGCAGAATGCCGTTGCGTTAAAAAATGACGCGAAGCTGCAGCTGCTGCAGGTCAATACGGGCGGATTGCCTTATACGCTGTTCTTCAATCAGAGCAGGGCCCCTTGGAATGATGTCAAAGCAAGGCAGGCCGTTCAAGCTGCAGTAGATCTCGATGCGATTGTCAAAACGCTCTATCTGGGCACATACCAACGGGCATGGTCGCCGCTTGCCCCGAATATGTTCGGTTATGACGCTGCGCTTGAGAACGGCGTTAAAGCTGATCCGGACAAAGCGAACCGGCTGCTCGACGAGCTCGGCTACACCAAAGGTGCGGACGGGATTCGTGTAAAAGACGGGAAAAAGCTCACTCTGCGCTATGTCGACGGCTCGCCGAACCGTGAGAAACGGAATGACATTGCAACCATCGTCCAGCAGCAGTTGAAGAAAGTCGGCATCGCCGTCGAAGTGGAGATTACCAAGGACGTACAGACGGTCATCTATACGCAGCAAGCTTATGATCTCTACGGCAACAGCCAAGTCAACTCGGATCCGGTAGCCCTCAACTCCTTTTACCACACAACAGCTCCGAATGCCCGCCCTTCACTGTCCCATCTGTCGGATCCGGCGATCGACAAGCTGCTGGAGCAAGGTGTCGTCGAGACGGACGAAGCGAAGCGCAAAGACATTTATAAGCAGGTACAGCGCTATATCATCGATAATGCCGTCATTCTGCCGGTGTATATTTTCCCATACACAGTGGCGGCTTCGAAGAGCATATCCGGCATCAAATTCGACGCATTGGGTTATCCGCTCTTTAATGACGTTTCTATTTCCACCAAGTAAGGAGGGAGCAGCAAGATGGGCATATCGATTGCCATCCGGTTAATCAGCTCTTTGGGCGTCATTGCGGGCTCATCGGTTCTTGTATTCTGCGTTCTCTATGTGCTGCCTGGCGACGTTGTGATGAATATGATCGATCCGAGCGCCATGAGTCCGGAGGCGGTGGCCAATTTGCGGCACCAGTTAGGTGTTGACCGGCCGTTTCACGAGCAGTTTCTGAACTATTTCCTGCATGTGCTCAGCGGCGATTTCGGCCAATCGCTCATGAATTCAGAGCCCGTCCTGCCGAAAATCCTCAAACATTTCCCGGCTACGCTTGGACTTGCGACGGCGGCATCGGCTGTAGCTGTCGTTGTGGGCGTCGTGCTCGGGGTACTGTCGGTCATACACCGCAATGGGTGGATCGATATCTTGGCAAGAATCGTCGGCTTGTTCGGCATCTCCATGCCGACGTTCTGGTCGGGTATTCTGCTCATCTTGGTATTCTCCGTCTATCTGGGCTGGTTGCCGGCGATGGGGTCGGACGGACTGGCGACGCTCGTTCTACCGGCGTTAACGCTCGGTATGCTGGGCGCAGGCTTCATTGTCCGCATGGTGCGGAATTCGATGCTTGAGGTGCTTGGCGAGCCGTTCATCACGACGCTGCGGGCCAAAGGGCTGCAGGAACGGACTGTTATGTACCGGCATGCGCTGCGCAATGCGCTCATTCCGGCCGTCACGATGCTCGGCTTGCTGATCGGCGAGATGCTTGCGGGCACGGTTGTCATCGAGACGGTGTTCTCGCGTCAAGGCATCGGGCGTATTATCGCCGACGCGATTATGGCCAAAGATTTGCCGGTCGTGCAGGGCGTGGTTTTGTTTACCGCCATTATTTATGTGCTTGTCAATACATGGGTTGATATTTCATACGCGTATATCGATCCCAGAATCAGACGTCAGCGTTCTTACTAAGAAGCAAGGAGGGGACATGGATGAGGGAAGTTACCGCCGTCAAACCGGTATGGCAGGCTATAAGCGCCGCCAGGCTTCGCAGGCGATTGCCGCTGACGTTCGTTCCTTCGCAAGCCATTTTGTATGCAGCGTCTCTTATCGTAGTTGTATTGCTCTTATTTGCGATCGCCCCGGGATGGTTCGCCAAATACGCGCCGACAGATATGCAGGCGGATCAGCTGCTGCTGCCTCCCGGTTCGGCACACTGGCTGGGAACCGACTATTTCGGCCGGGATGTGCTTAGTCTTGTTATTTACGGCGCGCGGGAATCGCTGTTCATCGGGTTTGCCTCGGTCATAGTCGGCGGCTTCATCGGAGCTGCTGTCGGCATGGCTGCAGGCTACTGCGGAGGGTGGGTGGACAACGTGCTGATGCGGATCAACGATATTGTCATGACCGTACCGAGTGTTCTATTGGCTCTGGCAATTGCCGCAGCTTTAGGACCGGGACTATGGAACATTGTGCTCGCCGTCGCGCTTTCGGCCGTACCGAACTATGCCCGAGTGATGAGAGGACAAATTCTCAGCCTCCGCAACCGTTCGTTTATCACGGCTTCGAGATCCCTCGGTGCCGCTCCGCTGCCCTTATTTCTCAAACATATTGTGCCGAATTCGATATCCCCGCTGCTCGTGATGGCGGCGATCGGCATCGGTACGGCGATTCTGACCGGCTCCGGTCTTAGCTTCCTCGGTCTTGGCGTTCTGAAGGAAGTTCCGGATTGGGGCGCGCTGCTGTCACAAGGCAGAGGGTATCTATCCGTAGCCTGGTGGATCTGCACGTTTCCCGGTCTGGCTATTACGCTATTCGTTCTGTCCGTCAATGTGCTGGGCGACGAATTGCGGGACAGACTCGATCCGAGAAAGCGGATAACCTAGGAGGATACATGCGATGGGCACTTTACTTAACGTAGACCGGCTTCGTGTCGAATTTGCCTCGGAGCGGGGGAACGTACAGGCGGTTCACGACATCAGCTTTCACATGAAGGCGGGCGAAATCGTCTGTTTGGTCGGTGAATCGGGGAGCGGGAAGTCCGTCACGTCCAAGGCCGTCATGCGCTTGATCGAAGAAGCTAACGGTTCGATTACTTCCGGTTCGATCGAGCTTGATGGTGTGGATGTCACAGCGCTTGGCGATCGGGATCTCCGCGGGCTGCGTGGTAAAAAGATCGCGATGGTGTTCCAGGAGCCGATGGCGGCTTTCGATCCTGTCTTTACGATCGGGAGCCAGATCGTCGAGACGATTCGGCGTCATGAACGCCGCACTTCGCATAAGGAAGCGGTTATGCAGGCCGTGCATCTGCTGCGGCGTGTAGGCATTCCTGAGCCTGAGCTGCGAATGAAGCAGTATCCGGGTGAGCTTTCGGGCGGCATGCTGCAGCGGGCGATGATTGCCATGGCGCTAAGCTGCAAGCCTGAGCTGCTGATTGCCGACGAACCGACCACTGCGCTGGATGTTACGATTCAGGCACAAATTTTGCAGCTGCTGTTGGAGCTGAAGGATGAACTTGGCATGTCCATTCTGTTCATTACGCATGATCTGGGCGTCGCTGCGGAGATTGCCGACCGGGTGATCGTGATGTACGCCGGACGCATTGTCGAGCAGGCGCCGGCGCAGGAGCTGTTCGCAGCGCCTCGCCATCCGTATACGATGGGCTTGCTGCGGTCTGTAGCAACGATAGACAGCGATCGGTCCAAGCCGCTTTACGCGATCCCCGGCGCCATCCCGGGCATTGCCGATTGGCCGACGGGCTGCCGTTTCCATCCGCGCTGCGCTTATGCCTCGGAAGATTGTATGCGTGAAGCACCGCCGCTGGTAGAAGCGGACGGCAGGCAGTCCGCTTGCTGGCATTCCGACAAGCTGCTGTCGAACGGCGGCATATGGGTTGACGGTGACGGTACATCCGTTACGAAGTCCGGTGCAGAAGCGAAAAGGGAACCCGCGACCTTGATCGAGCTGCGCCATGTAACGAAGCATTATCCGATCGGCCGCACCGTGTTCTCCAGGGAACGCAGAGCGATTCAAGCGGTCGACGACGTTTCCTTCACCATTGCAAGAGGGGAGTCGTTCGGTCTCGTCGGCGAATCCGGGAGCGGCAAATCGACGCTGGGCCGGTTGCTGCTCCATCTGGAGAAGCCGACCCGCGGCTCCGTACGGTTCGAGGGGCAGGACTTGGCTGACCTGACGGCAGCCCGCTTGAGAGAACAGAGGAAGCATATGCAAATGATTTTCCAGGACCCGTACGGCTCTGTCGACCCGCGATGGAAAGTCGGCGACATTATCGGCGAGCCGTTCGCCGTCCATGGCCTGCTGCGCGGAGCGGAGCGCAAAGAGGCCGTGCAGCGCCTGCTCGGGCTGGTCGGACTGCATGCAGCGGCTTACGACCGGTACCCGCATGAATTTTCCGGCGGTCAGCGCCAGCGTATCGGGATTGCCCGGGCGATCGCGCTGAATCCCAAATTCGTGCTCGCGGATGAGGCCGTATCGGCGCTGGATGTGTCGGTGCAGGCGCAGATCATCAACTTGCTCCAGGAGCTGCGGCGCGAGCTTGATCTGACCATGATGTTCATCGGCCATGGCCTGCACATCGTGCGGTACGTATCCGACCGGATCGGCGTCATGTACTTGGGCAAGCTGGTCGAAATCGCGCCGAGCGAGGAGCTGTTCCGGCATCCAGCGCACCATTATACGAGGGCGCTGGTTGCATCCATCCCGTCGCCGGATCCGCGAAGACGCAGCGAACTGACCGCCATTCGCGGGGAAATTCCTTCGCCGGCGAACCCGCCAAGCGGCTGCCGGTTCCGCACGCGCTGCCCGGCGGCGACGGCCCGGTGCGCTGCAGAGGAGCCTGCGTTTCGCGAAATAGCTCCCGGTCATTATACGGCGTGCCACGATCCGGTGATGTAAAGATTTTTCTTTAATTGTTAAATTCCGATTGACATACTTGGTTATAAGAAGTAAGGTATAGGATAATTAGATAGCGTCAACCGGGCTGCCGGAGACCTTTGAAGCCGTTCCAAGCTGCTGATGCAGCGGATATGTTTCTTAAGGTCTCTTTGTGCTTCGTTGGCCAAGTATCATCCTAATCTTATGAACTGGGAGAACCATGTATGAACATTGAAAATATCGAAGCGTTCGTCTATGTGTTTCATTACGGGAGTTTTAACAAAGTAGCGGAGGTGCTTTTTCTATCTCAGCCTTCGGTCACGGCGCGCATTCAATCGCTGGAGCGCGAACTGGACTGCCGGTTGTTCGACCGGCTGGGCAAACAGGTGCAGCTGACCGAGAAAGGCAGGCAGTTCCTGCCCTATGCCCAGCAGCTGCTGCAAGTGTATCAGAAGGGCAAGCAGCAGATCCAGAAGCAGCGGGCGGTGCCGCTTGAGCTGCGGATCGGCTGCACGGTGTCCGTCTCCAACTATATGATCCCTGAGCTATTGCCGAAGTTGAAGGCGCGCTACCCGCAGCTGCAAATCAAGCTGACGACGGCAACCACCGACGACATCGTCAGCAAGGTGCTCAGCCGCGAGTTAGATATCGGCTTCGTTCGAAATATCAGTCATCCGAACCTGCAGTCGCGCAAATTTTATGAGGACCCAATCCGGTTGTACGCGCATACGGATTATCCGCTTGCCGGCCATAAAGAGGTATCGCTAGAGCAAATCGTTGACCAGCCTTTCGTATTTTTTGAATGCGGCTCGCTGGATTGGCTGCGGATACACCGGGTGTTCCAAAGCTTGAACAAACCGCCGGCGATTGAAATTCATACCGATAATGCGGAGACGGCCAAGAAGCTCGTTATGAATAAAGCAGGCTTATGCTTCCTGCCGGGACTGTGCGTCGGGAAAGAGGTTCGTGAGCGTCTGCTGACACCGATTGAAGTGGCGGAAGTGACGAACGTAGCGCTGCAAACGAATATAGTTTCCTTAACCGGCGAACAGTCGGAGCTTGTTGACTTTTTCCTGGAGCACCGGGTCGTGTCCTGAATGAAAGTGAGGTGTACTTATGGAAGTTCAAGAAAACGCAGCACTCCTTAGCGCCAAAAGGATCGAGCCGAAGTTGGTCGGCATCCGCCGGCATCTGCACCAACATCCCGAGCTGTCGCATGAAGAATTTGAAACGACAGCCTACATTCGGCGTCAGCTGGAAGAGGCGGGAATTCGAATATTGACGCAGTATTCCTTGAAAACGGGACTTGTCGCAGAGATCGGAGGCTTGCTTGACGGGCCAGTCATTGCCCTTCGTGCGGATATTGACGGGCTTCCGGTTCAAGAAGAGACCGGTCTGCCTTTCGCTTCACAGCATCCCGGCAAGATGCATGCCTGCGGACATGATTTCCATACGGCAGCGTTGCTGGGAACGGCGTTAATGTTAAAAAAGATCGAGCATGAGCTTCAGGGTGCCGTCCGTTTCATCTTCCAACCGGCGGAAGAGAAGGCGGCCGGAGCGGCAAAAGTGCTCGCCAGCGGAGCTTTGAAAGACGTGACGGCTATCTACGGCATGCACAATAAGCCGGATTTGCCGGTCGGGACGATCGGCATCCGGAGCGGGGCGCTGATGGCTGCCGCCGACGGCTTTCTCGTCGAGCTGCAAGGCAAGGGCTCGCATGCCGCTGTTCCTGAGGCGAGCATCGATCCGATCTTGACGGCCGCACACATGGTCGTGGCGCTGCAATCGATCGTCAGCCGCAACGTGAGCCCGCTGGAGAGCGCCGTGGTCAGTGTCACGCGTCTGCATACAGGCACGGCGTGGAATGTCATACCGGAGAAGGCCGTGTTGGACGGCACGGTACGGACCTTCGACGAAGATGTGCGCGCGCGCGTGACTGAGCGGTTCGGCGAAATTGTGAACGGCGTAGCCGCCGCTTACGGGACGACGGCCCGGCTGCGCTGGCTCCCGGGACCGCCGCCGGTGAACAACGATGAGGAACTGGCGGAAGCTGCCAGCAGAACGGCGAAGCGGCTCGGGCTTACCGTCGTGACGCCGAAGCCGTCTCCTGCCGGCGAGGACTTCGCCTATTACCAGCAGCAGATTCCCGGCTTCTTCGCCTTTATGGGGACCGCCGGTCCGCACGAGTGGCACCATCCTGCTTTTGATGTGGATGAAGGGGCGCTTGCGGTTAGCAGTGCATTTTTCGCTGAATTGGCGGTAGAGGAATTGAAAAGGTTGCATGCCGTGCAGTTGCAGGCATAATTCACATACATTGAGGAGGATCCTACATGGGACATCATAAAAAACTGAAGCTGGGCGCTATTTTGCATGGCGTAGGCGGCAATATTTCGGGTTGGCGCCACCCGGAAGCGATTACGGACGCGAGCGTCAATTTCGAGCTGTATAAGCATTGGACGCAGAAAGCGGAGGCAGGCAAGTTCGATTTCGTTTTCATCGCCGACGGCTTGTATATTACGGAGAAATCGATCCCGCACTTTTTAAACCGCTTCGAGCCCATTACGATATTAAGTGCTTTGGCTGCCGTCAGCTCGAAAATCGGCCTGGTCGGGACGCTTTCGACCTCGTACAGCGAGCCGTTCACCGTAGCCCGTCAATTCGGCTCGCTGGATGTGATAAGCGGGGGCCGGGCAGGCTGGAATGTGGTGACGTCCCCGCTGGAAGGCACAGCGCTGAATTACGGGAAAACGGAGCAGGAGCACCCGGCTCATCCGAAGCGCTACAAGATCGCGAACGAATATTTGGAGGTAGCGACAGGTTTGTGGGACTCCTGGGAGGACGATGCGTTCGTTCGCGATAAAGCATCCGGCGTTTTCTTCGATCCGTCGAAGCTGCATACGCTGAATCATAAGGGCGAGCACTTTTCTGTGAAAGGTCCGCTGAACATCGCCCGTTCCAAGCAGGGTCAGCCTGTCATTTTCCAGGCAGGCGCGTCGGAAGACGGCAAAACCTTTGCCGCCAAAGTGGCGAATGCTATTTTCACGGGACAGGAAACGCTGGAGGAAGCGAAGCAATACTATGACGACGTGAAAGGGCGCGCTCGGGCGCTCGGCCGAAATCCCGATGAGATCGTCATCCTGCCTGGCATTGGGCCGATTGTCGGCCGGACGCAGGAAGAAGCGGAGCGTAAGTACGAGGAGGTTGCCAATCTGGTGTCCATCGACAAGGCGCTGGATTTCCTTGGGCGCTTCTATGAGCATCACGACTTCACGCAGTATCCGCTCGACGAGCCGTTTCCCGAGCTTGGGGAGCTTGGCCGCAATTCCTTCCAGAGCGCCACGGACCGCATGAAAGCTTGGGCCAAGCAAGAGGGACTGACTTTGCGCCAGGTGGCTCTACGCGTCGCGACGCCGAAGCCGACGTTCCTCGGCACTCCGGAGGTTGTCGCCGACAAGCTGCAGGCTTGGTTCGAAGGCGGGGCCGCCGACGGCTTCATCGTAGGGTCGGCGACGCCGAAAGGTCTGGACGACTTCGTCGATCTTGTCGTACCGATTCTGCAGGAGCGCGGTCTGTTCCGGGAGGAGTACGAGGCGGATACGCTGCGCGGTAATCTTGGCCTGCCGATTCCGGAGAACCGCTATGCGAGGCAGCGGCTGGCGGTTACGCCGACGGCCCAATAGAAGATGCCGGGCGGAGCGGCCAGGCAGCGGCTGGGGAGGCGCAGCGCGGGAGCGGTGGCGGGCGGGTGAGCGTTAGGCAGGAGCGCATGCGTGCCGTGTGGTGTGGCGGCCCGGAGCGAGCGGCCCCAGGGAGGCGCTGCGTTGTTGGCGCCGCCCGCACGGGTGCCGTTCCCCCGCCGCCGCTCGCGTTAACGGACACCACGGCCGCTATTCGCGCGCAAATCGATGCGACGCGATTCTAACGGACACGGGAGTCCTTATTTGCCGGTTTCGGGGCAAATTCATGCCCGCCGACGCCAAATAGCGTCGCCGGTGTCCGTTA
>NZ_JAVDUS010000039.1:0-18163 GCF_031456485.1 Bacillus sp. 3255
CGGCCGAGTCGGCGCTTCGCCGCCGCCGTGTCTCGCCGGGCGCGGGCTCGCTAACGGACACCACGGCCGTTATTTCGGCGGCTACGGCCCCGTCGATAATCTAACGGACACCAGCGTGCTTATTTGCCGATTTCCAGGCGAAATCTTGCCGAAAATGCGCAAATAGCGTCACATGTGTCCGTTAGCGCCGCGAGGCGGGCCCAAAACGGCGAATAAGCGCCGCTGTGTCCGTTAGCCGGAGCCGGGGGCTCGGCCGCTCTTCGCCAGCATGAAATTTTCCCCACACTGCCATACTGCTGTCAGTTGTCCCGTGTTACACTAATTCCAAGAGCTGTGCAGAAACGAAACCTCGGAGGGAAAAGAACAATGTTTACTACCGTACAAAGCTTTCTTACCGGATACGGGCAAGAATCCGCAACAACCCAGCAGCTGCTGGACGCACTGAGCGATGCGTCTTTGCAGCAGCCGCAAGCCGAAGGCTACAGACCGCTAGGTTTCATAGCGTGGCACCTGGTCCATAACGATCGGGGCATGCTGCTCGGAGCCGGCCTGAAGTTCGAGGCCCCGTCAGCCGCTGCCACACCGCCGAAACAAGCGGCGGCTATCGCGGATGCGTATCGTGCCACGACGAAAGGGATCTTGGAAGCTGTCCGAACGCAGCTGACAGATGCGAAGCTGCAGGAGCAGGTGAATATGTTCGGCCAGCAGTGGACGATCGGCGAGACACTGTTCGCCTATCTGAAGCATGAGATCCACCATCGGGGCCAGCTCACGATTCTTATGCGCCAAGCCGGTGTACCCGTGATCGGCGCCTACGGCCCCGCGAAAGAACAGTGGGCAAGCATCGGAATGCCGATACCGGCGATTTAGCTTGATCGATCTAGAGGATGTTCTTAGCCATGGATGGCAGGGACATCCTCTTTCTGCTTCCCATCTGACCGGTCATGCATCGCCGCCTTCCTATCGGTGCTGCTTATATACAGCACCTAAAGGGGTCTTTACCGACAGAGATCGACGACATACATTGAATTCATTGGTTCTTTCATATAAACTAATAGCTGACTTGCCTTATTTGCCTGATCTTGGCATGAGGCGCATTAGGACATGGAGAATAGGAGAATGACGAATCATGACGGATAAAACGCGAGTGCGCATTCGCATTGAGAGCCGGAGCGGGAGTGAGACGAACGTGCAGAAGGCGCGGGGAGATCTGTACCGCAAAGGCGATCACACCTACATCCGCTATGAAGAAGAACCGAATGAGCTTGGACGCACAGTGACGCTCATCAAGCTGGAAGAGAATCAGATCCGCATCGTCCGCCAGGGAGACGTGCAAGCGGAGCAAACGTTTGTGCCCGGCGAGAAACGCATCGGATTTTATCATACGCCGCAAGGCCGTCTGGAGCTGGAAGTCGACACGCACGAGCTGAAGAGCGAGGCTGTGCACGGCATCGGCATCACGAGATGGAAATATGATTTGTACGCATCAGGCACGCACGCGGGAACATACAGAATTAAGTTGCTAATTCAGGAGGAGTAAGAGGAATGGACGTACTAAACGAAGTCAAAATCATCGTCAAACAAGCCATCGCAGAAGCCGTTGCGGCTGCGGGCATCGTGGAGGCCGAGCAGGTGCCGGAGATTATTCTGGAGGTGCCGAAGGAGAAGTCGCATGGCGATTTCGCCACGAACATCGCGATGCAGCTAACCCGGATTGCGAAGACGAACCCAAGGCAGATTGCTGAGAAGATCATCGCGAACCTCCAGAAGGAGAAGGCGAATATCGCCGAGGCGGAAATTGCCGGCCCGGGCTTCATTAATTTCCGAATGAACAGAGTGTACCTCTACGCCGTCATTGCGGACGTGCAGAAGCAAGGCGAACGTTACGGGGCTAGAAACGTAGGTCAAGGGCTGAAAGTGCAAGTGGAGTTCGTAAGCGCGAATCCGACAGGCTCCCTGCATTTGGGACATGCCCGCGGAGCTGCCGTAGGCGACGTGCTGTGCAACGTGCTTGATCTGGCCGGCTATGACGTATCCCGGGAGTATTACATTAATGACGCGGGCAACCAGGTCGTGAACCTGGCCAAGTCCATCGAGGCCCGCTATCTGCAAGCGCTCGGCCAAGATGCCGTCATGCCGGAAGATGGGTACTTCGGCGATGATATCAAGGGCTTCGCGGCAGAGCTGGCAGCGGAAGAGGGAGATCGCCTGCTGAGCTTGCCGGAGGATGAGCGACGGGCGTATTTCCGTTCTTACGGGCTTAAGAAGGAGCTCGACAAAATCAAGCGCGACCTCGGCCGCTTCGGGGTTCGGTTCGACAACTGGTTCTCCGAAACGTCGATTTATGAAGATAACCTGATTCCGCCGGTTCTGCAGGAACTGCGCGATAACGGCCATATTTATGAGGAAGATGGCGCAACTTGGCTGAATACCACGCCTCTTGGCGACGACAAGAATCGCGTGCTGATCAAGAATGACGGATCCTTTACGTATCTGACGCCGGATATCGCCTACCACCGCAACAAATTCGGGCGCGGTTTCGATCGCTTGATCAACATCTGGGGCGCCGACCACCACGGCTACATCCCGCGGATGAAGGCGGCCATGACGGCGCTGGGCTTCGAGGCGGACCGCCTTGTCGTGCTGATCGCCCAGATGGTGAGCCTTTTCCAGAACGGGGAAAAGGTGAAGATGTCCAAGCGGACCGGCAAAGCGGTCACGATGGAGGATTTGATGGACGAGGTCGGCGTGGACCCGATCCGATATTTCTTCGCGATGCGCAGCATGGACTCGCATCTGGATTTCGACATGGATCTGGCGGTTTCCCAGTCCAATGAGAATCCCGTGTACTACGTACAGTACGCGCATGCCCGCATCTGCTCCATCTTCCGCCAGGCGGAAGAGCAGGGCATCCAGGTGCTGCCGCTGGAGCAGGTCGATCTGAACCAGCTCTCGTCGGAAGCTGAGTTCGACTTGCTGCGCAAGATCGGCGAGCTCCCGGAGGAGATCGCCATTGCGGCCGACCAGTATGCGCCGCACCGCATGATCCGCTATGTCTACGAACTGGCGAGCCAGTTCCATAGCTACTACAGAGGCCACTACGTCATCACGGATGACGCGGTTTTGACCCAAGCGCGCCTTGCGCTGCTCGGCGCGCTCCGCACGACGCTGGCCAATACGCTGCGCGTCGTCGGCGTATCCGCTCCGGAGCGCATGTAAGCCTCGCTCCATACACACAAGGGCTGTCCCGAAAGGTCTTTACCCGCCTTTCGGGACAGCCCTTGTTGCTGTTATCAGAGCTGCTTCGCCGCGCGCAAGGCCCGCCGGGCATTGAGATGCCCAGGCTGCCAGCGCGTGTTCTCACGCCTGTTCAGGCTGATGGCGCAGCGGCGGATAGCCGTTTTGATCTGCTGCGGCGCCATCGGCTTAATAGCCAGCATCAGCGCAATGACGCCGCTGACATGCGCGGTAGCCATCGAGGTGCCGCTGAGCTCGTTGTATTTGCCGTGCAGCCAGGAAGAGTAGACCCGTTCCCCTGGCGCATAGATATCGATTTGCTTGCCGCGGTTGCTGAAGGGGGCGATCCGTCCCTGCCGGGTCGTAGCGCCGACGGAGACGACCTGCGGGAAGCGGGCGGGGTAATCGACCGTCTTCCTTTTGCCGTCATTGCCGGATGAGGCCACGATGACCTTCCCGCGATAATAGGCGTTCAGAACCGCTTGCTCGAGCGCTCGGTTGTACGATTTCATGCCGAAGCTCATATTGATAATGTCGAGATCGTTACTCACACACCAATCGATCCCGGCGATAATATCCGACACATAGGCGCTTCCGCTATGGTCGAAAGCTTTGACCGGATGGATGATGGCCCTCGGCGCTACGCCGATGATGCCGGAGTTGCGTCCTGTAGCTGCGATCGTTCCCGCAATATGCGTGCCATGGCCGTTGTCGTCATAGGGCAGCATGCTGTGGTTCAATAAGTTGATTCCCCGCGAGATGGAGTTTCGCAAGTCCGGGTGATTGTAATCAATGCCGGTGTCAATGACCCCAATCCGGATGTTTTGGCCTAACGACTTGTTCCAAACTTCGGGAGCGCCGATCTGATCGACACCCCATGGGATTGCATGGGAGCCGGAACCGGATAAAGTGGTTGCGCGTTTGGCGATGGTTTTGTTCCCGATGATCTGATGGACGGTTATTTTGGAGTCTTCGACGATCGTCGGGCCGCCAGCGGCGTACTTGAGTTTTGAATCGGGGCGAAGCGTGCAGGAGAAGGCATGAATGATGTCTAGAACGCGGACTTTAGCGAGATTCGCGAGGCGGGGGCGCAGCCGCCTAAGCTCAGCCTTGTAGGCGTAATAGTCTTTAGCCGATGAGAAGCGAATCATATGCTTCTTGCCAGAGTGCTTGGTGAGTGCGATTTCCTCATGAAGCAAATAAAGAAAGGTGGCTATGTCCATACGTGCCATCCCCCCATGACAGCTTAGAATCGAGTCTCCCCTATCATATGTACAGGTCACCCCTGATGACCGTGTGATTGCCTTTATAGAAATAATTGGGTGCGAACCCGTGTCAGATGTGCAGGTTTTACATAGGATAAATAGAGAGGCGCAGGCAGGAGTGTCTCTTCCTCAGGTTCAGGAAGCGGCATTGATTCGCTCATACCGTTTCCTCTGGATACAGTCGCAAGCGGAGGGGGACCTTCGCTTGTATTCATTTTGGGGGCGGGGTAGTTGCATTTTTAGAAAAAATAGGTTTTACTTAACTAAGATATTGGATAAGGTAGATAGAAGAAGTACAGAAGTGAAGAAGACGGTCGAAAGGGATGTGCCTGAATGAGTAGCGAATACACTCTCAAAATCACCACAGAACAAGCTCGCGAAATGCCGATGGTGGATTTGGCGTTTGAATTATTGAAGTCGGCGAATACGCCGTTTTATTACCGTGACCTGATGGCGGAAATTGCAAAAATTAAGGGGTTATCTGAGCAGCACGTCATGCAAGTGATTGCCCAACTATATACGGAAATCAACATCGACGGGCGTTTTGCTTGCGTTGGCACGAACCTTTGGGGGCTGAAACGCTGGTATCCGGTCGAGAAGTCGGACGATGCGGTTGGAAATGCAAAGCGTCCTAGAATCATCAACGATGAAGACGACGATCTGGATGAGGACATTTACGCGGAGGAAGAAGATACATACGCAGAAGAAGACGACTACGATGCATTCGGTACAGATGCCGAAGAAGAAGAGTCGGATGAAGATACGGAGTTCTTCGAGGATGAGGAGATCGAAGAGGATCTCGGCGAAGAAGGTATCGACGAGACGGACGAAGACGAAGAAGACAGCCTGGACGAAGATGAGGATCTGGATGACGATGAGGATTCATTGGATGAAGAGGACGACGACGACAAATAACTTGTCTTGACAGCCACTGTCCGTTCAGAGTAAACTATTGCATGGGCTTTAAAAGAATCTTAACAAATCGCGCAAGCGTTCAAAAAGTGCCCCGTCACTGCGGGTGTCACTTTTTTTGTTTTTTTGGACTGTTTTTCACTATGGGTTTCATGAAAAGCCTTGTTTGGTAGACACTACAATTAGAGCAGTGACAGCAACGACCCTGATAGCGAATGCTTACGGTGTAAGCCTTTTGCATAGAAAGACCGAGGCCAGCGAGCCTGGCGGGAAACGAAGCGTAAATGTACGAGCTGCGTTTTTCAAACCAAATAACCAATAGGAGGCGTACATAGTGACAAAATATATTTTCGTTACGGGAGGCGTAGTATCTTCCCTTGGCAAAGGAATAACGGCAGCTTCCTTAGGTAGACTGTTGAAGAACAGAGGGCTGAAAGTTACAATTCAAAAGTTCGATCCATATATTAACGTGGATCCGGGGACGATGAGTCCTTATCAGCACGGTGAAGTTTTCGTAACCGATGACGGGGCAGAGACGGATCTGGACTTAGGCCATTACGAGCGCTTCATCGACATTAATTTGTCCAAAGCTTCGAACGTTACGTCTGGCAAAGTGTACTCCTCGGTTATTACAAAGGAGCGCAGAGGCGAATACCTCGGAGGAACGGTTCAAGTTATTCCGCATATTACGAATGAGATCAAAGACCGTGTTCTGCGTGCGGGCCGCGAGGCGCAATCCGACGTGGTCATCACGGAAATCGGCGGTACGGTGGGTGACATCGAGAGCTTGCCTTTCTTGGAAGCGATCCGTCAAATGAAAAATGATATCGGCCGCGAGAACGTCATGTACATTCACGTTACGCTGATTCCTTATATCAAAGCGGCCGGCGAAGTCAAGACGAAGCCGACTCAGCACAGCGTAAAAGAATTGCGCGGCCTGGGCATTCAACCGAGCGTGATCGTATGCCGTACGGAGCATTCCTTGACCGAAGACATGAAGCGCAAGCTTGCCTTGTTCTGCGACATCGATCCGGCTGCGGTTATCGAATGCAAAGACGCGGAAACGCTGTATGAAGTGCCGATGATGCTGCGCGAGCAGGGATTGGATGATTACGTTTGTAATCACCTGAAGCTGAAAACGAGCGAACCGGACATGACCGAGTGGGAGAATCTGGTCCGCAAAGTGAAGTCCTTGACGAAGAAGACGGAGATCGCAATTGTCGGTAAATATGTAGCGCTGCACGATGCTTATTTGAGTATTGTAGAAGCCCTCGGACATGCCGGTATCGATAACGATTCCGAAATCGAGATTCGCTGGGTTAACGCCGAAGATATTTATGACAACAACGTCGACGAGCTGCTTTCCGGCGTGCAAGGGATTCTTGTGCCGGGCGGATTCGGGGACCGCGGTATCGAAGGGAAAGTATCCGCCATTCGCTATGCCCGCGAGAAGAAAATTCCGTTCTTCGGCATTTGCTTGGGCATGCAGGTAGCGGTTATCGAGTATGCGCGTTCCGTTTGCGGTTTGGATGGAGCGAACTCCTCCGAGATTAATCCGACGACGGCTTATCCGGTTATCGATTTGTTGCCGGAGCAGAAGGATATCGAGAACCTGGGCGGTACCATGCGTCTCGGCCTGTATCCTTGCAAAGTCGTGCCGGGCTCCCTGGCGGAGAAATGCTACAACGATGAGCTGGTGTATGAAAGACACCGTCACCGGTATGAGTTCAACAATGAGTACCGCGAGCTGATCGAGTCCGCAGGATTGCGTATTTCCGGTACATCGCCGGACGGCCGTTTGGTCGAGATGGTTGAGCTTCCAAGCCATCCTTGGTTCTTGGCAGTGCAATTCCATCCGGAATTCACGTCCCGTCCGAACCGTCCGCAGCCGTTGTTCCGTGAGTTCGTGAAAGCAGCGCAAGGGATCGAACGTTAACGTTTCATGTAAGGTTGCTTCCTGACAAACATCTTTTTTGTAAAAGTTTTCAATTAGCCCCTGACCTCGGAAGGAAAATGGAAACGAATAGCGAATACCTATGTATTCTGAAGTATAGGGAATTTGTTATTCGTTTTCGGGAGGGAGCTAGGCTGATGAAGAAAAAGGTACTGATTGTCGATGATCAAAATGGGATTCGCGTACTGCTAATGGAGGTTTTCAGTAACGAAGGATACGATACTTATCAAGCCTCTAATGGTAAACTGGCTTTAGAGATCGTCAGAAATTCTTCGCCTGACCTTTTATTGCTGGATATGAAAATTCCCGGTATGGACGGCCTCGATATTTTAAAGCATGTGAAAGCGATCGATGCATCTATCAAAGTCATTATGATGACCGCTTATGGCGAGCTTGACATGATCAAAGAAGCGACGGATCTGGGTGCGATCATGCATTTCACGAAGCCGTTTGATATTGACGAACTGCGCATGGCAGTCAATATGCAGTTAAACAATGAATCAAGCAGTGGCTATGCAATAGGATCCTAGAATTAGGGTCTTTTTTTTTGTGGCAGAGAATAGAGGGCTTGGTTATCATTTGAATATATATGTGCTATAATAACTCAGGTATGACAAGAGCGGTCTACGCAAAACTACAGGTTCTAGGAGGAAGAGAAACATGGCATTGGTTTCAATGAATGAGTTTTTACCTAAGGCAAAAGCGAACAAATACGCGGTGGGTCAATTTAACATGAACAACCTTGAGTTCGCTCAAGCGATTGTGGAAGCGGCAATGGAACTGAAATCCCCGTTCATTTATGGTGTTAGCGAAGGCGCACTGAAATATATGGGTATTGAATTCACAGTAGCTATCGCAGAAGCGGCAGCGAAGAAATCCGGTCTGCCGATCGCATTGCACCTGGATCACGGCAGTTCCTTCGAAGTGGCAATGAAATGTATCCGTGCAGGATTCAGCTCCGTTATGTTCGACGGTTCCCACTACTCTTTCGAAGAAAACATCCGTTTGACGAAAGAAGTTGTGAAAGCCGCTCGCGCAATGGGCGTATCCGTTGAAGGTGAGCTCGGAACAATCGGCGGCGTGGAAGACGATATTTCCGTTGACGAAGAGCACGCTAACCTGGCTAAGCCGGAAGAAGCAATCCGTTTCTACGAAGAAACAGGCGTTGACTGCTTGGCAATCGCTGTAGGTACGGCACACGGTATGTACGCTGGTGAGCCTAACATTCACTTCGACATCATCGAAGCAGTGTCCAAAGCGATCCCAGTACCGGTTGTATTGCATGGTGGATCCGGCGTACCGGACGAAATGATTCGTAAATCGATCGCAGCAGGCGTTGGCAAAATCAACGTGAACACAGAGAACCAAGTTGCTTGCACAGACACGATCCGCGCGGTTCTGAACAAGGACGCTAAAATTTATGATCCTCGTAAATATCTCACCCCAGCTCGCAACGCAATGGTCGAAGTAGTAAAATCCAAAATTGAATTGTTCGGAAGCAGCAACCAAGCTTAATAACAATTGTATAGACAAGGCAGGAAATGCGGCAAGGCGCAAACGGATGACGGAAGATGTCGCCCGTTTGTGTTCTTGCGGGCGTTTCCTCTTTCTATTTCTTAATCTTATGCGCTCAGAAGGCGCAGGAAGATTATTCGTGATGCATTTTCATGAGATGTTGTCGTTTTCATAAATCTATTTATGATTTGGTTGGCGGTAGAAGGATTGCGCTTGCAGGAAGGCACCTGGATTTAGGGGGAGAATCATATTGGAGAAATTAATGGTGGTCGGGGGACGTCCGCTGCGGGGGACGGTTCAAATTAGCGGAGCTAAGAATAGTGCGGTTGCACTCATTCCGGCTGCGATTCTTGCTGAAACGCCGGTAACGTTGGATAATCTGCCGCATCTTAGCGATGTGGCTACATATACAGAAATTTTAACGGATTTAGGAGCCAGCATTGATTGGAACGAAGACCGGATGACGATCGACCCCAGTCGAATGAAGTCGCTTCCGATGCCTAACGGGAAAGTCAAGAAGTTAAGGGCGTCCTACTATTTGATGGGAGCGCTGCTTGGAAGATTCGGCGAGGCGACGATCGGTCTGCCTGGAGGTTGCAATTTCGAGCCGCGTCCGATTGATTTGCATATCAAAGGCTTCGAAGCGCTGGGCGCTGAAGTGAGCAATGAGAACGGCGCATTGAGAATCCGTGCCAAAGAGCTGCGCGGGGCGAAAATTTACTTGGATATGGCGAGCGTAGGTGCGACTATCAACATCATGCTGGCGGCCTCACGGGCCAAGGGCAACACAATTATCGAAAATGCGGCGAAAGAGCCTGAAATTATAGATGTAGCAACCTTGTTAAACTCGATGGGGGCGAAAATTAAAGGAGCAGGCACCGATACCATTCGGATCGAAGGGGTTCAGGAAATGCACGGCTGCCGGCATTCCATCATTCCTGACCGGATTCAGGCCGGTACCTATATGATCGCAGCCGCGGCTACGCGAGGCGATGTTACCGTCGATAACGTCATTCCGAAGCATTTGGAGGCCTTGACAGCGAAGCTTCAAGAGATGGGCGTACATATTTACGAAATGGATGAGTCCATTCGGGTTGTCGGCCAGCCGGAATATTCGAGCGTGGATGTCAAAGCGTTGATTTATCCCGGCTTTGCAACGGATTTACAGTCTCCGATGGCCAGTCTCCTGTGCCAGGCAAGAGGCGTCAGCATTTTGACGGATCATGTGTACAGCAACCGTTTCAAGCACATTCCGGAGCTTGTGCGGATGGGAGCCAAGATGAAAGTCGAAGGACGCTCCGCGATTATCGAAGGTTCGCAGCTTAGCTCGGCCAAAGTGCGCGCAACCGATTTGCGTGCCGGAGCCTCGCTTGTGCTTGCCGGACTTAGCGTAAGAACGGGCGGCGTCACGGAAGTATCTGGGGTCGAATTTATTGACCGTGGGTATGAGAACCTTGTGTTTAATCTTTCTTCGCTGGGCGCCGAGGTTTGGCGGGAGAGCGAAGACTAGAGGAATAAAGTTCCAAACAACAGGCAATGCTAGAATCCAATTGAAAATTTAATAGTTTGGTGGTTGAAACATGAGCATGCAGCTTGCTGAGCTTGAAGTACTCAAGCTTACTGAATTATATAAACTAGCTAAGAAACATCAGATTCCATACTACGGTACGCTGAAGAAAAAAGAACTCATCTTTGCAATTTTACGTGCACAAGCTGCCGAAAGTGGCTTATTGTTCATGCAAGGCGTTCTGGAGATCCTGCAAGAGGGCTTCGGATTCTTGCGTCCCATTAACTATCTTCCAAGTTCTGAAGACATTTATATTTCCGCTTCCCAGATTCGCAAATTCGATTTGCGCTCAGGGGACATCGTATCGGGCAAGTGCCGTCCGCCGAAAGAGAACGAGCGCTATTTCGGACTGCTTCAGGTTGAAGCCGTCAATGGCGAGAAGCCGGAAACAGCCGCGGAACGGCTGCATTTCCCTGCGCTGACGCCGCTGTATCCGGACAAGCGCATTACACTTGAAACCGAGCCCCAGAAGATCTCCATGCGGATCATGGATCTGCTGGCCCCTGTCGGTCTTGGACAGCGCGGTCTGATCGTAGCTCCGCCCAAAGCGGGGAAAACGCTGCTGCTTAAGGAAATAGCGAACAGTATTTCTACGAACTATCCGGATATCGAGCTTTTCGTTCTGCTGATCGATGAGCGTCCGGAGGAGGTCACGGACATGCAGCGCTCCGTCAAAGGGGAAGTCGTTGCATCCACCTTCGATGAATTGCCTGAGAATCATATCAAAGTCGCTGAGCTTGTGCTGGAGCGCGCGATGCGTCTCGTTGAACACAAGAAGGATGTTGTCATCCTGTTAGATAGCATTACCCGTTTGGCCAGGGCGTACAACCTCGTGGTGCCTCCTACCGGACGGACATTATCCGGGGGGATCGACCCGGGGGCCTTCCATCGTCCCAAGCGTTTCTTCGGAGCTGCCCGCAACATCGAAGAAGGCGGCAGCCTGACCATTCTGGCGACGGCGCTCGTGGAGACGGGTTCGCGTATGGATGACGTCATTTATGAAGAATTTAAAGGTACGGGGAATCTCGAGCTTCACCTTGACCGTAGAATGGCGGAACGCCGCATATTCCCGGCCATCGACATTCGCCGGTCCGGAACGCGCCGCGAAGAGGCTCTCTTGAGCAAGGATGAGCTTGAGAAAATATGGGCGCTGCGCAAAGGCATGAACGATTCCCATGAATATACGGAATCCTTCATCAAGAAGCTTGCCGAAACAAAAACGAATCAAGAGTTCTTGGACTCTTTGGCTTCACCATCCGCGGGCGGTCCGTCAGGAGCCAGCAAAGGGAAAGTGAAAAACTCAGCATCCTAAGCGGCTGCCGAAGATGTCTTAACGCATAAAGAGGAGTACCGTTATGAATTTGGTTTATTCAGACTCACAAGGAAACGTCTTTGATCATCCGGATTTCCTGGCGCTTGGCCGGAATGCCGAAATGATCACGGAAATTATGGAAGACGAGCTGATCCCCCTGCCCGAGGGGGCAACGCTCGTCAGTCTGCCGTTCACACGGCCGGTCGGCATTGATGCCGAGACGGGAGAGATGAAGCTGGTCCCCGGCGATTATCATGCCGTTGGAGCGCTGCTCCCGCAGGGGTTCACACGGCTGCTGCTGCCGGGCTATGTGAAATCGGACAAGAGCAAGGCATTGCCGCTTTTTGGTTACACGGCCGTTGTATGGAAGGACGACGCCTTCTACGTCGCCGCCCGTTTGACGGATAACCCGTACTTCTGGAATCCCATTCATTGCGATGTCAATGAGCTGGAATCCCAGGTCAAGTCGTTAACCGCCAAATACCCGGAGAACCGCTTGTATGCGCATCTGTCCAACTGTGCTCTCGGTTACGAGTGTCTGACAGCTTCGAATACGTTCCTGCAGCGGTGGGAGGGAGCCGTACCGGTATCCTATTCCTGCAATGCCGGATGCTTCGGCTGTATCTCGGAACAGCCGGATGAGAGTGGCTTCGTGGCTCCGCAGACCCGGATGAATTTTAAGCCGCGGGTCGACGAGATCACGCAAATTATGCTGGAGCATCTGCGTACGCCGGATAGTATCATCTCGTTCGGCCAAGGCTGCGAGGGAGAGCCGAGCACGCAGGCGGCGCTCATTATTCCGGCGATCAAGCAAGTGCGCGAGATCACCAAGATGGGGTACATCAATATCAATACGAATGCGGGCTTGACCGACCATATCCGCGGCATTGTAGACGCCGGACTTGATCTGATGCGCGTAAGCACGATCAGTGCGCTTGACGATCACTACAACGCCTATTATAAGCCGCGGGCCTATACGCTGAAGAATGTAGAGAAATCGCTTCGCTATGCCACGGACAAAGGGGTTATTACCTCGATCAACTATCTCGTATTTCCGGGCGTTACCGACCGGGAGGAAGAAATTGAAGCGATGATCGAATTCGTACGCAGAACCGGTTTGAAATTGATTCAGCTGCGCAACCTGAATATTGATCCGGAAAGTTATCTCGGCATTATTCCCAAAGCTCGCGGTGAGCTGCTGGGCATGAAGCAGATGATCGAGATTTTCGAACAAGAATTGCCAGATGTCGTACTCGGCTCCTACTCGCATACGCCGAAGTTTTATACCAGCGATCGCAATGCGGCCATGATCCTCTAATCGAGAAGATTTCCCGTTGCAATCGAACTTGCGAGTGTGCTACAATGCAAAAGTACGTCCATTAACTCTGATTCAGCACATGATTCAGGGCGGAAAGAGGTGAACCAACATGAAAGCAGGTATTCATCCTACTTATCATGCAACCACAGTGACTTGCGCTTGTGGTAACGTGTTCGAAACGGGTTCAATCAAGCAAAATCTTCGCGTGGAGATTTGCTCGAATTGCCATCCTTTCTACACAGGTAAACAAAAGTTTATCGATGTAGGCGGCCGTGTCGACAAGTTCAAAAAGAAATACGGAATCTAATTGGCATCATTTGTTGTGCTGCCAATCAGCATAAGACGTCCTCCCTTGGTCATCCTAAGCTTAGGCTTAGAGTCCAATGGGAGGTGTTTTTATGTTCAGGGGAATGCTTAGATGGACAGGAGCGATCTTGCTGACGGCAAGCTTGGCCGGCTGCGCGATGAATGCGGGCGACAAGAATCCGCCGGATAACTCCAATGCCCAGTACAAAGCGCAGCAGTACAAGAAGGACGGCTACATGGGTTTGACCAGCGTCAATCCGAATAATCCGCTCAACCCTACGTATCACCACTACGAGGATGATTCCAATCTAATGAAAGCCGTGCTTGCCCAGTTCCCGGAGATTGAGAAGAGTAATATCGCTATGAACGGTACGACTGTACGGGTGAAAGTAAAGCCTAAGGCTTACCTGACGCCGGCACAAGTAGAGGAGCTTCGCTCTCTCGTGCAGAATGCTCTGGACACCAACATGCCGCGTTACGACATTGTGGTGAAAATGATGCCCTAAGAGGTAGATTTTGCCCCTCGGTTGCTATTTGCATGTGAATCGGCTATACTAACTTTACTGTGCTAGACGGGGAGGTAGCGGTGCCCTGTAACTCGCAATCCGCTGTAGCGAGGTTGAATTCCTGTTAGCGGTACTGTGATGTGAGGTCTGGCTCTTACACGTGGTGTTGAGAGTTGGGTCCTTCGCAATGGATGCTCATGAACCCGGTCAGGTCCGGAAGGAAGCAGCCGTAAGTGAGAGGTTCCATGTGCCGAAGGGCTGCCTGACTTGAGCTAACGATAAGAGTTCGCTTGTATCACTTTATCAATAACAGGTGCACGGTTTATATATCGATAATGACTAGAACGCCTTCTTACGAGGCGTTTTTATTTTGCCCATTTTGAGGGACGAATGGCCCTTGTGAGTGATCCTCTATTTCATCCCCAGAGGGGTTATAGTATAATGGATTCAGTCATTCCACGGAGGGATTATTGGAGAGGAACGCTATGGCACATATTGCTCTATATCGAACGTGGAGGTCTCAGACGTTTCGCGATGTGGTCGGTCAGACGCATATCACACAGACGCTGCAGAATTCTTTGCGGGAAAATCGCCTGACGCATGCTTATTTATTCAACGGTCCAAGGGGAACAGGCAAGACGAGTACGGCCAAAATATTGGCCAAAGCCGTGAACTGTCTGAACGGACCGGCGGAGGAGCCTTGTAACGCCTGCTCGGCCTGCGAGCGGATTACGGAAGGCGCTGTCATGGACGTCGTCGAGATCGATGCCGCCTCCAATCGCGGGGTGGAGGAAATTCGCGACATCCGGGATAAGGTCAAGTACGCCCCGACTGAAGTCAGGCAGAAGGTTTATATTATTGATGAAGTGCACATGCTGACGACAGAAGCCTTCAATGCGCTCTTGAAGACGCTTGAGGAGCCGCCGGCTCATGTGATGTTTGTATTGGCTACGACAGAGCCGCACAAGATTCCGGCGACCATCATTTCCCGGTGTCAGCGTTTTGACTTCCGGCGGGTTTCCATGGACGATCAGGTGCAGCGGCTGCAATATATTTGTGATCAAGAGGGAATCTCGATCAGCGAGGAAGCTCTGCATTATATCGCCCGACTATCCGACGGCGGGATGCGCGATGCGTTAAGCTTGCTGGATCAGGCGACCTCCTTCGCCACCGGCGAGGTTCAGCTGTCCGACATCTTATCCATCACCGGCGGCGTAGCTTCCGATCAATTCAAGAAGCTCGTGCTTTATATTAAGGACAAGAATCTCGGAGCTGCGCTCGAATTGATCGATACATTCATGCAAGAAGGCAAGAGCGCCGACAAATGCATAGAAAATTTGATTAACTACTTCCGCGATTTGCTCATGGTCCGCATGGTGCCGAATTCACCGGTCATCACGGAACGTGTGTTCGATATGCGAGAGCTTAGTGAGATTGCCAGTCACTTCACACCGGCTGAAATGATGGGCATGATCGAAACGCTCAATCATTACCAGAGCGAAATGAAATATTCCGTCCAGCCCCAAACCTTGCTCGAAATCTCCATCATGAAGATGTGCGGTGGCCACCGCGGCGAGGGCGGCCAAGCGGCGGTCAGCAGCTCGGCGGATGCCGGTCAGCGGATGCCGCAGGGCGATCTCATGGCTCAGATGACCCAGAGGCTCAAACAACTTGAAGAGCAGATAGCCGGACTGGTAAAATCGGGAGTAACGGGCGCGGCTGTACCGCAAGCGAAGCCGGCTGCCAAGATTATGTCGGCCTCCGCGCCTTCGAAGAAGTCCGGAATTAAACTGGACGGCTACTTGAAAGCTTCGGAGGGGCCGGAGACGAAGGCGGGGCTCATGAAGTGGAGTCAGGTTCTGGGCCTTGTGAAGGAAAGGAAGATAACGGTTCACGCCTGGTTCGTGAATGGCGATCTGGTTTCCGTGCTGGATGATGTCGTTCTCGTTGCATTCAAGAATGATATGCACCGTAACACGACCGAGAAGCCGGAAAACAAGCTCATTATCGAGCAAGTGCTGGCCTCCGTATTCGGCAAGCCCATGCGATTGCTTACGATTATGCGCAAGGAGTGGGACGACGCCAAGAACGAGGCGACCAGCTCGACGCCTGAAGTCATGGAGCTTGTGGCGGATGAGGGGCATCCCGGAGCCGCAGCGCCGCCGAAGGAAGAATGGATTTCCGAAGCCATTCAACTGTTTGGCGAGGAGCTAGTGACCATCAAAGAAGACTAAATACAAAGGAGCATACCAAACCATGAATAACATGAACCAAATGATGAAGCAAGTGAAGAAAATGCAGGAGCAAATGATGAAGGCCCAAGAGGAGCTTGGCACCAAAATCATCGAAGGCACAGCCGGCGGCGGTGTTGTGACTTGTGTCGTGAACGGCCACAAGAAAGTGCAAAGCATCACCATCAAGCCTGAAGCGGTTGATCCGGACGATGTAGAAATGCTGCAAGACCTGGTACTTACAGCCGTTAATGATGCGATGGCCAAGGCGGAGGAAGTTGCCAATAAGGATATGGGCAAATTCACAGGCGGAATGAATATCCCTGGATTGTTCTAATGCATTACCCTGAACCGATTTCCAAATTAATCGATGCTTTTTCCCGCCTGCCCGGGGTAGGTCCCAAGACGGCGGGAAGGCTCGCTTTTCATGTGCTTCGGATGAAGGAAGAAGACGTGATCGATTTCGCGAAGGCGCTTGTTAATGTGAAAAGAAACCTGCACTACTGCTCCGTATGCTGCAACATTACGGACGTCGACCCTTGCCGGATCTGCCAGGATAAGAGCAGGGACGGGTCCGTCATATGTGTCGTGCAGGAGCCCAAGGATTTGGTCGCTCTGGAGCGTACCAAAGAGTTCGAGGGCTACTACCACGTGCTCCACGGCGCGATATCGCCGATGGAGGGAATCGGACCGGATCAGATTCATATCGCGGAGCTCCTTAAGCGGTTGGGCGATGAGACCGTGCAGGAGTTAATCTTGGCTACCAACCCGAATATCGAAGGGGAAGCGACGGCCATGTACTTATCCCGACTTGTCAAACCGTTCGGATTGCGTGTAACGCGTATTGCGCATGGGCTGCCAGTGGGCGGGGATTTGGAATATGCGGATGAAGTGACATTGTCCAAAGCCATGGAAGGCCGCAGGGAATTATAATAGATACGAGAAGGGAGCCGTGAGGCTCTCTTTTTTTGTGGTTCTATTTGCTACGTTTCTCCCATATGCATAGGGATAGATTAACCCGCAATTGGGAGGAATGGAGGCATGCTTGTGAAACTGGCTTTATTGGGTATGCATGGAAGGAAGAACCTGCAACCGAAAAGTGTCAAAGAGGAACAACTGAAGGACAAGCAGTTGCTGCTTCAAGAAATTCGTGCGGCTCACGCGAATTGGGTGGCTGCTCAGGCACATTTTGAATTTGCGTTGGACAAGGACCAGATCGACTATGCCATCTATGCAATGGAAGCTGCGGAGAAAAGATTCGAGATGCTCATCAAGCAAGCCAAGAAGCTGAATTTGAGCATGATCGACACGGATCGATTATTGGAGGTGTAGCTTGTGTATACGCAATATGCGGTATGGGGAGTGCTTATCCTTTCTTCGCTAATGCTGCTTATCGTCGTGCTGCGCAACCGCAGCGGCGGCAGGCTGTTATCGGCATTATGCCTGAATGTTGTTGTGGCCGCCTTTCTTCTCTATGGATTGAATCTGCTAAGCGACTATACGCACGTTGAATTGCCGATCAATACGGCCACGCTAGGGACGGTGACGTTCTTGGGTGTCCCGGGTGTACTTTTGCTTGTCGGGTTGAAATTGGTGCTGATCTAGCTGGTAAAAGTTTTTCGTTCATGCGGGTTGACTCGTTCGTGAGATCTGTGGTATCTTATAAAAGTTGCCGCTGAGACATGCGGGAATAACGAGTAACTTGAGAAAAACAAGTTGCAAAAGATTTGTTAGTGTGGTATATTACTTTTCGCTGCTTCGGAAACGCGGTAGTGAATGTAAGACATTGATCTTTGAAAACTGAACAACGAGTGAGTAAACAGAACGAGCAATCGTTCAAACATGAGATTAACAATCTCGCTAGCAAGTCAATTGAGCTATTCAGCTTTCAATAAATGAGCGTAATATAGGGATCTTTGATCGTAGATCAAAGTCTCTCAGCTATGTTCAACTATTATGGAGAGTTTGATCCTGGCTCAGGACGAACGCTGGCGGCGTGCCTAATACATGCAAGTCGAGCGGAGCACTTCGGTGCTTAGC
>NZ_JAVDUS010000040.1:0-13190 GCF_031456485.1 Bacillus sp. 3255
CGGAGGGGACCCACGCGTTCCCATCTCGAACACGACCGTTAAGCCCTCCAGCGTCGATGGTACTTGAACCGCAGGGTTCTGGGAGAGTAGAACGTCGCCAAGCAGAACCCCTTGAGGGTGACTGGTTAAACATCTGGGCCCTTAGCTCAGCTGGTTAGAGCGCACCCCTGATAAGGGTGAGGTCGGTGGTTCGAGTCCACTAGGGCCCACCATTTATACAACAGATTATCCAGTCAAAAGATATGGGGCCATAGCTCAGCTGGGAGAGCGCCTGCCTTGCAAGCAGGAGGTCAGCGGTTCGATCCCGCTTGGCTCCACCATATTCCCTGATAGCTCAGTTGGTAGAGCACTCGACTGTTAATCGAGTTGTCACAGGTTCGAGTCCTGTTCGGGGAGTTCCTTACCCATAAATACTAGGAGAAGTGTCCGAGCTGGCCGAAGGAGCACGATTGGAAATCGTGTAGGCGTCACAAGCGTCTCGAGGGTTCGAATCCCTCCTTCTCCGTTTCTTATAGAATGTATGATGGCGGCGTAGCTCAGCTGGCTAGAGCGTACGGTTCATACCCGTAAGGTCGGGGGTTCGAGCCCCTCCGCCGCTACCAGTTCAAATTGGAGAGATACCCAAGTGGCTATAAGGGGACCCTCTGCTAAGGGGTTAGACTGCGTAAGTGGTGCGAGGGTTCGAATCCCTCTCTCTCCGTCGATACACTTCTTATAATCCGGCCCGTTGGTCAAGTGGTTAAGACACCTCCCTTTCACGGAGGTAACAGGGGTTCGAGTCCCCTACGGGTCACTTCTTTCATACATGGAGGCTTAGCTCAGCTGGGAGAGCATCTGCCTTACAAGCAGAGGGTCGGCGGTTCGATCCCGTCAGCCTCCACCATCATAATTAAACGCGGAGCCGTGGTGTAGAGGCCTAACATGCCTGCCTGTCACGCAGGAGACCGCGGGTTCGAATCCCGTCGGCTCCGCCATTTTTCAACAAATGAATATGCCGTTGTAGCTCAACTGGTAGAGCAACTGACTTGTAATCAGTAGGTTGGGGGTTCAAGTCCTCTCGACGGCACCATGCAATGTGGAGGCTTAGTGAAGTGGCTAAACACGGCAGACTGTAAATCTGCTCTCTCCGAGTTCGGTGGTTCGAATCCATCAGCCTCCATTGTTTTTCTTCATTACGGCGGTCGTGGCGAAGTGGTTAACGCACTGGTCTGTGGCTCCAGCACTCGCGGGTTCAAGTCCCGTCGATCGCCCTCTTTACATATTGGGGATTAGCCAAGCGGTAAGGCAACGGACTTTGACTCCGTCATTCCAAGGTTCGAATCCTTGATCCCCAGTTCTTCTTGTGAGTCATTAGCTCAGTTGGTAGAGCACCTGACTTTTAATCAGGGTGTCGTAGGTTCGAATCCTACATGACTCACCATTTGTCTTTTCACATGCGCGTATGGCGGAATTGGCAGACGCACTAGACTTAGGATCTAGCGGGCGACCGTGGGGGTTCAAGTCCCTCTACGCGCACCATCTCTCAATCATTTGAGAGCACCCATTCATGCGGAAGTGGCTCAGGGGTAGAGCATCGCCTTGCCAAGGCGAGGGTCGCGGGTTCGAATCCCGTCTTCCGCTTTTTCGGCGCTATAGCCAAGTGGTAAGGCAGAGCTCTGCAAAAGCTTTACCCCCAGTTCGAATCTGGGTAGCGCCTTCTGCCTTCACATTAAGCCGGAGTGGCGGAATCGGCAGACGCACAGGACTTAAAATCCTGCGATAGGTGACTATCGTACCGGTTCAAGTCCGGTCTTCGGCACTTTCAATTGAATAACATTTGCGCCCTTAGCTCAGCTGGATAGAGTATTTGACTACGAATCAAAAGGTCGGGAGTTCGAATCTCTCAGGGCGCGCCACCTAAGCCGGCGTGGCGGAATGGCAGACGCGCTCGACTCAAAATCGAGTTCTCACGAGTGGAGGTTCGAGTCCTCTCGCCGGTATCGACGGGACGTAGCTCAGCTTGGTAGAGCACCTGCTTTGGGAGCAGGGGGTCGCATGTTCAAATCGTGTCGTCCCGATTGATTTAAATACACCTTGCGGGTGTAGTTCAATGGTAGAACTCCAGCCTTCCAAGCTGGTAGCGTGGGTTCGATTCCCATCACCCGCTTTCAAATGAGAAACCACCTTCGGGTGGTTTTTCTGCGTTTAAAGCTGGAAAGTGGGGAGGAAAATACGAAAAGGGATCCTTACAAGAGTAAGGATCCCTTTTCTCCGATTATTTCAACTCAGCGATCAAACGATCCACATCGCCCGTCGGAGTATGTAACACTTCATATACGTTAACAGTGACATGATTTTGAATCTGGTCTGTTGTCAGGTTGTTGAAGGTCAGCGTTTGCTTGCCATTCACCAGACGGTCAGTTCCCGTGAATGGGAACGTTTTGGAGCCGATAATGCTTCCGGCAGCATCAACCAGTTCGAATTTTAATTTGGAGAAATTATCGTCTACCAACACTTTCGGATCACGAATCAGATCCAAGTATAGCTGTAGTTTATACGTATAGCTGAGTGCAATCGTTTGTCCAGGGGATGTGATTTGCGATAAGAAATAATCTTTGATATTCACTTTGTACGGATACAGGGCGATCTCGTGTCTATCTTCTTGCGCCTGGGCCGTAACTTGATAGGAGGCAATCGTTGATTTGAAAGCCGGTACAGAGCCTGCGTTCGATTCCCCTTGGATTTCGTTTTGCACTTTCATTGTAAAGTGATCGCTGGTCTCCGCGACAGGGAGAACGAAGCCATAGCTGACAACCGCAGAGGTTCCCGGAGCAATGGTTTTTTGCACATCGCTTTGTCTATATCCCGTATAATCATAGCCGGATGGACTCGACAGCATCGTTTGGAAAGCAGGGACAGGAACAGCACTTACCCCTTTGTTCGTCAAAGTAAATTTAGCAAAAGCTACCTTGCTGCCTTGATCTTTGTTATCCGCCACATGCAGTTCCACCAAAGCGACATCAAGATCCTGATTAATCACATCATTCCATTGCTCGAAAGCAATAGGAGTACCATAGGTATAGCTGCTAGCTGCGCCAGCGGCACTCGGCAGTTCAAGATTGAGTTTCCCCAAGGTGAAAGTCGAAGTCTTCGTATTGCCTGAAGAATCGGCTTGCGTAAAATTTTCCGATGTCAGAACATTGAGGCTGTCCAGCACGGTATCCATATCGGTCCGAATCGCAAAGTGCACATATTTGCTCTCGCCTGCATCCAGCAGGACTGGACCTGATTCGGCCTGTTTGCCTGTATATAGATTCGCGGAAGACTTCCCATCCAGCTGAATGGCCGGCAGCGTTTCGGATTGGTCGCTAGGGTTGGTTACCAATAGTTTCACCAGATAGACGACGCCATCGGCACTATTCGTTTTGGTCATATCTACGGTTTTGTACTGCAGGGGAGATTCCACGGTAGGGATGCTGAAGGTTTCCCCCCACTTCACAGGAACCAAAGCGTTGCCAAACTCACCGCGATTCGCATTCCACACGTTTCCGGAGATTGGAGCCGTGAACAGGGTTGTTTCCTTTTTGGGATACACATCATAATCCACATCAACGAGCGACAGCTCGCTCAAACTCACTTCCGTTTGCCGATTGATCACTTTCATAAACGTCAATTCAACTTCAGATTCCGGCTGTACCCCGTGAGCGTTGCTGCTGCTCGGACGCAGTGTATATTCGGTTCCGCTCGCGGTCTTTACTTTAAGCTCGAAATCCGGAACGCGTAAGGTTTGATCGCTTGTGTTGATGGTTCGAATTACGGAGCCGATTCGCACCCCGCCGGCTATCTTCTCGGTAGAGATCCCTTCGACCGTTACCTGAAGATGATTGGCGATCGTATAGACAGCGGCTGTTTGCCCTATAGCTGTATTGGCATCTGTTCCATCTGCCCATGCAGGGAGTCCCGATATGAGCAGAGAGGACGACAATACGAACGATATGGCTGCTTGTTTGAATGGAATTCTCATCGTTTAGTTCCCCCTAAGTTTTTTAAAAAAACTTTGTTTCAAAATCTTCTTTTACATTTCAATCATCACATGGTGTTTAGCATCGTTATCGGCGCTTCCCTGTTCGGCAATAACCTCTTTCTTTTTCCGCTTCATGAAAATAACCATGACGATTGCAATAAAAGCCGGAATGGCCGAAAGCATTAATGTGTCCGCGATCGCTCGAGTGAGAGCTTCTTTCTGCACCAATCCGTACAGCACCCCGATCACGCCACTGGCAGCAGAATTCGTATCCGTTCCCAGCTCCAAATAGCGATGTACGACATTGGTTTGGAAATCCGCATAAGCAGGTGTATTCGTAGAGATAGCTTCATTGAATCTGACTCCGTATTGCGATGATTTGTTGTTCATGATACTGGTCAGCAGCGCAATGCCGAGCGACGCCATGACATTTCGGATAACATTCGATACGGAGGAGGCTCTGCCGATCAGATGGTTCGGTAAGGTATTCATACCGGCGGAAGATAACGGCATCATGCATAGACCAATACCGACGCCCCGGATGACGAGCAATCCGCTGATCCAATGGATCGAGGTGTCTTGGGAGAGCACATGCATCTCGAGCGTCGTAAAGCCAATAATGGCCAAACCTACGATACTTAGCGGGACGACTCCATATTTCGAGACGAGCTTGCCTGCGATCGGCATCATGAAAGCCATGGCGATCGACTGCGGCATCATGACCAGCCCGGTTTGCATAGGCGTTAGCCCCGTTACGTTTTGCATGAAAATGGGCATCATATAAATGCCGCCCTGCATGGAAATCATTACGAAGCTGGAGGCCGCCAAGCTCAGCGTGAAAACAGGATTCTTGAATAAGCGAAAATCCATAATCGGATTATCTTTGCCTAGCTCTAACCAGATTAAAATGATGAAGCTCGAGATAGAAATGAAAAATAAGCTCACGATATAGAACGACGTCCACCCGTCGGCTTGCCCGTCGGTTAACGCCAGAAGCAGTGTGCTGAAAACAATCATACACAATATACTGCCGACATAATCGAACTTCAGACCCTCATGCCGCGGCGTCTCTTTCAAGATGACCAGACCAAGGCCGACAGCTACGATACCAATAGGAACGTTGATGTAAAATAAATACCGCCAGCTGAAATTATCGACTAAATAACCGCTTAACGTTGGTCCCATGGCCGGCGCGGCCATAGCCGCAATCCCCCAGATTCCCATGGCTACTTGGATTTTGCTGCGCGGCATGATTTGGTACAGCATGGCCATACCGACAGGCATAATGAATCCTCCGCCAAGCCCTTGGATAATTCGGAAAATCGTGAGACTCGTGTCGCTCCAAGCGATCCCGCAAAGAATCGAACCGACGATGAAGGCGCCCACGGTCGTGAGGAACGTTGTTTTATAACCGAATCGGTCAGCCAGGAAGCCGCCCATGGGGACGACGACAGCCGAAGCAAGCATATACCCTGTAACGACCCATTCAATTTCCGTCGCCGTAGAACCGAATACAGCCATAAGCTTGGGAATCGCAACGTTCATTAAACTATTATCGAGAATGGCTAAGAAGGTACCAAGAATGAGGACGACTAGCGCTAGCCACTGATAAACTGTAATTTTCTCCTCTTGCTGCTCAACTGCGGGAGTATCTGTTTCTGCCGTTGCTGTTGACATGCTTGCAGCCTCCTTTACTCCGCATGAACCTTGGCTCCGTCGGTCAGTTTGTCGCCGGGATTCAAGATCACTTTATCACCCGGTTTCAGAGCCGAATCCCCCTTAAGGTATACCCAATCTTGATTCTTGTCTTCGGTTTGCAGCTGCACGGATTGTACCGTGTCGCCGTTGAGCTTGTAAGCAATTGATTTGCCGTCTTTCTGAATCAGGGCGATCTTGGGTACTTCGACGCGGCTTTCGCTGGCGTTCCCGCCGAAGGCAACGCTGGCAACGGCACCGGCATGCAGCGTTGCGTCCGGATTGTCGACCGTTAACTTAATGGGAAATGTATTATTATTCGTATCGGAAACAGGACTTATGAAGGTGATGGTGCCTTCGAAGGTTTTCCCTGGAATGCTAGGAACGGTTACGGTACCCTTAGCTCCTTGCTTAATGGCATTAATCATTCCTTCGGGAACGCTGACTTCAACCTTCACTTTATCCATGTTAACAACGGTCAATAAGGCAGCGCCCGCCTGCGCCATTTCTCCCGCGTTCACGTTCTTTTTCACGATGATTCCATCGATGGGGGATACGACGCCGGCATTTTTAACTGCGATTTGAATGAGATTCAACGCAGCCTGCTTCGCGGCTACATCGGCTCTGAGCTGCTCCAATGTATTGGCTGTTGCGCCTTCCTTCGTCAAGCTCAGCTTAGCCTCAGCAGCAGACAACTGTGAGGTCGCCGCTTGCTGCTGCGAAATCGCGGATTCCGTGGCAGCCTTGGCTTTTTCATAATCCAGCGTTACTTTATCCAACTCGTCGGAGCTTACATCGCCTTGATCGTAGAAGTTTTTCGCATGATTGTAGTTTTTGCTCACAAGATCATAAGCGGCCTGGGCTTGCGATACGCCTGCCTTGGCTTGGTTAACCGCCGCTTTGGCTTGTTCTACCGCTGCCGCAGCGGCTTGTAGATCTTGCGAACGGGCGCCTGCTTCCGTGTCCGCCAGTTTGGCTTGGGATGCGGTCAGTCCGGCTTGAGCTTGCTCCAACTGTTGAAGCAAATCTTCGGTGTCGAGCTGGACAAGCAGATCGCCTTTTTTCACTTTAGCGCCTTCTTCTACAGCAATAGAGGCGATTTTACCGCTGATTTTGGACACCACTTGGACGGTTTGATCGGACGCCAGCTTACCGCTCGCACCCACCGCATTCGAGCTGTTGATTTTCATGACTTTAACGTTGGGAACGGATTGCGCAGCGTTCGTCGGGGAAGAGGTGCAGCCGCTCGCAAGCAGCATGGAACCAGCTAGAACACTGAGAGATATAGCAACATTAAGATGTTTTTTCATGGGTAATCGTTACTCCCCTTTGATATGGATTTTGATCGCAGCATTCATCCCTGGCGCCAGATCCAATCCTTGATAATCGTCTATGGAAATCTTGACATTCATCCGCTGTGTAACTTTCGTGAAATTTCCGCTCGAGCTGGTTGTCGGAAGCAAGGAGAAAGTAGAGGCGGTCGCTTGGCCGATCTCCGTCACTTTCCCTCGGAATTCGGTTCCGTCGTAGGTATCGATATCGAAGGTAACCGGCTGGCCGATGTGAATTTTTTTGATTTTCGTCTCATCGATGTCTGCCGATATGTACAAAGCGTTTTTGTCAACAATCATGGCAACGGATTGCCCGGGAGACACCACTTCGCCGACCTTGGCGGCCGTTTGGATGACAGTTCCGCTAATTGGGGAGCGCAGTGCCGCTTGATCCAATAAACTATTCGATAAGTTCGTAATATCTTGCTGTCCGACAATTTGGTCAGCCACAACCGTATCGCCAACTTTAATGCCAAGCGTATTGATTTTGCCGGCAATGCGGGGCATGACGCGATAAATATCACCAGCGATACGGGCGTTGTCCGTCGATACGTAGTTAGCGCCCTGGTACCAGTAATAACCTCCGATATAGGCTCCGCTAATGACGATGACAGCCAGAATAACAACCAAAATTAATTTGCGTTTCATACCGTTCCCTCCAGCTTTCTCTCCAAATGTTTAATGAGTATTCCGACCACTTCTTTGCATGTTTCCAACTGTGCGGGGGCAAATGCATGTTCTAATCCTTCATAGAACTTTCTATTCAAAGCTTCAATCTTTGTTTTTTTCAGCTGAAGACAGCGCTCCGTCGTTTCAATCCACACGACCCTGCGATCTTGCTCATCTCTCTTTCGAACTACCAGCCCATCGCGTTCCAGGCGGTCAACTATGCCGGATACCGTGCTATTGCTGAGATGCACGGACTGCGCAAGATCCCCGAGCTTCTTGGGCTCCTGCTGAAACAACTCCCTTAAGATAAACAACTGCGGTCCTGTAAGCTCTTCGCGTTGTAACTCGCGGTACAGTAAAGACGCCCGTAACTTATGCAGCCGCGAGAATTCAGCGACAAGATCTCTGATGTCTTCCAAATACGACCCTCCTAATATGTTCGAATACGAATATTTCGGATGCGAAACATTCGTGGCATCAACCATAATAGCACGCTTTAAGATATCTGGGAATATGTAGAATCTGAAGGACAAAGACAAATGGACGGGCATAGGCGAATATACATATAAGGATTCATCAAAAGTTGGTTAATCAACTAGGAGGTGTTTCACTATGATTTATTGGATAGTCGCCGTGGTTATTGTGGTTATCGGCTTGTTGATCGCAGCCAGCGTGAAGAAGAAAAAATCGGTGGAGCCGGCAGGTGTTCAGACGCATAAGCCTTGCTCCTACTGCAATGAAGAAATTGAAATCGATGCGGCAGTTTGCAAGTACTGCAGGGGAGTTGTAGTCAGTTCAAGCTAGCGCAATCTATAGATTGTGAACATCGCAAGAGCCTGAGGCTGAGCCTCAGGCTTTTCGCGGTACGCGGCTGTCTGTGGTGGACAACGGTTTGTTCTTCCGCTGCGCATGCATGCCATGTGTAAATTGGACCTGCGGTCATTTTATGCGTTGAACATCCATGGCTATTCCTCTATACTTGAACCATATGAAGACACATTTGCAATTACGGAGATGAACCTATGAACCGCGAGGAGAAGAAGCGTGCCACACGCAAGAAGATCATGGACACAGCGCTCGAGTTATTTGCGGAGCAGGGCTACGAAGCGACGACAGTTCATCAAATAACGGAACGTGCCGGTGTGGGGAAAGGGACGTTTTTTAATTATTTTGAATGCAAAGAAGATGTGCTATGCGATATACAGACATTCTGGGCAACGACCGAATTCGTCAAGCTGAAAGACAAGAGCGGCCCGATCCTTCCGCATCTGCGGGAGTTTCTGATGGAGCTTGTTCGGCTTGTTCCTTATACAAGACAGCTTGTTCGAGCTATTTTCCAAAGCAGCCTTGGCAATGAGAAATCGCTGTCCCATCATCTGCAAATGCTGGGTGAGATGAAAATCATTCTTATCCCGCTTGTTGAGGAGGCCCAAAAGCGAGGGGAATTCTCCACCGTTTTCCCGGCCGAGATGATCGCTGACCAAGCGATTCAGACTTATATGGGCGTGCTCTTGTCGTGGGGGATGGGGATGGGCGATGAGAAGCTGAACAATCAGATGGCGGTAAGCTTTGAATTGTTTTTCCGTAGTCTACAACCCTAAACCGGGTATAATTTCCGCTGATTTGACTCATATTATCGAAGTTCCCAATTACTTATTAAAGGAGACTTCGAGACATGCAGCAGCAAACACCATATAACAACATGAACCAAATGGCACCGCAAATGAACCACGGCGGGCATGAGCTCTTCGATTTGCATGAAGTGCTTTCCTGTACGATTAACGTCCTGGATCAATTTATGATGTTCCGGCAGTTCGTACAAGACCCAGAGCTGTTGGATATTCTGGACCACCAGTACAGCTTCACGCTTTACCACTATAACCTGACGGCTGAATGCTTCACGACCGGTCAAAAGCCGCACAACGAAACACAAACGTACATGATCCGCAATCTGTCTCAACCGATTTATGGCATCAAACCGACGCAGCCTAAGAAGCCGAATCAGTCGTTGGCGGACGTGAAGGATGCCGGCATCAGCGCACATATGCTGGGACTTATTAAATCCCATGCGTCGCTCTTGACGATGACCTCCCTTGAGGTAACGAATCCGACGGTGCGCCGCGTGCTGGCCTCCCAAGTACAGAACTTTATCGAAATGGCTTACGAAATCTTCTTATATCAAAACCGCAACGCCTACTACCAAGTTCCGCAGCTCGGAACCGACGACATGCAGAAGATGCTCAATACGTTCGTGCCGGTACAAGGTATGCCCCAAATGCCTCCGAATAACCGTGCACCGATTCATTAACATAGGGAAGAACCAGCTGAGCCGCATTATGGCTTATGCTGGTTTTTTCATTTACCCTTTTCTTAGGGCCATCGCGGCAAAAGGACACTTGGGCGCCACACTTTCGTCATCACGCAGAAAATATTGCTCCCATTCCAAATTGTCGCTCTGGCCGTACCATTTGAGCGAGGGGTGCGCCGGCACGCCATCATACTCGACAAGCTTCTGGCGAATTTGCTTCTTCATATTCCGGCCGAAAGCCGTGGAGTCGTTGATTTCCTCAAACACCCAACGGGGCTGGAACGTAATAAGGAAGTAAGGCGTCCACCGGCTTCTGCGAACTTGATGGGCGGGCGTTCCGCAGAAGGCGAAATAGGGGTGACCGCTAAAGCAATATTCCCAATTATGGTGTGAGGGGTCTTGGGGAATGTGCGCAGGCCATGGAACCTGGTCCAGGGCGCTTACCCGGTTCAGGACGGACCAGAATAGCTGCTCGTAATCTTCCACCGAATACAGCCGCATCTCTTCCGTTGTTTCAAAAAATATGACAAGCGAAGCATACTTGCCCGTATCGCGGGAACATTCCCCGTACTGCAGCAGCAGTTGCGCGACATGAGCGATCGATTCGTCATTATTGGGGTCTCCCGCGAAGCCGAAGCGCAAGCTGTCCGAAAGAAAGCCCTGCCTTCCCGGAATGCAGGGAAACATTCTGTCCTCATCCGCAATCATGTGACCGAACTTGTGAAAAGCATCCAGCTGCCAGTCGGGCAGCTCTTTGCCGTGAGCGTCCAGCCAGCTTTTGGTACGCAAATCTACCATAACCAACCCTCCTTACTCCGTTCGGTGCATCTTATGCGGAGAAGAAGCGTTGGGTGAATGTCCCGGGTTTCACATCATTTCCAGGTCTATCGCGGTGCATTGGTAGCCATTACAGGCGCTTTCCGAGCATGGACATGCGGATACGGCCGCAATCACGTCCATTTCAGCACGCAGTGTTATGAAGTCACCAGGCTTGGACAACGGCCTCTCAATTGTGATTTCCCCGAAAGGATGCACGATTGTGTTCATGAAAGCATTGAACGGGTAATGTTGATCAGGTGCGGGAATGCCGAATTCGGCCAAAGCCTCGTTCAGAATGTTATAGCAGCTGGGGTGATTGCTTTTGGCATAAAGCCGTTCGTACATCTCACTGCGGCAGGCCGGATTGAGGAAATCGTGCTGTCCAACCGTATCGGCAATGATAGTGAACATCGGCTTATACATATTGGTGTACAAATTGTCACCAGGCTTAACTTTCATCTTGTGCAAAGCATCCATCGTCACCCCAGGGTCCAGCCGTTCATGCAGATCGTCCTGGCGGTAGGCAACCAGATCGGCCACCTGCGCGCCTTCAACATCAATGATTCGGACCGACTGCCCTTGACTCAGCTTGAACGCCATTCCTTGCATAGGCGGTATACGCCATTTTCGTTTCATCCTTGATCACCTCCAGCAGGTTTTGGGATCACTTTACAAGTATGGCTTGCAGCGGATGTTTTTATTTTTGCATCCATCCCTCTGCCTGTGTAAGATAAGAATGATGATTATTTATTGTAGATAAGGGGGATTTCATGGTTTTCGGTGCGCGTGTTTGGAAAACGGGTATCGCCGTTGCTTTGAGCTTATACATCAGCGCCTGGCTTAACTTCAGCCCTCCTGTTATTGCGGCTGTTGCCGCAATCTTTGCCATGCAGCCCTCGATATACCGGTCGTGGCGCTATTTCCTGGACCAGCTGCAGACGAATATTCTCGGTGCCGCGCTTGCGCTGTTGGCGGGAATGTTCTTCTCGAATAATGTGATAGCGATCGGTCTTGTATGTATTATTGTAATTATCCTCTCGCTGCGAATGGGTATGGAAGAGACAATCGGCCTTACGCTCGTCACCGTAGTCGCTGTCATGGAGGCTTCGGGGGAGTGGCAGTTCGCACTAAACCGGCTGCTGCTAAGCCTGATCGGAATCGGTTGTGCTTTTATCGTGAATATCTTGTTCTTTCCGCCCAAGCCCAAAGAGCAGTTCGCTGTCCAGATTCAGTCTATTTTCAGCAAAATGTCGCTCCTCCTTCGCACTGTAATCTCCAACGAGATGAAGGAAAGTGTATTCCGGGATGAAAAAGAAGCGCTGCGGAGCGGCTTGAAGTCGCTATCGGATAAATACAGGCTCATGGAAGAAGAGATCAAGAAGCTCAAAGGCAAAGGCAATGGTTTCAGCCGCATTCGCGAGCTGGTCGTGTACAAGCAGAAGCTTCTTGTCATGTACAAAGGGCTTGAGGTGCTGGATGCCGTAGACGAGCATTATTTTCAGGCGGCGCGGACGGAAGCTATTGACGAATACTTCGATCAGCATATAGAGCGACTAATTAAGTTTCATGAACATGTGCTTCTGAAGTTCGATGACAAGCTGAAGGACGACAGTTCGGAGGGCATGGAGATGGAGGCGGAAAATGAGCGTTTCATGACCGTTCTCATCGAACGCTACACGAAGCAGCCGGAAGGCTTGCTGCGATTGTCCATCGTGGCTGCGGCCATCTACGATTATGGCCATCAAGTGGCTAGGCTGGATAAGCTTGTCGAGCACGATAATCGCGGCGAAGTGGAAGAGAGGGAGCCCCTCGAATTGCTGCTTAAAGGGATCAGACTCAAATAAATCATTCGACCTCCTGATTGCCGGGCGTAACCCGGTGATAGGAGGTTTTGTCGTAAAATAGGGAATGGAGGTTGCATTTCGAAATTGTATGTGCTATATTATGAGTCCTGCTTCTAACGGAGCGGTTGTGAGCGAGATGGAAGATCTGATTGTGTTGTGTAACTTCACGAATGGATGCAGAAATTAAATGCTTGCAAATGAAATTCAGATGTGGTATATTATTTCTCGCTGCTTCGGAAACGCGGCAGTGTACGAAAGACATTGATCTTTGAAAACTGAACAACGAGTGAGTAAACAGAACGAGCAATCGTTCAAACATGAGATTAACAATCTCGCTAGCAAGTCATTTGAGCTATTCAGCTTTCAATAAATGAGCGTAATATAGGGATCTTTGATCGTAGATCAAAGTCTCTCAGCTATGTTCAGCTATTATGGAGAGTTTGATCCTGGCTCAGGACGAACGCTGGCGGCGTGCCTAATACATGCAAGTCGAGCGGAGCACTTCGGTGCTTAGCGGCGGA
>NZ_JAVDUS010000041.1:0-10740 GCF_031456485.1 Bacillus sp. 3255
GTTAGCCTCCATACTGCCGCCCCTGAGCCGTGACCATCCATCCTGTCGTAACCTGCTTTCGCGCAGCCCCAGAAGTTAGCCTCCATACTGCCGCCGCTGAGCCGTAACCAGCCATCCTGTCGTAATCTGCTTTCGCGCAGCCCCAGAAGTTAGCCTCCATACTGCCGCCGCTGAGCCGTGACCAGCCATCCTGTCGTAATCTGCTTTCGCGCAGCCCCAGAAGTTAGCCTCCATACTGCCGCCGCTGAGCCGTAACCAGCCATCCTGTCGTAATCTGCTTTCCCGCAGCCCCAGAAGTTAGCCTCCATACTGCCGCAGCTGAGGCGTGACCAGCCATCCTGTCGTAATCTGCTTTCGCCGCCTCTGGCTGCAACCCGCCGCTTGGCCGCAACCAGCTTTCGCGCCAAGCTCGCTCCCGCGCATCAAGTGCAGCCTGCACCTTTAGCAACCCCATCTCCCATCCGAGCATCCTCTGCCCGCCTTAGAGCCAGTGTCAGCAACTGCTCAAGCCGTTCCGCACCGCACCGTCCCGGCTGCACCGGCAGAAACTGCCGCGCTCCAGCAAAATATGCTATCATGCCTATAGAAGGCGGTGTGTCCGCCGAGTTTTATAGTTCAGCAAGGTGGGTGTGGTCCCTCATGGGTATTTCAGAGTTATTGTCCTACATGACGGAGGAGAATTTGGCGTTGCTGCTCGAAAAGTACCGCTCATTAGGTCCGTTGCCAGGTCTCTTACTTCCATTTATGAAGTCGTTCGTTCCCCCGCTGCCCACGCTTGTTATCATTAGCGTCAACGCTGCCGTATACGGGCTGTGGCTCGGCTTTCTGTACTCGTGGATCGGCATTGTTAGCGGATGCCTGGTGACGTTTGCAATTGTGAAAAAGGTGGCGGGCCACCCCTATCTGGTGCGTTGGTCGCAGAAGCCAAAGGTGCAAAAAAGCCTCGTCTGGGCGCGCAGACAGGCTTTCAATTATGTGTTCCTGCTCAGTTTGTTTCCGGTGGGGCCGTTCGTCGTCATTAATATGGCGGCCGGGCTGGTCGGGATGAGGTTTCGGTCGTTCCTGGTGGCTGTTCTTGCCGGCAAAGCGGTGATGGTGATGTCGGTGTCTTTCATCGGTTACGATATTCACCGGTTTATCGAGAGCCCCGCACGGCTCGTTTATGTGGTGTTATTTATCGGCGTTTCGATGGTGATCAGCAAACAGATCGAGAAGCGCTTCAGCCATACGTAAGTTTATTTTGGCGTTAAGCCGCTTAGCCTTAGTCGCTGGATACTTGAAGCTGAAGCTTCGAGTACAGCGCCGCAGCTGGGCGGTTTGTTCGTTAAGGAAGGAGAAGCTCGAAGCCGCGTTCAAAATGTCCCGATCCGGGAGAAACATCACCGGGTACCCGATTCCGTTACACCGTCGGTCTGCAGCTCGCTTTGGGGGATGCCATGCCGGTATTGTCTCAGCGCGTGACGGTGGGCATGCTGATGCCTTTTGCGCTGCCTTAGCAAGGAAGGCGGCGATGCTGCTCAAGCGGCTCATACCGGTCAAGACGGCCCGGACACGGGGATAACGGCCAGACGAGCCCCTCAAGAAGGAGGAAGCTCGTCCTGTCCGTTCGTATCCGCTTCGGTGTAGATGCGCACTTGGTGCTGGTCGTCGATGGTGGCCAGAACGACATCTTGGAGGTCAAGTTGTGCATGATGAACTTGTTCCTCCAGCCACGCCTGGTTCTTCCCCTGCTCGGTCAGCATGGCGGCATTCGTCGTTCCTTCTACCACAACAGGCTTGACCAGTGAGAAAGGGGCGGTAGGGATATTCAAATCCTTCGGCGTAACGGCCTGATACTGGGACTCCAGGAAGAAGGAGATAGTGCCCCCGGTTTCCCACAGGGCGAGAGCGACCTTCTGGATATCTTCGATTTGCTGTTTGCGCAGCTCCGAGAAGAGATGGTCGACTGAAATACGGGCTTTGCCCAAGTTTCGCATGATGATCTGACCGTGCTGGATCAGCTTCAGAGGCGCCGGATCGAGGTAATGCTTCAGGAAGTTCCATTTTAATCCGAGCCATGAGGTGATGATATACAGAGCCACGAGCACAGTGGTGGTTATCATGGAGCCTGTTAACGACAAGCGCTCGTCGGACAAGGGGTGGGCAATAATATTGCCCAGAATAAGCGCAATTATGAAATCTAGAAATCGGAGCTGGGAGATGGAACGCTGCCCCAGCAATTTGGCTACGATGAGCAGGAAGATGTAGCCTACGATGGCCCGCATGGCCCATTCGGCGGCTGTCAAAGTTTCCTGTGTGTGAATAAAGTCGAGCAATCGAGTCACGCTCCGAGCGTAGAATCTTAAGCTCCCTTACTCTTCCCCCACTCTTCCAAATTTATCCCAATCCCCGTGAAGGTCCGTACCGCCCGATTACACGAGCGGCTGCATGCCCCGTTCCAGCCAATCCTCGCGGGTCGGGCCGTACACATCCGGCACGCGCAGTCCGGCTTGGCGCATCAACACGATCATCTCGCCACGGTGATGAATTTCGTGCGAGATCAGCATGCGCAGCGCCAGTGAATTAGGCCACATCTCGCCGTACATGTCGCTGGATTCCGTAAGCTTGGCATCCGTCCATTGGGATTGGATCGCGCCGGTTAACGCTGCAACTTGCGACCGATATGTATCGGCAATCACGCTGGCCGAGGCCGGCGCAAGCTCGCCGCCTTCAGGCGCTTCGAACGATAGGCCCGTACGGGTCGTGAACTCGTGGATCGTCGTGGCGATATGCCAAGCCAATTGGCCGAGCGAACGGAAATCCGGCGCAATACGCTGGGCAAGGGACGCGTCGGTCAAAGTATCTAGTACGCGCTGAGTCGTTTTGGATTCATGGTTCCACTCGTTAACGAAATCTAGAATAGTAGTAAACATAAGGGAAGCCTCCTTGAATGGGATATATCCTCATTATAGGCACCCTGACTGACAACATCCTGTCAGTGTTAGGAATAGAGCGCTACAATTTTTTCGGCTTTCTCTTTGATCACGGCCGCCAGATGCGAGGGCTCGAGAATGCGTACGCCAGGTCCGAAGCCGAGCAGCATGTTGTGCAGCCAGGGCTCGTTCGGTTGTTGGGCGGTAACGATCATGGAGCCGTCAGGCTGATAGGCAATCTGCTTGGTTTGGAAATAATCCTCGATCTGGGCTCGGATGCTGGGTTGTGCATGGAGCACCATGGTGATCAGAGCCCTAGAGTCCCATTGGCCCCAGCCATGCTGGAGGGGCTGGGCGACGTCGGCTCTTCGTTCGAAGGTTTGGTCCAGCACTTCGATTTCTTTCATCCGGGATAGCCGGAAGGTACGGTAATCCTGGCGCAGCAGGCAGTAGCCGTACAGATACCAGCCGAAGCCCTTGGCGACGATGCTCATCGGCTCCGCCGTGCGAACGGACTGTTCGCTCTGGGATGAAATATACTGGAAGGTAATTTGTTTGGATTCCTTGATGGCTGTGCGCAGCCTGCCCAGCTTCTCTTGGTCTTGGCTGTCTTGACGCCATGGATTCATATCGATAATAAGTTGATTGTCGAGCCGGCTTGCGGTATTCATCTCCGATTTGGCGACGAGCGCGCCGACTTTATCGAGCAGATTGCCGATTTCCTGTTCGCCGACGGTGGACCGGATCCCTTTGAGCCCGACAATGATCGATTGCAACTCTTCCAGGGACAGGAATTGGCGTTCCAGCCGGTACTGGTCCATGATTTCATAACCGCCGCTTAAGCCGGCATAGGACACGATGGGAATCCCCGCCTGATTAATGGCTTCTACATCCCGGTACACGGTGCGCAGCGATACCTCGAAGCGCTCTGCGAGCTCCTTCGCGCTTATTCGGCGGCGATTCAGCAGCAGCATGGTAATGGCAAGCAGACGATCGATTTTCAAAAAGAAGCACCTCACTGATTTGCATTAGATCTATTCAGGACTCCGCTGTCCGGCGATGATGCCGAAGGCCTGTTCCAGGATGGTTTTATCTCGCAACAGCATGAAAGAAGGGGAGTACTGGCGGCATTTGGCCAGGGATTCGCTCATGACTTCCAAGGCTTGGCTTAAGTTCATCCACGTTACGTACATGCCGAGCTGCCTTTCTTTTTTGGTCAATGCGGGAGCTGTGGCAAGATGTTGGGCTTGAGCGATGTAGCAGTAGGAGAGCTGCATGAAGCCGTTGCGGTTCTTATGCTCTTCAATGCGCCCCAGGACGTGTGTGATTTCGGCCTCATAGCCGGTTTCTTCCATAATCTCGCGTAGAAAAGCATCCTCCGGAAGCTCGCCGTTCTCGATGCCTCCGCCTGGCAGCTTATATAGATCTGTTTCCGACATATACATCATCGCGACGTTCATCTCGCGATCCACCAGAACACCTCTCGACGCGTAGCGCGATACGACATCTAAGTATGCAGGCTCGCCGCCGAGGATATCGCTGTCTTTGATTCGTTTGATAAGCTGCAATAGGATCCCCCTCGCTGAACGTGTATTCCATAAATACCCATACACAGAGTATAGTATAACTCAGGTAGCCATGTCTCGAAACTTGGAGGAGGGATTGCAATTGATTGGGAAAGAGAACAAAGATTGGATCGTTGATACTGACATCACCTCTCTGCAACAAGCGATGGAAGCGGGGGAGATCTCCTCGGCCGAACTGGTCGCTATGTATGTAGAAAGAATAGAGAAGCTCAATAACCGCATTAACGCGGTGTTGGAAATTAATCCGGATGCGCTGTACATCGCACAGCAGCTCGATGAGGAGCGGCGGAAGCAGGGCAGCCGCGGGCCTATGCACGGCATTCCGATCCTGCTCAAGGATAATATCGACACGGGCGACAGCATGCATACGAGTGCGGGCTCTTTGGCGCTTGCGGAATCCTGCGCCGCCGAGGACGCCTTCATCGCCGCGAAGCTGCGAGAGGCAGGGGCTGTGCTGCTCGGGAAGGTCAACATGACGGAATGGGCGAATTTCATGTCCGGGCCGATGCCTTCCGGTTACAGCTCCAGGGGAGGCCAAGTATTGAACCCTTACGGTCCCGGGACATTTGAGGTGGGCGGATCGAGCTCCGGCTCGGGGGCAGCGACAGCCGCCAGCTTCGCCGCTGCGGCGGTCGGCACGGAAACGTCGGGCTCCATTGTGAATCCGGCTCACCATAACAGCTTGGTCGGCCTCAAGCCAACGGTGGGCTTGCTTAGCCGGAGCGGCATCATTCCGATTTCCCACTCTCAGGATACGCCCGGACCGATGACGCGGACGGTGACGGATGCTGCGCTGCTGCTAGGCGCAATGACAGGCGTGGATGCGCGGGACCCTTTAAGCCGGGCCAGTGAAGGGCGGTATCAGCAGGATTACACGGCCTTCCTGGATGCGGACAGCTTGCGAGGCGCAAGAATCGGCATCCCACGATGGTTCTACCAAGATTTGTCCGGTGAGGCGCGGCGTATTGCCGAGAGTGCCGTGAACGTGCTGCGGGAGCAAGGGGCGATCGTGATTGACCCGGTATCGCTGCCATGCGAGCAAGCGGAATGGAATTACGAAGTGCTGCGCTACGAGTTCAAAAAAGACCTCAACGACTACTTATCGAAGCTGGACGCCTCCGTACCCGTGCATTCCTTGCAGGAGATCATCGCCTTCAATGAAGAGCATGCCGCACGGGCATTAGTCTATGGGCAGAATACGCTGATTTGGTCGGAGGAGACAAGCGGTACGCTCACCGAAGAAGCGTATCTCGCTAATTTGGCCAAATATCAGGAGCTGACCCGGGCGGGAGGCATCGATCATGTGCTGGCCGAGCACAGTCTGGATGCGCTGCTGTTTCCCGGCGACGAAGGTTACGACATCGCGGCGCGGGCCGGGTATCCGCTGCTTATCGTACCTGCCGGCTACACCAAGGACGGTCCGATGGGCGTCATGTTCGCAGCGGGAGCCTACAGTGAAGGGAAGCTGCTGGGTTTGGCCTACGCTTTCGAGCAGGCGACCAAGGTCCGACGTCCTCCGATGATGGCATAGTGGAATACCCCTTGGAAAAATTTGAAATAATAAGCCCGAATTCAAATTAAGGTTCAAGGGAGTTAGATGATGGATATGTTGACCAAAAGCGTGAAAACCGCTCTGTGTGCGGTAACGGCCGGCTTACTGGCATGCTGCCTTTCCTTCGGAGGAGCGGGCGCGGTCCGAGCGGCAGGCTATGAGGAGCTCCCTCCGCCGGTCCAGCAGCCTGAACCGGCACAACAGGGGCAGTTGATCCAAACCCGCGACATCGATGTAACCGGAGACGGCAAGCCCGACAACGTCTCTCTCGTCGGTTCGAAGCTGGACATGGGCAGTCCCTACTACGATAAGCTGTTCGTCGTGGTGACCAGCCCTGGGCAGACCCGAGTCGTCATTCCGCTGCAGGGCGGCTACAACCCGAATATGCAGTTCTGCGATTTCATCGGCGACAAGCTGCCGCAGATTTATGTCTCTGCCGAAAACGGGGGCAGTGGCGGGTTGTCCAGCTTTTATATGTACTCGCTAAAAAATAATGTCCCGACGGCGATCCCGCTGCCTGTGCCGCTCCGCGTCTCCGCCACGTTCAAGAAAAATTATGTCGTGCTCATGAAGATTCAGGAAACCGGCAATTCGTTCAAAATTGACATTAAGGACCGCAAGGACGACTATGAGCAGTTCGGCGTCTACAAGGATGGGAAGCCCGTTAAGCCGATCATTGTCACTGTAGATGCCTACAGCCTGTTGAAGCCTGTGGACAAGGAAGGCAGCGGCCGCTGTGAGTTGAGAGGCGTTCAGCGGATTACCGGCATCTCGAACGCAGATACGCTCGGCTATGTGACCTCCGAATGGCAGTGGAAGAAAGGCGGATGGGTGCTGAAAAAATCCGCAGTAGTCCCAAGTCTGCCGCCCAGCCTCGCACGATAAAAAAAACCGCCATGTCATGGTGAGGGGCACCTTCAATGTTAGATCGAATCTAATCATTGGGGTGTCGTTCATGACGCGGCGGTTTTCCTTTTGGGGTGATCCTGTTTTACACCCAGTTGCCCTTGCGGAACAGCGGCTCGCGGGTGCCGTCTTCCAAGAGTCCGTCAATGTCCATGTCGGCGGAGCCAATCATGAAATCGACGTGGATTAAGCTCTTATTGAATCCGTTCTGCGCCAGCTCCTCAGGCTTCATCCCAGTACCGCCTTCAATAGTGAACGGGTAGGAGTTGCCCAACGCGATGTGGCAGGAAGCATTTTCATCGAATAGGGTATTATAGTAGATCAATCCGGATTTGGAGATCGGCGAATCGTAAGGCACGAGAGCAACCTCGCCCAAATATCGGGCGCCTTCATCCATGTCCAGCATTTTGTTCAGCACTTCTTGCCCCACTTCCGCGGTGGCATTCACCACTTTGCCGTTCTCGAAGGTGAGGGTGAATCCGTCGATCAAGGATCCTTGGTAGCTAAGCGGCAGGGTGCTGCGTACGGTCCCGTTCGTGCCGGTTTTGGCCGGCATGGTGAACACTTCCTCCGTCGGGATGTTCGGGATGAAGAAAGTGCCCTTCTCCGTTTCGCTTCCCGCGGCAACCCACAGATGCTTGGGCGCAAGCTCGATATACAAGTCGGTTCCCTCGGATTTGAAATGGAGCTGCTTATATCTTTTATCGTTCAGCATATTCATTTTGCCGGTTAACGTGGCGACATGCCGGTTCCATGCGGCGACCGGATCGTCGTTGTCTACGCGGGTCAGCTTGAAAATCTGCTCCCACAGCTTCCGAACGCGCTCCTCTTCGCTCAAATTCGGGAATACTTTGGCGGACCATTCCGCCGTCGGGTAAGAAACCATCAACCAGCTTACTTGATTGTTCCTCATATAGTTGAGGAAGCCTTCGCGCGCCGTAGCCGCGGTTTTGGAGGAGACGGCAACCCGTTCCGGATCTACATCTTTCAGCAGATCGGAGTTGGGGGCGTAGATTTGCAAGAAAGCGGCGTCGTTCTTCGCCATCTCTTCCAGCCCTTTCGCCCGCCACATCGGGTACTCGCGCAGTGTGGACTCCGGCGCATGTTTGAGGCGCAGCGCCTTCACTTCATCGTCATCCCAGTCGACGACCACGTCTTTGGCACCAGCCTCATAGGCTTTCTTGGCCAGCTTTCGCACGAAATCGGCACAAGCAATCGGGGTCATAATAACGACCGTTTGGTCTTTTTGTACATTTAATCCTACACGGATGGCCAGTTCGGCGTATTTATCCAGATAGTGTTCGAAAGTCTCCATCGCTCGGGCTCCTTTATATTTTAGTAAGTTTTAGTGTATGATAGAAAATAAAACTTTAACCATTGGGAGAAAGGCTGGCACAATATGGAAACGAAGACTCCTACGAGCACGACGTCCAATTTCATTAAGAACATTGTAATCGAAGATTTAAATTCAGGCAAAGTCAGCCAGATCGTTACCCGATTCCCCCCAGAACCGAACGGATACCTTCATATAGGACATGCGAAGTCGATTGTTCTCAATTTCGAATTGGCGGATGAGTTCAAAGGACTGACGAACCTCCGTTTTGATGATACGAATCCCGTTAAGGAAGATACCGAGTATGTAGAATCCATCAAAGCCGACGTCGCTTGGCTGGGATTCCAATGGGACGGCCTCTTTTTTGCATCGAATTATTTCGAGGAAATGTACAACCGTGCGGTGCTGTTAATCCGCAAAGGCCTGGCCTACGTCGACGACCAAACGGCCGATCAAATCCGCGAGACGCGCGGGACGCTGACACAGCCCGGAACGAACAGCCCGCATCGCGACCGCAGCGTGGAGGAGAACTTGGCTTTGTTCGAACGGATGCGCGCAGGAGAGTTCAAGGACGGCGAGCGCGTGCTTCGCGCGAAGATCGATATGTCTTCTCCGAATATCAACTTCCGCGATCCGGTCATTTATCGTGTCGTTCATGCGCATCATCACAACACCGGGGACAAATGGTGCATCTACCCGATGTACGCTTATGCGCATCCGATTGAAGACGCAATCGAAGGCGTTACGCATTCCATCTGTACGCTGGAGTTCGAGGACCAACGCCCGTTCTACGACTGGGTCATCCGCGAGTGCGAGATGCCGAATGTGCCTAGACAATACGAGTTCGCCCGCCTGAACCTGACCAATACCGTGATGAGCAAAAGAAAGCTGAAGCAGCTCGTAGACGAGAAGGCCGTTGACGGTTGGGACGATCCGCGGATGCCGACCATTTCCGGACTGCGCCGCAGAGGCTTCACGCCGGAATCCATTCGCAACTTCGCCCGTGAGATCGGCGTGGCCCGCAGCAACAGCACCGTCGATGCGAAGATGCTCGATCATTTCATCCGCGAGGATTTGAAGCTGAAGGCTCTGCGCACGATGGGCATTCTGAACCCGCTCAAGGTTATCATCACGAACTATCCGGAGGATGGCGTGGAGTATTTGGATGCGGAGAACAACTCGGAGAACCCGGAGATGGGGCACCGCCAAATTCCGTTCTCCCGTGAGATCTACATCGAGCAAGATGATTTCATGGAAAACCCGCCGAACAAATATTTCCGGTTATTTCCCGGCAACGAAGTGCGCCTGAAGAACGCGTACTTCATCAAGTGCAACGACTTCGTCAAAGATGCCAGCGGCAAAGTGGTGGAGCTGCACTGTACGTACGATGTCGAGACGAAGAGCGGCAGCGGCTTTACAGGCCGTAAAGTGAAGGGCACGATCCACTGGGTCGATGCGAAAACGGCTGTGCCGGCGGAGTTCCGTCTCTACGAGCCGCTCATTCTGGACGATGAAGAGGATGAGAACGCATCTTTCCTGGAGAATCTCAACCCGAACTCGCTGACGATCGTGCAAGGTTTCGTGGAAGCGAATATGAAGGATGCGAAGCCGCACGATAAGTTCCAATTTTTTCGCCACGGTTATTTCAACGTGGATCCGAAGCATACGACCAGCGATAAACTGGTGTTTAATTTGATTGTTTCGCTGAAGAGTTCCTTTGAAGTGTAAAATGAGAGGATGTCCCGGACGCCGTTTGAGCGTCTGGGGCATCTTTTTTTGCGGGGTTAGACGGGACGAGGCGGAGCGGAGCGGCGTTAGCCGGGAGGTGGCATGGCTGCGGCGAGCAGATCTAACGGACTCCACGGCCGTTAATGTGGAGAAAATCGCTGTGTCGTAGGTCTAACGGACACGGGGGCTCCTATTTGCCGATTGCGAGGGTGAATTCGGGTTGAAATGGCGGAATAGCGTCGCAGCAGTCCGTTAGCGTTATAAATCGGCGGAGAATCGCCGAATAAGCGCATCTGTGTCCGTTAGCCGGGAGCGGCTGCGGCGAGCAGATCTAACGGACTCCACGGCCGTTAATGTGGAGAAAACCGCTGTGTCGTGGGTCTAACGGACACGGGGGCTCCTATTTGCCGATTGCGAGGGCAAAATCGGGTCAAATTGGCGGAATAGCGTCGCAGCAGTCCGTTAGCGTTATAAATCTGCGGGGAATCGCCGAATAAGCGCATCTGTGTCCGTTAGCCGGGAGCGGCTGCGGCGAGCAGATCTAACGGACTCCACGGCCGTTAATGTGGAACCGCCGTGTTGCGGGTCTAACGGACACGGAGGACCCTATTTGCCGATTACGAGGGCGAAATCGGGTCAAATTGGCGGAATAGCGTCGCAGCAGTCCGTTAGCGTTATAAATCTGCGGGGAATCGCCGAATAAGCGCATCTGTGTCCGTTAGC
>NZ_JAVDUS010000042.1:0-1539 GCF_031456485.1 Bacillus sp. 3255
TAACGGGCAGCATTCCTATTATGAGGAAATACGAGATTTGAGAAATAAAAAGACTCCTTGGTATGATGTTTAGGGATCCCTGATGCTGGCCAGCGTCGGATCCAAAAACAAAACCAAAGGAGACTACAACATGCATTCTACTCAAAATGAACGAATTAATCAAATCACTTTTTCTACCTTAATTATCGGAGTCGACATCGCAAAGTTTAGACATGTGGCGCGAGCTCAAGACTTCCGCGGGGTCGAGTTCGGGAAGCCACTCACGTTTGAAAATAATCGAGAAGGCTTTGAATTATTTGTGAGCTGGTTTAGGAAGATTGCGGCGGAGCAAGGGCTCAAGGACGTTATAGTTGGTATGGAACCAACGGGTCACTACTGGCTAAACCTAGCCCATTTTCTTGAAGAAGAGCAAGTAAAATACGGCGTAGTGAACCCACTATACGTAAAGAAAAGTAAAGAATTAGATGACAATTCCCCAACAAAGAATGACATTAAGGACGCAAAAGTTATCGCACAGTTGGTCAAAGACGGGAGATACGCTGTACCGAGCCTTCCTCAAGGTGTTTATGGCGAACTGAGGGAAGCCATGAAAATTCGCGAGCACCTGACAACTGACCTTTGTGTTGTACAATTACGTGTCCATAATTGGCTAGATCGGTATTTTCCAGAGTTTCTGACGGTATTTAAGGACTGGGAGTGCAAGTCTGCCATCCAGATGCTAAGCCTCAATCTACTGCCATATGAGCTTGTTTCTGTGCCAGACGAGACGTTGCTGCAGCATTTAAGGGAGGCTGCAAAGCGTGGGCTTGGTCTAGGTCGAATACAGAGTCTAAAGGCAGCAGCCGGCTGTTCTGTTGGTATCAAGCAAGGTTCTGAGCTGGCTAAAATGGAGCTAAAGTTGTTGCTAACACAGTACGAATGGCTTAAGAACAAGCTTGAGGAATTGGAAGTAAAGTTAGATGAACTGCTAGCGCAGATCCCTCATGTGAAGCAAATATTGGCCATAAAAGGAATTGGCCGGGATACGATCGCTGGCTTTTTAGCAGAGGTAGGAGACATTGACCAGTACCGTCATCCAAAACAGATCACAAAGCTTGCTGGACTGAATTTGAAAACAAATTCATCCGGCACACATATAGGACAAACCAGGATCACAAAGAGAGGCAGGAAACGCCTTCGTGCTCTGCTCTTTAGAGTGATAATGCCGCTAGTCGCTAAAAATGCAGCCTTTCGAACCCTACACGAGTATTACACGAAACGGCCTGTGAATCCATTAAAGAAGATGCAGTCTCTCATCGCGTTATGTAACAAACTCATACGCATTCTTTTCGGTATCTTGCAGAAGGGCCATGAGTTTAGTGAAGAGAAGATGATTCAGGATATCCCTCGATTTACGGAGATACCACAAGCAGCTTAATGATCGCTTTTTATGTTGATGACCAAAGCACAGCAAGATAACAAGAAGCACGGATGAGTCGGAAAGGCACTAAACTTACGGACAAAGATCCTGTCGGGCAGCATATCTGACCTCCACCTCAT
>NZ_JAVDUS010000044.1:0-1050 GCF_031456485.1 Bacillus sp. 3255
CGAAGCTTGAGGCGATACGTCTGCATCTAGTGGAAAAATGGACGTACCGACAAATCACGGAGCATCTAGCCATTCAAGATAAAGATCGTGTAAAGAAGTGGATGAGGAAATACCGTGAGCAGGGAGAGTTTGGTCTACTCGATCAGCGAGGCCGTAGAACGGAGTATATCGACAAGGATCGCGAACATAAGAAACTCGAAAGAGAAAATGCGATGTTAAAAAAGTGCTTGGAAATCTGGAAACGGGAGGTGTAAGAGGAAAGTACGCCATCATCGAAGAAGCATCAAACATATATCCGGTGGTGCAGCTCTGCAAGATATTGGGCGTCTGGAGAAGTTCATACTATCGCTATCTGAACCGTAAAGAACAAGACCCAGATAGGGAGGTTAAGAAACTCATTCAAGCTGTATACGACCTACGGAGGGGCACATATGGTTATCGAAGGATTGCAGCTGAACTAAAACGACAGCATGACCAAACAGTGAACCACAAGAAGGTTCTGCGCATTATGCAAGAACTCGGTATTCGTTCTATTATTCGAGCTAAACGTCCGTATTTTAGTGCATATCAAGTTATGAAGTCAGATGGTCGAGTTGCTCCAAATTTGTTAAATAGAGATTTTACGGCAGCAAAGCCGAATAACAAATGGGTTACCGACGTCACACAGTACCGCGTAGGAGATCAGCGACTTTACTTGTCGGCCATCAAGGATCTATACGGCAACGACATTGTCGCATTTCACATCAGTCATCGCAACGACAATGAGTTAGTGATAAAGACCTTTGAGAAGGCCTTTAAACAGCATAAAGACGTGACCGGGCTGATCGTTCACAGCGATCAAGGATTCCAGTACACGTCTCATGCTTACCACGACATGCTGCCTACGGTTGGCGCCCAAATCAGCATGTCGCGTCGCGGCAATTGTTTAGACAACGCCGCTATGGAAAGCTTCTTCTCGCATCTTAAAGCGGAAGCGCTCTACCCATATGATATCCGTTCGATTGAAGAAGCTCAACAACGAATTGAGGCTTTTATCCAATTTTATAATGA